>JBIKHN010000162.1:0-2973 GCA_044362135.1 Ilumatobacteraceae bacterium | reverse complement strand
GGGAAAACAGTGGAGAAATAAATTTCTCCGAACTGAGTGAAATGCTCATCAGTAGACCTGAGCATGTGCATGACTTTTCCACGCTCATCCAGTATCTGACGTAATGGTGTGATAAGTACTCCATCAATCACGGCTGCTCTTTTCATACTCGCTTAACTGCTGTTGCGTTACCGACAGGGCATCTGTTCCTTGATAAACAGATTGATACCACGAAACTGTTTTGTCCATTGTTGTGAGGAAGTCCCAACGAGGCAGCCACCCAAGCTCAGTACGAGCCTTTGAACAATCGAGTTGCAGCAAGGTTGCTTCATGTGGGTGATTTTGATTGCCGTCAAGTTTGACCGTGCCTTCGCCCCACACTTTGATGACTTCGCGAGTGACATCGTCAACAGATCGAACTTCGTCTTCTCGGGGACCAAAGTTCCATGAACCCGAAACTGATGTATCGCCCTTCAACATCGCGCTTCCAAGCATGATGTATCCAGACAGTGGCTCGAGTACGTGTTGCCAAGGGCGAGTTGCGTGTGGGTTGCGAATAACGATTGCGGTGTTTTGTTGTAGAGAGCGAATGCAGTCTGGAATGATGCGATCTTCTGCCCAGTCACCTCCACCAATAACGTTTCCGGCACGGGCCGAGGCTGCAATGAGGCCATCGCGGTGCGCGAAAAATGATGCGTTATAGGCAGCAAAAACAAGCTCCGCAGCACCCTTTGAAGCGCTGTACGGGTCATTGCCACCGAGCACATCTTCTTCGGTGTATCCGGCAACTTGCTCAACATTTCGGTAGCACTTATCTGAGGTAATGAAGATCAGTGCTTGGACCGATTCGGTAAGTCGAACACACTCGAGAATATTCGTTGAACCGCCGACATTGGTCTCAAAAGTTTGTACTGGGTCGCGATACGAAAGGCGAACAATCGGTTGCGCTGCAAGGTGAAACACGACATGAGGTTGAACTTCTTGAAAGCGCTTCTTCAAACTGGCAAGATCTCGCACATCGCCATCTACATGATTGATTACCGAATCCAAAGCCAAATCGTTGAAGTGTGAGTGGGGCAGCGCCGGAAGTGCATACCCAAAAACTTCTGCACCGTGATTATGCAGCCACAAACTCAACCATGAGCCCTTGAAACCCGTGTCTCCTGTAATGAGAACTCGTTTTCCACGGAATGACTCGAGAGCGTTTACCAAACTTTCCATGGTGCCTTTTCTTGATCAATCATTGAATTGAGCAATTGCCAATCGCGGAATGTGTCCATGCATTGCCAAAAACCGTCATGTTGATACACGGCGAGAAGTTTCTCACCTACAAGAGATTGCATTGGGTCTTGTTCGAAGACAAGATTCTCTTGACTGTTCATGTGATCAAATACTGCAGGTTCGCAGACAAAGAATCCACCAGAAATCATTCCTGCGCTGGCTTGTGGCTTTTCGTTAAATCCAGAAGCAATACCGTCGGAATCAATTTGAAGTTCACCGAACCGAGCTGGTGGTCGAACGCCAGTAACGGTGACTGCAAGTTTTTTGGAGTGATGAAAAGCAAGAAGTGCATCCAAATTGATGTCGCTCAAGCCATCACCGTAGGTGAGCATGAAGGGTTCATCGTTCAGATAATTGCGAACCTTGTAAATTCGCGCACCCGTCATCGCGTCTTGTCCAGTGTTGGCAAGAGTTACTGACCAATTTGAATACTCATCAGATGGAGCAAATTGAACATGTTCAGTATTCGCATCAACTGTGGTCAACATGCTTTCTGCAGACATTGCAGAAAGAAAGAAATCTCGAATGACCTCACCTTTGTAGCCCATGCACAGCACAAATTCTGTGTGTCCAAATGATGCGTAGTACTTCATGAGATGCCAGATGATCGGCATACCGCCAACACGGATCATTGGTTTTGGAATGTCGTCTGCGACGTCTCGAATTCGAGTGCCAAGGCCTCCACACAAAATGACGGTTTTCACGGAGTCCTCAGTGCACAACGCCGATTAACGCGTTGCGCTGTAGTCCATGAACCAGTGAGTTGGTGAAAATAATGCAAGCGGAAGTCGCTCTCCCTGCTGGAGTCGCACGAAAATATCCCTCTTATTATGCCCTGTTTGTAGGGCGATTCTGTGTGTAGCACTGGTGAGATACTTCAAAGAACAGGAAACGCGCTCCCGTGGGGCTTTTGCGCTGTCAGTAACTGGTACAGCATCTTCAGATGCCGACAACGCAGTCGAATTTGGGAACAAACTTGCCACGTGTCCGTCATCGGCAACACCTAAAAGAGCAATGTCGGGCTGACCAATTATTGATAACTGTGCAGATAACTTCTCCGCGCCCAGTTGAGGTCCAAGTTCTGCCGATATTCCATGCACGACCGGGCGATGCCGAAGTGAAGCGGATTCGATAAGAGCTGAAAGCGCAACATCGTTACGGTCTGTGTGACCTACAGGCACGCAACGTTCATCGGCAAGCACAAGTTGCACGTGTGACCAGTTGATGTCGTCTTGCAGCGCCAAGCGCATGACCGAATTAACCGAATTTCCCCCTGCCAGTACAAGAACGCATGAGCCCTTTGCAGCAATGGTGGAATTGATTGCCTTCACAAGCCAAGCACGTGCAGCTTGGAATGCATTGATTTCGGTTTCGAGAATCTCGGGATTGATGAGCGAAGGTTCAGAATTGTCACTCACGACAAAAAGACTACTCAGCGTTGATTAAGCAAGAAGTTCTTTCCAACGAGGAGTCGCTGAGTCGATAATCAAGAGCGGTTGGCCATGCTGATGGTCTGCATATATGTCGTTGAGCGCCGCATCAAGCTGTTCGCTCGATGTCACAAAAACAGCACCTGAAACTCCACGCAATGGGCTCGAATTCAAAGCTTCTGGGTCAACGTACGAAATAGTTTTTACGCCAGAGAGGTAACACTCAAGTGCTGCAGTACTTGAGTTACAGCAAATTGCTGTAGATGTGCGAGGAAGTAATTCA
>JBIKHN010000061.1:0-8180 GCA_044362135.1 Ilumatobacteraceae bacterium | reverse complement strand
TGTTCTAACAACTGTGCATCGGCTGCACCAGCGCGACGCGTTGCATCGGTTACTGCGCGACGTTCAACTTCTGTAATTGCCGATGGCACGCAGATCAAAACTTTTGGTCGCGAAAAACGCGATACGCCTGCACGTTGCAACAGCAATCGAATCATCTTTTCTGTAATTTCAAAGTCGGTAATTGCACCGCCACGTAACGGTCGAACCGCAACGATGTAACCGGGTGTTCTGCCGATCATTCCCCAAGCTTCTTGACCTGTTGCCAGCACTTCTCCCGTTTTGCGATTAACCGCAATAACTGAGGGTTCGTTGATCACAATGCCCCTGCCCTGCATGTACACCAAGGTGTTTGCGGTGCCAAGGTCGATGGCTAAGTCACGTGCCATTTTGAATTACCGCCTCTGCTGCCGATCGCGTGATTCTTGTAATTGCTGGCGCAAATGCGCCCGCGAATCGTCAGAAAGTGCGTCTAAGTGCCTGTGAAAAGCGACCATTCCGTTGTTCTTGTTCACTCGCTGACCTTCCTGCCACACCAAGTACGCAAGAGTTAGCGCCGAAACAACAGAAATTGCTGCGAACAAAATTGTGAGTGGTGCCATCGCGATCATGAAAGTGACTTCGATTTCGTCAACTCATCAATTGTCGTGATGTGCTGTGCGCTTTGCGCCCAATCTCCACCATCGCCCCACGACTCATGTTTCCAAATTGGAACAGTTGACTTCAATGCATCAATTCCAAATCGTGCTGCTTCAAATGCTGCAGGTCGATGTGGCGACGACACCACTACCAACACCGATGATTCGGTGAGTTGCAATTCACCAATTCGATGCAACAGAGCCACACGCCCAATGTCTGACCATTGCCGGCGCATCTCTTCAACAATTGAAACGCACTTCGGCACGACTTCTTCCTCATATGCCTCATAAGTAAGCGTTCGAACATCAGTGCGACCTTCTGAATGGTCACGCACTGTTCCTGAAAACACCACAACCGCCCCACAGCTTGGTAACAGCGCCCAGTCGTATGCTGCCCCGACCTGCAATGGCTGCTCGGTGAGCTCAATCCATGTGTCGCCGTTATGGAGATTTCGGCGTTCGGTCACAGGTTCAGCGTACCCGAGGTGGGCGACGTGCCTTGTGAAGTTGACATGACTAACCTTCGCCTCGTGCCGAACAACCACCACGATGATGAACACTCGGAGAATTCCGATCCATCCGGTGAAGTTATCTTCAATGCGCCTCTTCCACCGTACGAAAGGCAGTGGCGACACCCCAGCGAAGTTGCAGAACATGTGCAACTTTCAACACCAGAGCCACATCTTCCGTCGCGCACAGTTCGGTCAATCGTGTCGTGCGCGGCAGTTACCAGTTTTGCTGTCTCCCTCGTGCTGCTCTGGGTGGTTACCCCCCGCTCAAACACATGGTCCCCCATCACGGCAAAACGAACTGTCCTCGCGACAACCCAGCGGCAAGCCACACGAGCACCCCTTGCTCTTGGAACCATGTCCTCTGATGACGACTTTGTCATTCCACTCACCTCAACTGGATACTTCGTTGGCAGTGGAATAGGACTTTTGCCGAACGAGGAAATTGAAGCTCGGTTCGCTGATGGATCCACGGTGTTACTGCGCGTTCTTGAAG
Organism: Ilumatobacteraceae bacterium; assembly: GCA_044362135.1. Taxonomy (GTDB): domain Bacteria; phylum Actinomycetota; class Acidimicrobiia; order Acidimicrobiales; family Ilumatobacteraceae; genus UBA3006. The sequence goes on along the minus strand of JBIKHN010000061.1, from coordinate 6,540 downwards.
TGGACTCCAGCACCGGAATTGCATGGTTGCATTCTGTTGATTCGTCTACTCATCAGTTCATCAACCTTGCTCAAAACCTCACACCGCCATCAACTGTGCTGAGTGAAATGAGGCAAGGCCAGCGTTTGTTCATCGCTTCCCCTTCCGAAGGAATGAGTGTTGCGCGAATTGCAATTTCGTCTGCACATTCAACGCAACGCCATCTGTGGCCAATTGATTTCTTTATGCACGACCATTGCCGAGGAGCCGCACTTGATTCCTTGCAACAACTCATTGGTTGGTGCGTTGAGCTCAATGGTGCACATTGGGTAGTTCCCACTCGTCAATTGGTCGACGTGCTCCATAGGCTGGAAAGCAATGTCGGACAGCCCTAACGAAAACCCATTTTCAGGATTGCCATTCTTTGGGGATATGGCAAAAGCCATGAGTTCTCAGGGGCCTTTGCAGTGGGATGTTGCGCGCCAAACGGCAATGATGACAGCACTTTCTGGCAACTCCACCGAGCCAAACGTCGACCCAGCCGCCCGAGTGGGCATTGAGCAATTGGTGCCGATTGCCGACCTTCATGTGCGCAACCACACAGGTCTTGACACCGCTTCAGCGGGCAAGTTGCCTCAGGTTGTTGTGGTCAATCGTTCGATGTGGGTGCATCACACACTTGAGTCGTACAAGCCGTTGTTTAACGAACTTGCAACGTCGTTAAGCGGATCACCGATCATTCCAACCGAAGCACTCGACGTACATCAAGACGACCCAATGATGAACATGATGGCGTCGTTAAACAAAATGATGGCACCAGCAATGATGGGAATGTCCGTTGGAACCATGGTTGGCCAACTGGCGCTTAAGTCGTTTGGGCAATACGACTTACCTCTTCCGCGCGAACCACGTGATCAAATGCTCATCGTTGCATCAAACGTTGACGAGTTTGCAAACGACTGGAGTATTCCCGTCGATGACATGCGCATGTGGGTGCTCATTCACGAACTCACCTCACACGCAGTTCTCACATCGACGCATATTCGTACTGCAGTAAGCGCTGCAATCAGTTCATACATCGGCGGGTTCTCGCCGAATCCAAACGCACTCATGGAACGCCTCACCAGTTTGGATCTGGGCACCAGTGACCCAATGGCCATGATGCAGAAATTTCTCACCGACCCCACCATCATTCTTGGAGCTGTGCGTTCTGGCTCGCAGGAAGCCCAAGCACCATCACTCGATGCCATGATCGCTGCCATCATTGGCTACATCGACCATGCGGTCGACACCATTTCGGCTTCATTGCTGGGTGGCAGTTCTCAAATTAGTGAGGCAGTTCGCCGTCGCAGAGTTGAAGCCTCGCCAAGCGACACCTTTGTTGAACAACTGCTTGGACTGCGTCTCACTCGCCAGCAGGTGGACCGCGGCCATTCATTCGCAGCAGGAGTTGTGGAGCGTGCCGGCCATGAAGGACTCGCATCGTTGTTTAGCGCTGCGGGGAACCTGCCGACACCTAATGAATTAGACGCCCCTGGATTGTGGCTTGCTCGCCTCAATGTTGAGCAACGCGATATCAGCGAATAGCTAGTACTTAAAGGCGTAGTACGCAGTGGCAATGGCTGCGTAAGCGCCAACGAATGCAAACCCCACCGCCCCACTGGGCACGAACAGCACCGCAAGCAACCCACCGGCAACCTGAAACAACTGATTTCGCGTTTCGTATTGTGCAAACACTCGTGACCGGTTGGCGTCGGGTGCATGTTGCTGCACGATTGAGTCAAAAGCCAGTTTGCCAATTGCACCAAAACCGTTCACCACTCCAGCAAGCACGATTCCGGCAGTGATGCTCCCGTTGAGGGCCGAAATGATTCCCGTTATGGCAATCACGCACAACGAACTCACCAGAATACTGTGATGATTCAATTTTCTCGTCAGCGACGCACCAATTGAGTTAGCCAACAGAGTGCTGGCAGAACCAATTGCAAGAGCGAAGCCGAACCACGCAAGTCCGGCCTTTTCATTGCGCAACCAAAACGCCAAGTGCAGCATCATGAATCCACTCGTTGCTCGCAATGACGACATCGCAACAGCAGCACGAATGATTTCTGGAGTGCTCATTTCTTCGCGTTCCGCGCGAGTTGCCTTGTTCCTTACAGCAGCAACATGGCGTGGCAACTTCAGCGTCATCGTTGCAGCAAGCACAAACGCAATCGCCGACATCACAAGCGACAAATGAGTGTCAATTCGCTGGAACAGAACCGCAGGTCCGCCTGCTGCGAAACCAACAATTCCGGTGAGTCTGCCGAATTTTCCATTTGCCGACATCAGTTCGGCATCGTTATGTACAACCGTCGGCATCATTGCCGAGCGCGACACTTGATACACCTTGGCCAGAATCAATGAAGCAAATGCCAGTGGAAACAGCAACACGGATTGCAAATAGCGAGCCATCGCCAGCACGACAATTGCTCGCAAGATACCCACAATGAACACCGTCATTCTTCGACCACCCGGCATTCGGTCAAGGAAAGGGCTTATGCCCTTTGACAACACCACAAATGGAGCAAAGCTGAATGCAAGAAAGAACAGCACCTTGCTTCGAGCGGCATCTGGACTAATTGACAGAAACAGCGAATCGGCTAACGAAACCGCAAGTGCTGCTTCACCGGCAACCATCATGATGTGAACGCGCGACAGGCGTTGTAATGGAGTAGTCAGTGTTGCTATGCAACAACTTTCTCATACTTGTAGCCCAACCCGCGGATGGTTGCCACGCGTGTGGGCACTGCTGGGTCTAACTCGACCTTTGAGCGAAGCCGCTTGATATGCACATCAAGCGTCTTGGTGTCGCCGTAGTAGTCAGTTCCCCACACGCGGTCAATGAGGGTTTCGCGCGTGAGCACTCGCCCAGCGTTAGCCATGAGTACATACAACAACTCAAATTCTTTCAATGGAAGCTTGGTCACTTCGCCACGCACGGTGACGATGTGTTGCTCTGGGTCAATGGATACGTCGCCAATGCTGACGGTTCCAATACCCACTTCTTCAATTTCGGTTGGCGTGAGCGAACTGCGACGCAATGCTGCACGAATGCGTGCCACCAGCTCGCGCAACCTGTACGGCTTCACGATATAATCGTCTGCACCAACTTCAAGACCAACCACAGTGTCTATTTCGGAACCCTTTGCCGACACCATAATGATTGGCACTTGGCTCTTTTTGCGAATCTCTCGACACACATCAGTTCCCGAAATTTTCGGCAACATCACGTCCAGCAACACAATGTCTGCTTTCACGCCTTCAAACATGGCCAGTGCTTCCGCGCCATCACGAGCAACATGCACACGGAAACCTTCGCGCTTTAATCCAATTTCAAGGGCCTCTACAAACGTCTCTTCGTCCTCAACAAGGAAAACAACGGGAAGATCGGCCGACATTGAAACCTATGGCCTAGGAATTTCACCGGTTGCGTCGAGGCGAGCCTGGAAACGAGCCGCACCCTTAAGTTCTGGCTTCCAACCCGTAACGATGAATCGAGTGCGCTCGCCAACGTTTACCGCGTGATCGCCAATGCGCTCATAGAAACGAGCGACCATTGCCAACTGCACGGCAACTTGCAGGTCAATTGATTCACGTGCATGGATTTCGAAAATTTCTGCAATGAAACGTCGATGCAATCCGTCGAGGAATGAGTCCATGTCGTCGATTGCTGCTGCCTTTGCAGCGTCATGGTCTCTGAACGCTTCCATAGTGGAAATGAACAATTGCTGCGCCTGCTCGCTCATTTTTGCAATCAAATCACTCAACTCAGGATCAATTTTGTGACCATAAATGCGACGGGCTGCTTTGCAAATGTTTACGGCAAGGTCTGCAGAGCGTTCTATTTCGCCTGCAATTTTGATCATGGAAACAAGTTCGCGAAGGTCGCCAGCAACCGGCGACTGCAATGCCAATTCTTGAAAGCATTTCTCTTCAACCTGAATTGCGCGGGCGTCAATTTCATCATCTGCCTGAACCAAATAGTCGGCAGCCTCCAAGTCACCAGTGAGCAAAACAGCAGTAGCGCGTGGAATGGCGGAAATGACCGACTGGCCAAGCTCCATTACCTCGTTGCGAATTTCTTCAATCTCTTTATGAAACGTACTGCGAAGTTCTTCCACGTGACCAACCTATTCTCTCAGGGTTACGTTCAACCGAACTACAGATTACTACCAGGTGAACGAACCTGAATTATCGCACTTGAGTGGCAACAACCCACTCGTGCAACTTCTTTTGAGCATCACCCGACTCCGCAACGGATCCAATGCGCTCCCAGCAATTGTCGCTTCGGAGTAAGAAATGGGTCGAAGCATCATCAAGCAAGAATCCAAGCACGGTGTCAAGCCACATACGGTGCTTCGGATGAGTGAGTGGCGCTAGCGCTTCAACACGTCCATCCAAATTGCGACCCATCATGTCGGCAGAACCAATGAGGTGCAACGGTTCGTTGTCATCGAGGCCATGCTCAAATCGGTATACACGCGAATGTTCCAAATAACGGCCAAGGATTGATCGCACCACAATGTTTTCAGACATGCCCTCAACACCTGCACGGATGCAACAAATACCCCGCACAATCAGGTTGATTTGCACGCCAGCGCCACTGGCACGGTACAAAGCCTCAATAACTGCAGGGTCTGAAATTGAGTTGATCTTGATGGTGATCTTTCCTGCATCGCCAAACGTTGCTTCCTTGTCTATGAGCGCAACAATGCGATCTCGCAATTGACGAGGCGCAACCAATAACACTTCATAGTCGGGTTCTTGTGCGTATCCAGTGAGGAAGTTGAAGAGTTCTGCAACATCTGAACCAATGGCATCTTCGCATGTGAAGAACCCAATGTCCTCATACAGTCGTGCAGTTGTGGAGTTGTAGTTACCAGTTCCAATATGCACATAGCGACGCATCTTGTCCGGGTCGTTACGCACAACAAGAACGCATTTTGCGTGCGTTTTTAAGCCAACAATTCCGTAAGTCACGTGCACGCCGGCGTATTCAAGTTCTTTCGCCCACGACACATTTCGCGCCTCGTCGAATCGGGCTTTCAGTTCAAGCACCACTGCAACTTGCTTACCCATTTCGGCAGCCTTAATCAAGTGCATCGCAATAGATGAGTCGCCGGACGTGCGATACAAGGTCATTTTTATTGACTGCACGTTTGGGTCAAGTGCTGCCTGCTTGACAAAGGTTTCAACCGAAGTGCTAAAAGATTCGTGGGGATGATGCACCAGCAATTGGCGCTCACGAATGACCGCAAATATTGACTTTTCACCCTCTTCCACCGCCTGCAAACGACCGGCGGTAAGCGGTGGCCACGGCGCGTGGCGCAGTTTCGCAATGTTTAAGTTTGCAAACTGATTGAGCGAAGTGAGATCAATACATGTTGCGTGTCGCGACACATCTTCAGCGTCAATTTCTAGTTCGTCAATAAGCAGCGCAACTAGGTCGCTCGACATTGCTTCGGGAACTTCAAGGCGAACTGCTTTACCAAACCGACGACGGCGCAATTCCATCTCTACCGCAGCCAAGAGGTCCTCCGCGTCTTCGTCATCAACAGAGAGGTCGGCATTGCGCGTAACGCGGAATGCATGGCACTGCACGATCTCCATTCCTGGAAACAGTCGGGGAAGATTGGCGCTAACAATTTCTTCAATGCTCACGAATGTGAACGAATCTGGCAATTGGAAAAAACGTGGAAATGTTTGTGGCAGTTTTACTCGCGCAAAACGTTCTTCACCAGACTTCGGATCGCGCACCACGATGGCAAGACTGAGCGCAAGATTGGAAATATATGGAAACGGATGAGCAGGGTCTACGGCAAGTGGTGTGAGAACTGGAAAAATTCGGGATTCGAAAACCCCAGTGAGATGTTCGCGATCAACTGCCGACAACATCTTCCAGGAGGAAATGTGAATGTTGTTTTCGGCAAGTTGAGGAACAAGTTCGTCAAGCCACACTCGTTCTTGCTGCGCAACAAGGTTCTTTGCAATTCTGCGAATGTCATTCAGCTGATGTTCCGGAGTTCGACCATCCGGTGTTTGCGCATGTACATCGCCAGCAATTTGTCCTTTGAGCGCTGCAACTCGAATCTGAAAAAATTCATCAAGGTTGCTACTAAAGATTGAAACAAATCGGCAGCGCTCTAACAGCGGTACTCCCGTGTCGCTCGCCATTGCCAAAACACGAGCATTGAAGTCGAGCCAACTGAGCTCACGGTTGATAATTCGTGCGTCGATTCCTGAATCGTAAGAACCGCTTTGTTGGGCGATTCGGGATTTGAAGAAATTTCGCCAAGATGTCATTGGCTGTTTACCGAAAGTTACTCAGCGTCGTTGTAGCCGAGTTCCCACTCAACGCTGATGCGCTCGCGCTCAGCATCCCGGTTCACGCGCTCTTGATTACGGCGGAACTGTGGGTCGTTACGAGGCAACAGCACCAGACGGGCTAGAACGCGGGCGCGGAACTCCTCGAGGAGGTTGGCGTCGCCATGGTCGCTGTAGACCTCCCAATGTGGCGAT
>JBIKHN010000161.1:0-3005 GCA_044362135.1 Ilumatobacteraceae bacterium | reverse complement strand
GGAAACTCTGGGCAAATCCATATGGGGTTTGTCATATATCAGGCACCATCGCTCCTATATAGTGGTGCGACCAAATCGCCACGTGGTGGCCATTGACCGGGGAGTCTCCAATATGTCGTTTCCATCAGATCTCGAAATTGCTCGTCAGGGTAAGCCACTGCCGTTGAAGGACATCGCTGCCCAGATGGGCATCGGCGAACATCTGCTTGAGCCTTACGGTAAGAGCCTTGCAAAAATCAGTCTCGATGCAATCAATGAATTGAAGTCGCGTCCGAAGGCAAAGTACGTCGTGGTTACAGCAATCACACCTACGCCACTCGGCGAAGGAAAGACCACAACAACAGTTGGACTTGGTCAGGCGTTCAAGCACATCGGCAAGAACGCAATCATCAGTCTTCGTCAGCCATCCATGGGGCCAACCTTTGGAATTAAGGGCGGCGCTGCTGGTGGCGGCTATAGCCAAGTTATTCCAATGGAATTGCTCAACTTGCACCTCACCGGTGACTTCCACGCGGTAACCGCAGCGCACAACCTCTTGTCAGCAATGGTGGACAACCATTTGCATCAGGGCAACGAACTCGACCTCGACATGGACAACATCACATGGCGCCGAGTAATCGATGTGAACGATCGCTCATTGCGCAACATCATTGTTGGCCTTGGAACCAAGGAAGACGGCGTTGTTCGTCAAACCGGATTCGACATCACTGCTGCATCAGAAGTGATGGCGATTCTTGCATTGTCAACATCGCTCGATGACATGCGTAAGCGTTTCGCTCGCATCGTTGTTGGTTACAACACCAAGGGTGAACCAGTAACAGCAGAGCAGCTCAGCGCTGCAGGCTCAATGTCGGTCATCATGCGCGATGCAATTAAGCCAAACCTCTTGCAGACGTTGGAGAACACTCCAGTAATCGTGCACGCAGGTCCATTCGGAAACATTGCGCACGGTAACTCATCCATCATCGGTGACATGATCGGCATTCACTGTGGTGACTACCTCATCACCGAAGCAGGATTCGGCGCCGACATGGGTGCGGAGCGCTTCTTCAACATCAAGTGCCGTTACTCGGGCATGACCCCAGACGCAGCAGTGTTGGTAACAACAGTGCGTGCATTAAAGGCTCACTCCGGTAAGTACAAGATCGTTGCAGGTAAGGCATTGCCTCCAGACTTGCTCGCAGAAAACCCAGCAGACGTTGAGTCGGGTGGCGAGAACTTGCGCGCACAAATCGAAAACGTCAAGGCGCACGGCGTGGTTCCAGTTGTTGCCATTAACTCATTCCCAACCGACCATGCGTCAGAGCATGAAGCAATTCGCAAGATTGCCTTGTCCGCAGGAGCTCGTGTTGCATTGTGCACACACTTCGCAGACGGTGGCGCTGGCGCAGTTGAGTTGGCAAAGGCTGTTGAAGAGGCTTGCAACGAGAAGAACAACTTCCACATGTTGTACAAGGACGAAGCTTCACTCAAGGAAAAAATTGAGACTGTTGCAAAGACCATTTACGGCGCTGCAAACGTGACCTATTCGGCTCTTGCTACCAAGCAGTTGAAGAACTACACCGACAACGGCTTCGGTCATTTGCCAGTGTGTATTGCCAAGACTCACTTGTCCATCTCGGGCGATGCATCATTGAAGGGTGCACCGAAGGGCCACACACTCAACGTGCGCGAAGTGCGCGCATCGGTTGGAGCAGGCTTTGTATACCCAATTTGTGGCGACATGCGCACACTGCCAGGTCTTGGAACAAAGCCAGCCGCAGCGATCATCGACTTTGATGAGAACGGCGAAATTGTCGGTCTTTCATGAGCACTGAATACAAGCGCACGCCGGGTGGCGCCATCTTGATGGATGGCAATAACTTGCGCGACGAAACTGTTGCGCGTTTGCGCAAAGAGATCGAGGCTGCTGGTTCGCCAGCAGTGTGCTTGGCAACGGTGTTGGTTGGTGGCGATAAGCCAAGTCATATTTATGTGGCAAGCAAGCACAAGAAAGCACAAGAAGCAGGAATGATTTCTGTTGGCGTGCATCTTGAAGATGATGCGACACAAGAACAAGTTGAAGCAGAAGTGCGCAAACTTGCTGCGGACCCAACGGTGCATGGAATTTTGGTGCAGTTGCCGTTGCCGAAGCATCTTGACGCAGAACCAGTACTTGCATTGTTGCCACCAGAAAAAGACGTTGACGGTCTCACCGAGCGAAGTATGGGTAGGTTGCTGCGCGGCCTTCCTGGTCACGCACCGTGTACGCCGCTCGGCGTGATGCGTTTACTCGAGCGCTACGAAATTCCTACCAAGGGTAAGAAGGTTGTAGTTATCGGACGCTCAACGCTCACCGGACTTCCACAATTGTTGCTGTTCCTCCGCAAGGGCGGCGATGCCACAACAACGTGCACGCATTCGCACACATCGCCAGAAGATTTGAAGGCCTATTGTCGCGAAGCAGACATCATCGTGTCGTGCGTTGGTATTGCTCGACTCATCACTGCAGACCACGTCAAGCCTGGCGCAACGGTGATTGATGTTGGTGTGTCGCGCGAAGAAGCAAAAATTGTTGGCGACGTCGATTTCGATTCAGTACAAGCAGTTGCTGGTGCAATTACACCAATGCCTGGTGGAACTGGCCCAATGACTATTGGTTGCTTGTTGGAAAACACATTGTCCGCAGCAAAAATGCTCGGCGCGTTCCCAACAAAATAGTTGCTGCTAAATCGCCGCTGGCGCTTGCAAGCGCTTTGCAGTTGACTGCGTGAGGCGATCCAAAATTGTTGCCATAATCACAATGGCAATTCCAACTTCTGCGCCGAGTCCTTTATTTGGTCCGGTTAACGCCTCGATTGACCGGTAACCCAGGCCGCCACCACCAACCATTCCAGCGATGATGGCCATCGCGAGCACCATCATCACCATTTGGTTAATTGCCAAAATGATGCTTGGCATTGCCAGTGGAATGCGGACACCCCACAGAACTTGGCGGTCAGTTGCACCAAATGTTGTGGCGGCTT
>JBIKHN010000056.1:0-8575 GCA_044362135.1 Ilumatobacteraceae bacterium | reverse complement strand
GCGTGCAAAGTCAATCAATTCAGGCGTGCCGTCAAGCTTTCCCCGATGCTCAAGACCACGTGTCCATGCATAGATCGATGCAATTGGGTTAGTCGATGTTTTCTTGCCGGCTTGGTGATCGCGATAGTGGCGGGTCACCGTTCCGTGCGCGGCTTCCGACTCCAGCACTCGCCCATCTGGCGTTGCCAACACAGACGTCATGAGCCCGAGTGAACCGAAACCTTGCGCAACAATGTCGGACTGCACGTCACCGTCATAGTTCTTGCATGCCCATACATATCCACCCTCCCAACGCAACATGCATGCCACCATGTCGTCGATGAGACGGTGCTCGTAGGTGAGACCTTGCTTGTCGAACTGTGCTTTGAATTCGGCGTTGAACACTTCTTCAAACAAGTCTTTGAATCGACCGTCGTAGGCCTTCAAGATGGTGTTCTTCGTGCTGAGGAACAACGGGTAATTGCGCTGCAACGAATAGTTCATAGTCGCACGAGCAAAGTTTCGAATTGACTCATCGAAGTTGTACATGCCCATGACCACGCCTGAAGCCTTGAAGTCGGCAACTTTCATTTCAATTGGCTTGCTTCCATCTTTTGGCACATAGGTCATGGTGACGGTTCCTTCACCAGGTACCAAGAAGTCTGTTGCCTTGTATTGATCGCCGTGAGCATGACGACCAATCACGATTGGCTTTGTCCAACCTGGAACCAATTTTGGAATGTTCCGACAAATGATCGGCTCACGGAAAACCACTCCGTCCAAAATGTTGCGGATGGTGCCGTTTGGCGACTTCCACATTTGCTTCAAGTTGAATTCTTTTACACGGGCTTCATCTGGTGTGATGGTTGCGCACTTCACGCCAACTCCGTGCTTCAAAATGGCATTGGCTGAATCGATGGTCACTTGATCGTTTGTCGCATCGCGATTTTCGATACTCAGGTCGTAGTACTCAAGGTTGATGTCGAGGTACGGCAAAATGAGACGGTCCTTGATGAACTGCCACATGATGCGCGTCATTTCGTCGCCATCAAGTTCGACGACTGGGTTTACGACTTTGATTTTGGTTGCCATTGCTGAGCTCCGATGCTGAGTTCGACCAACTTGTATCTGACTTGTACACATTAGCCCACTGGCCATTTAGGGCGCTCGCCACGGGCCAAACTGCTTCCACCCCGTACCATTTGTCTGTGGATTTTGACTGGTCGCCAGAGCACATTGCGCTTCGCTCCAAGGCGCGAACCGTTGCCCTGGATGCAGTTGCCCGTTACGGACGGTTCAACGACACATGGATGAACGGTTACTCCAAAGAGTTCTCGCAGGAACTTGCTGGTCACGGATGGATTGGCATGACGTGGCCAACCGAATTTGGTGGCGGTGGTCGTCCGGGAATCGAGCGATTGATTGTTGCCGAGGAAATGATTTCAGCCGGTGCGCCAATTGCAGCTTCGTGGTTTGCTGATCGACAAATGGGGCCAGCGCTTATTGCCTATGGCACAAAAGAGCAACAAGACGTGTTCCTCCCCGACATGCTCGCCGGAAAAACCACATGGTGCATCGGCATGAGCGAACCAAATGCTGGCAGCGACCTTGCCTCGTTGAAAACGTTTGCCCAACTTGATGGCGATGAATGGGTAATCAACGGACAGAAAATTTGGACAAGTTTTGGTGAAGTTGCCGACTACTGCTACCTCATCTGCAGAACAAGCAATGATGGCCCGCCACATGCGGGAATCAGCGAAATCATCGTGCCAATGAACACTCCAGGAATTGATGTTCGACCTATTCAGGACATGACCACAAATCGCCACTTTTGCGAAGTGTTTTACACCGATGTGCGCGTGCCGAAGAACAACTTGGTTGGTCAGCAAGGTGGAGCTTTTGCGCAAACGATGCGCCAACTAGAACACGAACGTGGCGGCATTGACCGACTGGTGTCAAACAAAGCGCTGTATGACATGGCTGTGCAGCGCGCAGACACCAACGATTTCCGCGTCCGTCAAGAAATTGCAAACATTGAAATTGGATACCGCATCGGAAGAATTCTGGTGATTCGCGAAACACTGAGGCAAGCACCAGCGGGTTTCTCTGCAGCAACAAAGTGTTTCTGCACCGAACTCGAAACAAAGATCGCCAACTTTGTCTTCAAAGTATTTGGTGCAGACGCGATGATGTGGGACGACGTAACCCAAGGCTTGGCCTATGCGTCGGGCTACACCATCATGGGCGGAACGTCGAACGTGATGCGCAATATCCTTGGCGAGCGCGTACTCGGTCTGCCAAAAGAACCTTCATCCAAAAAATAGGTTCCCGATTGGAATAAGGTGCATTCATGCACCCAATAGAACTTTCCACCAAAGTCATCGACTCGGGAATCGTTGATCAACCACTGAATCGGGTCACCAACGACATCACCGAGTTAGCCGACAACTTGGCCATCGTTGAAAGCTTCAGTCACAGCGTGGTGTGGGACACCGGAAACGGTCTGATGTGCTTCGACGCATCTGGCGCGGGAAGCGGCGTTGCGGTTGTTGACTCCATACGCACCTGGCGAAAAGCCCCAATTAGTCACTTGGTTTACACACATGGTCATGCAGATCACGTCGGTGGAAGCTTCGCTTTCGCCAAAGATGCCGAAAGATCCGGCGCACCAAAGCCGCACGTCATTGGTCACGAAAATGTTGACGTGCGCATTGACCGCTACAACACCACGAATGAATGGAATGTGCGCATTAATCAGCGCCAATTTGGTGGAACTCGCTCGGAGATGGGCCTCAGTATTGGCGAGAACCTGCAGCGATTCTTGCCGCGAGCAACCATGCGAACGGACGAATCATTTCGGGAACAACTGACCATCAACGCGGGTGGAACACGTGTGGAATTTCACCATGCGCGCGGCGAAACCGATGACCACTTGTGGGGTTGGATTCCAGAGAAGAAATGGATCTTCACCGGCGACTTCGTGATTTGGAATTACCCAAACGCAGGCAACCCACAAAAAGTGCAGCGCTACGCACTGGAATGGGCTCAGGCACTGCGCCGAATGATCGCTCAAGGCCCAGAGTTACTGCTCCCCGCCCACGGATTACCGATTGAGGGCAAAGCTCGAATTGCCATGGTGCTTGATGACATTGCGTCTTCACTTGAGTCACTGGTGATGCAAGTGATTGAGATGATGAACGCCGGAGAAACACTTGACGCAATTATTCACACGGTAAAAGTTCCGCAGAGTGTTCTCGACAAGCCATACATGCGACCTTTTTACGATGAACCAGAGTTCGTTGTGCGTAATATTTGGCGTCTGTATGGGGGTTGGTGGGACGGAGCCGCTTCACGACTGAAGCCTGCACCCGATGCTGTGGTGGCACAAGAACTTGCAGCACTCGCCGGAGGAGCACGAATACTGATGAATCGATCTATCGACCTTGCCGAAACTGATATTCGCCTGGCCTGCCATCTTGCCGATTTGGCAGGATGGGCAGAACCAGAAGATCCTTCAATCCACGCTGACCGCGCCGCTGTTTACGACAAACGCCGTCGAACAGAGGTCTCCCTCATGAGTAAGGGAATATTTAAGGCCGCAGCGCGAGAGTCTGAAGAAGTTGTTGCTCGCAACAATCAGGAATAAACAACGGTCGCAATCGCGCGGCGCGCGGCTGCCGTATCTCCGACTATCCCACGAGTGCTCACCTCATATTTACCCTTGATCCCAAGAGTGAGAAGGTATGCGCGAACGGCTTCGGCACGACGAGCAGCTAGTGGCTGAACGTTTGATTTATCCTTAGAGAATTGCACCATGCCCATCACAACAACTTCGAAACTCTGGTCCTTTGGAAGTCCCTTAACTGCTTCTTTCAATGTTTGTTTTGCCACAGGGGTAAGCACCGAGGAGCGAAGTCCGAAATACACGCGAGTTGAAACTTGCTTTTTCTCGGGGGCCACAGCACGTGTTGGCAATGCAACAGGAGGCGCCGGCGTCGTCGTTGTTGGGGCTACCACAGGGGCTGGAGGAGTTGGAGGCGGTGGCGGTGGTGCAATCACCACTCGAGTGTCGTGAAGGATTGTAATGGTGTCGAACTGATCTCCTGAATTCACATTTGACTTGCTGAGATTACATGAGTCAGTAAAAGTCCCCGCAGCAATTGAAATGGTTGATTCACCAGTTGAATCCGCTGGAGGAGTAAAAGTTGCAGTGTAAACAGTTGGAGAAACAGGGTTCCAAGCACTCAAGTTACCAGATGAGACGACTACGTCACCAAAAGTGAAATTGGACGACGGCTCCGAAAGCGTAAAGGTAATTGTTGAAGTTTGTCCCTCGCCTAACGATCCAGCACCAGACCTTGTTATTGCCACTGTTGGCGATTGTGTGTCAAATGGAATGGCTTCAGATGTAAATAAAATGTTGGGATTCGCCGCATCATCTGTAAACGTGCCCGCTGCAATGGTAAATACTGCAGAACCCGTTGAATCTGCAGGAGGGGTGAATACTGCCGTGTATACGGTGTGAGAAATCTCGATCCAATCACTGAGAACGCCAGCTGAAACTGCTACATCAGTCGCAATAAAATCTTCGGAATCCTCCGACAACGTAATGGTGACAATCACAGGGCCACAAACACCTACTGTCGAACCTGCCGATCCCGATTGTGTGAGTGAAATAACGCTAGGAGCAATGACGTCACAGTCTTCATCGTCTCCAGCGAGACACACGTCGTCCTCACCATTTTTTGCTTGAGCCGGGCTCAGACTCGGATGCAACAAGCTCAACGAAGCAACAAGCAGAGTAAAGACAAATCCAATTTTATACCGTTTTTTTCCCATGCGCCGAGGCTACGCACCATGTTCTGGGCGTCCAACACATTTTCACACTTTGAGTAATAACTCTGAATCTAGAGAGTTACCCCTTGTGAAAAACTCACACTATGTAACTTGTGGGCGCGACGGGACTCGAACCCGGGACCCCTACCATGTCGAGGTAGTGCTCTAACCAACTGAGCTACGCGCCCTTACATCACACATACTACTGGCTTGTTTGCACACCACGCAGTCGAATGCTTACTTCGTTGGCCATCAATCGGCCCGCCCTCGTCAACACATAACGGTCTTCACGCAATTCAATAAGGCCTTCAAGATGCGAGCGGTCATCTGGGGAAAACGCAGACGTAGGCACTCCCTCGCGTGTGCGAATAAGCAGCTGCATCTGCTCTAGCGATTTTGTCTCTTCGTCAAGCACTTCGCTAGACGACACTGGATTTTCTCCGTTATTGATCATTTCGATGTACCGATCTGGAGTGCGGACATTCCACCAGCGGGTGCCGTCCTTGTGCGCGTGCGCTGCACAACCAATTCCGTCGTAATTGCCTTGCATCCAATACAAGTAGTTGTGCGCACATTCATGACCTGGCTTTGCCCAGTTAGATATCTCATAGTTGAGCAAACCTGCATTGGCGAAGTGATCGTCCACCCATTCGTACTTGTCAGCTTGATCGTCATCATCGGGGTGTCGTTCGGGTTGAGTTGCAAGTGGTGTATTTGCTTCAATCGTGAGCCCGTATGCCGACACGTGAGGAGGATCAAGATCAATCACATCGGAAACCGTTTGCTTCCAATCAACAAATGTCTCGCCTGCTGCCCCATACATAATGTCGAGATTGAAAGTTGCAAAGCCTGCTTGTTTGATGTGCGCCACCGCACGTTGAACATTTTCCGGATTATGTGTACGTCCAAGCGATTTCAGAACATGATCAACCGTCGACTGCACGCCAACACTCACCCGATTTACTCCACCACGCAAGTACTGCTGCATCATGGCGAGCGTGATGTCATCGGGGTTGCACTCAACGGTTACTTCTGCACGCGATGCCAGGGGAATTTCTGCAAGCACACTCAGCAACTCTTCGGCTGGAAGCATGGTTGGCGTGCCTCCCCCAACGAACACACTTGTCGCTGCCGACATACCGTCTGCTACGAGCGTTCGAATGTGCTTGCGCAATGCCTGCACATACTCGCCCTGCAAATGATGCCTGTCGGTAAATGTGGCAAATGCGCAATAGTCACAACGCTTGGCACAAAACGGAATGTGCACATACACGCCGTGGAGACCAGCCGCTTGGTGCATCAACAATTACGCGGTTGGCGGCACAAAGAGCAAATCAAGTTCGGCAAGTTTTGCACCAACATCGTCTACTGCAACATCCAACATGACCGCAATTGCCCTGGTGTCGTGCGCGCGAACAGTAATTACTTTGCCATTGAAGTCTTGGCGCTGCACCTGGATCATGCGCAACAGGCGTTCAAGCATCTTGAACTCTTTGCCTTCGCGCAATGAAAGCTTCGCCACATCAATGCGCAACTTTGTGGGTGCAGCACTTTGGCTTTGGGTATCCCCCTCGCGCTGCTTATCGCGCGGAAGCAACTGGTCGACGGTTACACCATAAAAGTTTGCGAGGCGCTCAAGGCGAGGAACCGAAATCATTCGTTCACCGCGCTCGTAAGCACCCATGACCGAAGCCTTGAATTCTTGATTGGTTGCGCTTTCAACCTCGCTAAGCGACAATTTCTTTTGCTGGCGAATTTGGCGAAGTCGTTCGCCAACTAAGCGCGCAAAACTGAGTTCATCGAGCGATTCGCTTTCCGATGTACTCATTGCAACCCCCTGCCGGCCCTCACCATGAGCGCACCAGCAACTATTGCAGCAGTTTCTGCTCGCAAGATGGATTCCCCAAGCGAAACAGTTGGCACCTGGGTGGTGAGTTCGTCAGGCGTAAAACCACCCTCTGGACCTATGACCACAATGCGATGTTCCCGCGAGATTTCAACTCCGCCCGGTTCGGCAATTGCGCAACCTGGCATGGCCAAAACATCGGCCAAGGCAGTGATTGAGTGAATTGATGGAAGCCATGTTCGGCGACTTTGCATTGCTGCCTCTCGAGCAATTTTGCGCAAGCGCTCTTCGTTCTTTGCTGCGCGCGTGTCATCCCATTTCACCACCGAACGCCGTGTTGGGGCGAGAGGAATGATCTGATCAATTCCCAACTCGGTCAGTTTTTGCACAATTACCTCAGGCTTTTCACCCTTCACCGGCGCAAATGCAACAGCGAGCATGTGCTTGCGCGGAGCAGACGTAAACACTTCGCTCAGTGGGTGAAGCACGCCGTGCTTATCCAACTTGGCCGTAATCCAACTTCCTTGTCCGTCGCACACGGACACAACATCGTGCTCGGTAATGCGCAGAACCTTTAGCAAGTGATGGGCATCATCTTGTTCAAGGACTGGCGAAGCAAGCGAGTTAATGAACACATGCGCAGATGATTTGCGCAAAATATCCATCATGAAAATGCTGACTTTATTTTCGACTTCAGGCCGCCTTCGTGTGTGGCGACTTGTTCACCACGACTTTCGGCGAATTTGCGCAACAGTTCACGTTCGGCATCGTTAAGTTTCGTTGGGACAGCAACAACGATTCGAGCGCGCAAGTCGCCACGTCCGCGCGATCGTCCACCCTGTGACAATCGAGGAACTCCACGACCTTTCAACACAAACTCTCGGCCGTGCTGCGTTCCTGATGGAACATCGAGCACTTCGTCGCCATCAAGTGTTGGTAATTGAATTGTTGCGCCGAGCGCTGCTTGCGCAATGGACACTTCAATGTCTGCAACCAAGTCATCTTCCTCACGCTGATACATGTTGTGATCGGCAACGCGCATATGCACGAAGAGATCGCCTGCACCTCCGCCACGTTGCCCAACTGCACCCTTGCCCGTCAGTCGCAGTGTTTGACCACTGTCGATTCCGGCAGGAACTTCGATTGGATATGAGACTTCCTTAATGATGCGACCTTCACCCTTGCATGGAGTGCACGGCGAAGCGATGCTCTGGCCCGTTCCACTGCAACGATGACACGCTTGTGCAGTGACCATTTGGCCAAGCATGCTCTGACGAACTCGTCGCACTTGGCCAGCACCATTACATTCGCTACAGGTGGTTGGCGATGTTCCAGCCTTTGCGCCCGAACCCGCGCAGTCGTCACAACGAACTGCGGTGCGAGCTTTCACTGTTGTCTGGCATCCGAATACCGCTTCTTCAAAGGCGATATCTGCAACTGTTTCGATGTCCTGTCCGCGCGGCGGGCCGCTTGGTCCACGCTGGCCACCGCCAAATGGCGATCCTCCGCCAAAGAAAGCTTCAAAGATGTCGCCGAAACCACCAGCGCCACCAAATGGATCTCCACCACCACCCGAACCACCAATCCCTGCTTCGCCAAATTGGTCGTATCGGGCTTTCTTCTCGGGGTCTGACAGCACCTCATAGGCGCGCGATACTTCTTTGAATTGCGCCTCTGCTTCTGCGTTTCCCGGGTTTGCATCTGGATGCAATTCGCGAGCGCGCTTACGGTACGCCTTCTTTAATTCGTCTGGGCTTGCTGCGCGTGACACGCCTAGTAATGCGTAGAAATCGTCAGCCATCGCTCGCCTCAGCTATCCGCAAGTCTGCGACCGAGACGATCGCTCACCACTTCAACAGTTGCTAACGCTTGCGGATAGTTCATGCGTGTAGGCCCAAGAATGCCAACGGTTCC
>JBIKHN010000160.1:0-3043 GCA_044362135.1 Ilumatobacteraceae bacterium | reverse complement strand
TGTTGTCATCTACAAAAGTTACGCCACGACTATCGATTGAGTCCAAGCAAGAGTCAACAACTGCTTCAACTCCGATGGGAACGAGCAACATGGTGCCATCCCAGCGGTAACCAATGTCCAAATTGTCCAGCATGTCGCACAGCTGCTTACGCTCGCCTTCCGACCATTCATCTAATTCGTATTCAGTGATGTTGTCTTCGCCCGAGTCATCGTCGCCATCGTCAAGATTGTCGAGCTCGTCTTCAATCTCATCCAAAATTGCATCAACAACCTGTTCAGAATCTTGTGCAACAAGTAGCTCCGAGCCATCCCATGAATGGGCGATTTCTGCATCTGCAAGCGCTGCAGCAACATCGGCTCGATCGTCAACTGACCAATCGGCAAGGTCGTAACGCGTGGTGAGCGCCTCTGGGTCTTTGGGGTTCCATTCGCTCATAACCCGAACGCTACTTCGTTTCAGCCCAAATAGGAATTGCGACTAGATTCTGTGCCATGCCAGCACGCGAAAGACCAGACCGAAACCTCGCAATGGAACTGGTGCGCGTCACCGAATCCGCAGCACTCGCAGCTGCCAGGTGGGTGGGCCGAGGCGACAAGAACGCTGCCGACGGTGCAGCGGTAGACGCCATGCGCAACGTTCTCGACACCGTAAACATGGACGGAATAGTGGTGATCGGTGAAGGCGAAAAAGACGAAGCCCCGATGCTCTTCAACGGTGAGCGGGTAGGTAACGGCAGCACACCAAACACCGACGTTGCTGTCGACCCAATTGACGGCACAACCCTCACATCGCTTGGTCGCGGAAACGCTCTTTCAGTAATCGCGGTTTCTGAGCGCGGTTCAATGTTCAACCCCGGCCCATGCGTGTACATGGACAAAATTGCCGTTGGTCCAGAAGCCGCTCACGCTGTCGACCTTGACTGGACACCAACCAAGAACTTGCAAGAAGTTGCACGCGCAACTAAGAAACTCGTCAGCGAACTGACCGTCATGATTCTTGAACGCGACCGCCACAACGATCTCATTGCTGAAGTTCGTTCAACCGGTGCACGAATTCGTCTCATTTCCGACGGTGATATTTTTGCCGCAATCGCAGCCGCTTCACCAGAAGTTGGTGTCGACATTTTGTTCGGCATTGGCGGAACACCAGAAGGTGTTGTTGCCGCAGCCGCACTGAAAGCAATGGGTGGTGAAATCATCGGTCGCCTTCATGCGCGCGACGACGCCGAACGCAAGGCTGCCGAAGATGCCGGCTACGACCTCAACAAGGTACTTACAACAGACGATCTCATCAGTGGCGAAGACATCTTCTTTGCTGCAACCGGCGTGACTGACGGAGAACTCTTGCGCGGCGTGCGATACGACGCATACGGCGCACGAAGCCACAGTTTGGTCATGCGCAGTCGCAGCGGAACCATCCGCTACATCGACACCCATCATCGCCACGATCGCCTCGCGGCATACTCGTCATCCGATAGGAAATAAGCGCTGTTTAGCGGCGCGTAAAGAGGCCGATAAACCAGCGACCTACGCTGCGTGGCAACACGTCGGTGATTCCGACCAAGGTCTTGTACAAAATTCCTGGCACCACAATTGGCTTGCCCTTGATGACACCGTTGATTCCGGTGCGTGCAACCAACTTCACCGAAGTCCATGCCACTGCAGGGAATTTGCTCTCGTATTTACTGGTGTTTGACACCGATTGAAATTCTGTTTTCGTTAAGCCAGGGCACAACGCGGTGATGCGAATGCCGGTGTTTGCAAGTTCTTGATGCACGGCTTCGGTAAAACTGGTGACAAATGCTTTCGTTGCCGAATACACGGCGAGTCCTGGTTGAGCCTGAAAGCTGGCAACGCTCGACACATTCAAGATGTACCCACGACCGCGAGGCAACATGAGGTTGACCGCAGCGCTGGTAATGCGCATGAGTGCCACCACGTTCAGTTGCACTTCATTTGCCAAGCGATTTGGGTCAATGCGATGCATTGGGCCAGAAGTTCCGAAGCCCGCGTTGTTCACCACAAAATCAACTGGTGGCTTCGTGGTGTCGCGCAAGCGAGCTTCAACTGCTGCCACGCCTTCAGTGGTCAGCAAATCTGCTGTCAACACTTCAACGTTTTTGTATTGATCGGCAATGGTTTGCAAACGATCGCCACGACGAGCAACAAGCACCATTGGCACTCCCGCTTTACCCAACATGTGCGCCATCTGTTCACCGATGCCGCTTGAAGCACCCGTAATGAGTGCTTGCGTAAATGGATAGTTAGTGCGCGGCACGCGTCTCGGTTAGGCCACCAGCGGCAGACAAACGAGCATGCGCACGGCGCAATGCTGACTCGACTGTTGCATCGTGTTCACCACGTTTTGCAGTCTCGGCACGCTCTAATGCAGCACGAGCACGCTTGATATCGATCGCTTCTGCAAGTTCTGCAGAGTCAGAAAGAATCGTGACGTGATCGGGTGCAACTTCTACGAACCCACCATGCACTGCAACATCTTGCACTTTGCCATCAGAAAGATAGATGCGCGTATGGCACTCGGTAAGAGCACCAAGGAATGCAATGTGCCCAGGCAAGAACGCGATTTCGCCACCATCGAGCGTGCGGGTGATGACCTGTTTGGCCTCACCTGAAAACAGCACTCGTTCTGGCGAAACCAGTTCTACGCGAAGGGCACCAGTTGAAGCCATTATGAAGCGTTCTCCTGCAGTGACTTCGCCTTTGCGAGCACTTGATCTACGCCACCGACGTTCAAGAAGGCCTGCTCTGGAATTTCGTCCAAGTCACCCTTAATGATCGCTTCGAAGCTCTCTACGGTCTCTTCTGTCTTGACATATTCACCCTTCAAACCGGTGAACACTTCAGCAACGAAGAACGGCTGCGACAAGAATCGCTGTACTTTGCGAGCACGCGAAACGGTGAGGCGGTCTTCTTCAGAAAGTTCGTCGAGACCCAAGATGGCAATGATGTCTTGCAGTTCCTTGTAGCGCTGCAGAATTTCCTGCACCTTACGAGCAGTTGCATAGTGACGATCTCCAACAAC
>JBIKHN010000159.1:0-3049 GCA_044362135.1 Ilumatobacteraceae bacterium | reverse complement strand
ACGAAGACGACATCATCATGTTGTCTGCACAGCGCTGCAGCGACGGCAATGGCACATTGTCGTACTTGTTCTTCTCGGAAGAGTTCGTAGACATTCAGCGTGCAAAAGCAATTTGTTCGACATGCACATCAAAAGTTGACTGTCTCAGTGGTGCACTAGATCGCAGCGAGCCGTGGGGTGTCTGGGGTGGTGAATTGCTCGAAGAGGGTCGGGTATGTGCCACCAAGCGTCCACGAGGCAGACCAGTAACCAAGTCGGTACGAGTCACTGCAGTGCAGGAAGTTCCTATTCCCGCACATCTCGTTGCATAACCCCCACGTACGTTCAAGCGGTCAGAAGGCACAGAAGCAGCGCCCCGAAGCGGTTCAGCACCATCGGTAACCTGCTTCTGTGCCTTTCGTTCGTTCCCGCCTTCGTATCGCCATCGCGGTGCTCGCGCTCAGCGCAGTGGGCGGATGGGTATGGAGCGCAAGTAGCGAGCCAGAAATTGATGCCCAAATGACCACTCCAGGCGAAGTCCCCTACCCATCGCTTGATACCAACGACCCAGTTGTTGGCAAGCGACTGCCCGATGTTGACATAACCGATCTCGACGGAAACACCATCGCTTTGCAGAGCTTTGTTGGCTCACCCATCATTCTCAACTTTTGGTACTCCACATGTGAACCCTGTCGGCGCGAGATTCCTGCCTTTGCACAGGCACAACAAACTCACAGCAACGTTCGCTTTATCGGTTTAAACATGAACGACTCCCCAGAAATAGCTAAATCTTTTGGTGAGAAGTATGGAATCAATTATCCCATCGTGTTTGATCAGTCTGGAACTGTCCTCCGTGAACTGGGAGTTGTTACTGCACCAAGCACACTCTTCATCAACAGCAGCGGAAACATCGTTGATCAAGTTGCAGGAGAAATCAGTTCCGACAAACTTGAGTCGCTGATTGCTCAATGGTTTGCTTCATGATTATCGCCGACATTGTGATTGAAGGAAACTTTGCTTACAGCTTCATGCTGGGCATGCTCGCAGCGGTAAACCCCTGTGGCTTCGTTTTGCTTCCCGCATATTTGCTCTACTTCCTGGGTATTGACGGCGCAAACCAAGGTGTTACACGAGCCCCACTGCAACGCGCATTGCGTGTCAGTGCTGCCGTTTCATCTGGATTTCTTGTTGTGTTTCTCATCGTTGGTTCAATCTCGCGACTGTTTACTCAATGGATTGAACTCAACGCCAAATACGCGGGGTTTGTGATTGGAATCGCTCTCATTGGTTTAGGTATCGCCATGTTGTTTGGGTGGAAGCCATCATTTGCCACTGCTCTTCCTAACGCAAAAAAAGACCACTCCACTCGGGCCATGTTCATCTTTGGAGTGGGATATGCGGTCGCCAGCATTGGTTGCACCATTGGTTTGCTCACCACAGCAATTCTTGGTTCAATCAGCACAAACGGCTTCGCTTCTGGCGTCATCAGCATTGTGATGTACGGGCTTGGCATGTCGCTCTTGGTTACCGCACTTACTGTCACGCTGGCGTTAGCAAAGACAGGTATGTCGCGAGTTTTGAAGCGCAGTCTGCGTTACGTTGACAAAGTTGCTGCTGGGTTTATTGCCATCACTGGTGCATATCTCACCTGGTATTGGTACGGAGCAATTAGTGAGCGCAGCTCACTTGGCAACGTTGTGTCCAATGTAGAGAACTGGCAAAACTCTGTTTCGTTGTGGCTGCAGGAACAAGGCGCGTCTCGTCTTGCGCTCATCTGCGCTTTAATCATTGGTGTAGCACTGTTGATCGTTGGACTGAATCGCATCAAGCAACTTGTGAGCAGGTCGCGCCACTAATGCTGAATGAACTGCTTGCCCACCCATCTGTCGAAGAGGTCTGCGAATTACGCGGAACATTTGGTTTCATGGCATTCCACGGTGGCGGGTTAGAGGAAGCTACCGACATCATCGCTCAACAAGCAGCAGAAGCAACCGGTAGTTCGTATTACGGGATTCACCAGCCAGCATCGTTGAAGTGGCATGTTCCTTCGCATCGAATTGACCCACAGCATTCAGAAACGCTGTCTGGCTTCATTAATCACGTCGACACGGTCATCACCATTCACGGCTTTGGTCGACAAGGTTTTTTTACCAGCCTGCTGCTCGGTGGTCGAAATCGTGGTTTAGCAACACACGTTGCAAAACACTTACGAACTGCACTGCCTGCTTACAACGTTGTTGATGATCTGGGTCGCATTCCTGTCGATCTCGCAGGACAACACATGGATAATCCTGTTAACCGCGTTCGCAACCATGGAGTGCAGATTGAGTTACCTCCACGCGTGCGCGGAGCAAGTCCGTTGTGGTGGGATTGGGAAGGTCCACATCTCACTCCACATACTCAATCGCTTATTAACGGACTCGTACGCGCAGTGCATACGTGGAATGCTGCAGAGAGTTCTACGGAGCTAAACGCTCAATAGACCAGGAAGCATCTGCTTGCAATGCATAGCGAAAGCGGTCGTGCAAACGACTCGGTCGACCTTGCCAAAACTCAATTTCGCGTGGAGCCAACACCCAGCCACCCCAATGTGGCGGTCGCTCAACATCGCGCCCCGAAAACCGTTGTTCTGCTTCGGCAAATCGGCTGATTAACTCGTCGCGACCCGCAATCGGTTGCGACTGCGGAGATGCCCATGCACCCAGCTGAGACTCCCGCGGACGCGATGCAAAGTACTCATCACTTACCTGGCCGGACAGCCTGGTCACTACTCCACGCACTCGGACTTGGCGGTGTAAGTCCAACCACCCAAACACCGCCGAAGCATGTGCATGTTCAACTAACTGCTTGCTCTTGGCGCTGTCGTAGTTGGTATAAAACGCAAAACCCGATTCATCAACACCGCGAGCCAACACGATGCGTGAATCCGGCCCACCATCAATGCCAATCGTTGACAATGTCATGGCATTTGGTTCTGCAACAGAAGCCTCTGCGGCTTGGTCATACCAACGTTGCCATTGCACGAGTGGATTGTTGTCTAGATCGTTTCGTTCAAGACCTGCAGTTTCGT
>JBIKHN010000055.1:0-8647 GCA_044362135.1 Ilumatobacteraceae bacterium | reverse complement strand
CAAACAAAGACCTTCCACCGATGTTTACTGACCCTGCGAAAACTTCAATGGCGTGTATGAAGTCGGTGCTCACTGGTGTAAATGAGCGGGCATACTCGCACCACATTGAACGCCTCATGGTGCTCGGCAACTTTGCGCTCATTTCAGGCATCAATCCGCAACAGCTCACTCGCTGGATGTGGAACAGTTACATCGATTCCGCCGAATGGGTGATGGTTCCCAATGTGATTGGCATGTCGCAATATGCAGATGGGGGGATGCTCGCCACAAAGCCATATGCGAGTGGTGGCGCATACATCGACCGCATGAGCGATCACTGTAAAGGTTGTGCGTATGACCGAAAGAAGCGCACGGGTGATGATGCGTGCCCATTCACCGTGCTGTATTGGGATTTCTTCTTGCGCCACCAAGAACGGTTTGTAAAGAATCCGCGTGTTGCCCGCCAGGTTCGCGCAGCCCAACAACTGCAGGACAGCGATGAGTTGCAGGTTGTTGCTGCAGGAATGTTGAAAAAGTTAGATGCAGGAACGATCTAAATCGACTTGAGGTCGTGAATCACCTGTGTCCAGCGCTCAGGGTCACTTGAATACGGCGCATAGAAACTCAACCGATCAATCACATCGCCATAACGCTTGTTTAACTCTGGCGCGATCTGTTCTGGCGATCCAACAACGGCGAACGTATTCAGAATCTCGTCAGTAATGAGATTTCCCATTTCTTCCCACTTGCCAACTTTGGAAAGGGAATTCAATTGGCCTTGCAATTCTCCCCAGCCATGCAGTTCAAGAACGCCGCTATATGCAGGAGTGCTTCCATAGAACGCAATTTGCTGACGAGTACCAGCTGACGCGGTGTTCATTTCTTCATTGTTGGAACCTGTCACAACAAAACTTGGCCCGACTATTTCAAAATCATCCATGGTCTTTCCTGCTTTTGCGCGACCTCGCGCGAGTGCTGGAAGTGTTACTTCGCGCAAGTAGCGCTCGGTGGTGAAGCCATGGCAGATAAATCCGTCGCACACTTCGCCTGCAACCTCGGTCATCATTTCGCCGACGCCAGCAAGGAAGATTTTTGGAACTCCAAAGTCTCCTAAGTCGCGTTTATCTGGCGTGAAGAATGGCGTCATCAATGTGTGGGTGTAAAACTCGCCACGAAACTGCAGAGGTTCGCCGGTGAGCCATGTTCCCCAGATGGCCCGTATTGCCTGAATCATCTCGCGCATGCGTGGGGCAGGGTGGCTCCATTCCATGCTGAATCGTTTGGTGATATGCGGCTTTATCTGGCTGCCGAGCCCCAAGATGAATCTGCCTTGGGAGTACGACTGCAAGTCCCAGCCTATGTTTGCCAAGGTCATGGGGTTACGTGCGAAGGCAACTGCAATCGATGTGCCAATTTCTAGTTGCGACGTGTGCTCTGCCGCCAACAGCAATGGGAAGAATGGGTCGTGTGCGGTTTCGGCGGTCCACCCACCCGAATAACCTGAAGTTTCAAGCGCTTTCGCAGAAGTTGCGGCGTTTGCCAGATTGCTAGAAATACCGCCGTCAAGTTTCATGATGAGATACGGCGCAGGTGGAGTAATTGCATGCCGTCCATGTTCAGAGAGGATTCTGAGGTTGGCAGTTTCCTGCATTCGCTCCAGTCGCTGTCAATGTTTCGAGCGGTTTCTAGGAGTAGCGGCAAATATCGTTCGCGAAGCACTTCTTTGCCAATTTCGGAGGTGTGGGTTCCCAAACCAATTGCTGCAACTACTTGGCCGTCTTCACCGTGAAGTGGGGCTGCAATTGCTTGAACGCCGTATTGCAAATCTTCATCACTTTCTGCCCAGCCTTGTTCGCGCACAGTATGTAAACGCGGGCGTATTTGTTCGGCCGTGAATCGGGTGCGGGGAATGAACATGGACATCGAGGGAGTGCTGAGAACGTCGTGTAATTCAGCGTCGGGAACGGCTGCAAGGAGTACTCGGCCCACCGCTGTGCTTGCAGACGGCAGACGTGCTCCAACAGTTACGCCAACACTGACAATTTTCGGCACGTCTACTCGGCCGGTGTACACAATGTCGCTGCCATCGAGTTCTGCCAATGAGACGGTTTGATCCACTTTTTTGGAGAGAACCTCCATATGCGGCTTTGCTGCCCCATACAAACCGAGGGCAGAAACGTATGCCATTCCCAAGTCCACCACCTTTGGGGCGAGTGAATAGTGGTTGCCTTGATTGCGAACGTAGCCAAGTTCTTCCAAGGTGCCGAGTAGCCGAAGCACTGTTGGGCGAGCGAGAAGCGTGCGCTCAGAAACTTGAGCAATGGTCTGCTTCATGTGAATGCGATCGAAAGATCGAATGACTTCGAGCCCGCGAGCAAGCGCTTCAACGAAATCCTTTTTAGAACTGTCCGACATACAAATCCCCCGATGTGGCGTCTAACCCTCAACCGTAGTCGGGGGGGGGGGGGGCTACTCGGCTTGGTTGTCCCTCAGGAACTGTTCGAGTTCGGCAGCCAGTTCATCGCCGCTCGGCAGAGGTCCACCACCGAAACCCGACGTAGGAATTCCGTTGTCGCTGTGTGTGTTGTCGAAGGCGCTTTCTAGTTGGGCGAGCATGGCTAAGTGTTCGCTGTTACCACGAACTAATTCATCCAGGCGTTCGCGTTGCGCGCCAGCCTGCTCGCGAAGTGCATCCCCATCAATGGAGATGCCGCCAGTGTCGCACACTGCTGCGATAAGAGCGGCTGCCGCAGCGGGGTAACTCATTGAAGCAACATAGTGAGGCACCTGGGCCCATAGTCCAACAGATTGAATTCCTGCATTGAACATTGCTTGCTCAAGTACGGCTTCCATGCCTGCTGGCACATCTACTGAACTTTTGATAAATGGAAGCAACGACGAAAGGTGTGCGTCGGGCGATGTGCACGAAATTTTTACGGCTCGAGTGTGCGGTGTGGCAATTGGGTACGCGCCCATTCCCAGCATGCGTCGAACGTTCAGTTTCTCGCTCAGTTCAACAACACATTGAGCAAAATGTTGCCAACGAGAATCTGGTTCGGGGCCGGTGAGCAGCAAAATCGGTTCGTTGTTTGCATCATGACCCACCATGATGCGTGGAGCAGACCAATCAAGTTTGGTAATTACTCCATCACGCAATTGCATGAGCGGTCGGCGAGCGCGGTAATCCACGAAGGTGTCGCCATCGAACTCAATGAGTGGGATTGCATTGGTCTCGGTAATCAGTGCTTCCATAGCCGCAGCAGCCGCAGCGCTCGCGTCTATCCAGCCGGTCATCATGGCAACCAAGATGGGTTGCTTCAGTTCGGGTAGTTTTCCGTCGAAATCGGGGGAGATTTTGTAATCGGTCATTCCACGCGTCAGTGTAGACGCGAAAGCAACTGCTCGGCTTTTCCTGCAGCAGTTTCTACCTGCGTTCTAAACGCGTCATACGTATGTGGGTCATGTTCGCCCATTGCGCCCGAGATATACCGCGCATACACACCTTCAATAATGCATGCCAGTTTCCAGAACGCGAATGAAACATAAAAGTCGAGGTGCGAAATGTCACGGCCAGATGCTTGTGCGTAGCGGTCTGCAAGTTGTTGACGATTTAAGAAACCAGGTGCAGTGGTGGTTGCGAAATTGTTTGCACCAGCATCATCATCTGGTCCGGTCCAGTACACCATCAACAATCCAAGGTCGGCCAATGGGTCGCCAAGTGTGCACAGTTCCCAGTCCAGAACAGCAACCGTGTTCCCTTGGGCGTCAATCATGCAGTTGTCTAAGCGGTAGTCGCCGTGCACGATGGTTGCAGGGCCTTGTTCAGGGATGCGCTTTAACAGTTCATCGTGTACG
Organism: Ilumatobacteraceae bacterium; assembly: GCA_044362135.1. Classification (GTDB taxonomy): domain Bacteria; phylum Actinomycetota; class Acidimicrobiia; order Acidimicrobiales; family Ilumatobacteraceae; genus UBA3006. The sequence goes on along the minus strand of JBIKHN010000055.1, from coordinate 4,813 downwards.
CGATCGATGGCTGGAAGTTCACGCGTCTTTGACGCGTTCCATTGCCCGTACCAGCGCTTCAACTGTCGCTCAATGTAACCCTCATGTCGTCCAAGCTCGCCAAGCCCAACTTCACTCGGCACAACTTGATGAATTTTTGCCATCGTGTCAATGAGCGAGTTGCTTGCATGCAGACGTGTTGCTTCAGTCAGTTCGCGTCGCGCGGTTTCGTTATCGCGAACAATCAATCCATCCACAAACAACATCACATAAAACGGTGCATCGTTCACTTCAATGTCGGTGCATAGCCCAAGTGCTGGTGCAACTGGAACTTGGGAATCATGAAGAGCAGAAATGATTCGGTGTTCGCGACCCATGTCGTGAGCGCTGGCCAGTGCATGACTCAGTGGTGGGCGTCGCAATACATAGCGGTTACCCGATGCATCAGTCACTTTGAATGTCAGGTTCGAATGCCCGCCCGCAATGAGTTCGAAGGAAAACGGAGCGGTTGCTCCAGCGATGTTTGCTGTCAGCCAGGCCGATACGCGATCTTCGCGTATTCCCGCGGGCACTGGTTGAGGCGAATTCATCACCGCCAAACTAGTCATTCTTCGCGTCGTTTACGAAGCCAAACTGAGCGTTGGCGGTAGCGTTCCGAGCATGGCTATCGACGTCACCGATGCAACGTTTCAGGTTGAAGTACTAGATCGCTCAAATTCGGTTCCCGTCATTGTTGATCTGTGGGCTCCTTGGTGTGAGCCGTGCAAAACTCTTGGTCCGATTTTGGAAAAGCATTGCGATGCCACGAATGGGAAAGTGGTGTTGGCGAAAGTCAATGTCGATGAGAATCCGTCAATTTCCATGGCTTTTCAAGTGCAAAGCATTCCTGCTGTCTTCATCATGAAAGATGGTGCAGTGATGGATGGGTTCGTTGGTGCGAAGCCTGATCCTGCCATTAAGGAACTCGTTGAAGCACTTATCCCTCTGGGTGAGGCAGCGCTACAGCCGGTGGCAGAAGTCGCTCTCGAACCCGAACCATTCGTTATTAACGACGACTTTGACAACGAGCTCGCAGGCCTGCTTCCGTTAGTGAAAACCGATGAGGTTGCTAAATCTCGCTACATCGAGATTCTTGACATCATGGGCACAGATGACCCGCGCACGATTGGGTATCGAAGAAAGCTGACTGCACAACTCTTTTAATTTCGCACACATGTAGCCGTGTATCAGCGGTTCATCGAACGAATTCAGTGGTTCGGACTTCGCCGCATCATTTCCACTGCAGTAGCCGTCGTCTGTATTGTCGTCGGCGCATGGTGGGTGGTGCGGGTTCCACCCGCTCCCATTGAATCTGTCATTTCATTTACCAGTACTTCACTTGGTGGCGATCTCGCTTCATCTTTGCAATCTGATCGTGCTCCATCTCTCAGCATCGTGGTCCACGTTGCTGGGGAAGTAAACAGCCCTGGCGTGTACACCTTGTCGAACAGCGCGCGAATGATTGATGCGGTGCTTGCTGCGGGCGGCGCTACTGCGCGTGCCGACTTGGAAGTCATCAATTTGGCAACACCACTCGTTGACTCATCGCAGATCTTCGTTCCAGCGAAAGGGTCAACCGAGCGTCCTGTGTTTGTGCGTCCCCGGCCCGGAATCAACGGCGTTCAACCAACGCAAGGCTCATCGGATTCAAACGGAGTGGTGAATATCAATCGTGCATCGGTTACCGAACTCGATGCACTACCTGGCGTAGGTCCAGCCACCGCGCAAGCAATTGTTGACTATCGAACCGCGAATGGACCATTCGGGTCACCTGAAGACCTAATGAATGTGAAGGGTATAGGACCAGCAAAGTTTGAAACAATGCGGAAATTAGTTGGGGTATAGATGCTGAATTACAGCGCGCCAAGCACAACAGCGCTGATGGCAAGTGAAAGCAATGCACCTACCCAAATGCCAATTGCAAATGGCCGAAATTCGTGTATCCATTCGGGCCAGCCCGATACCGCTTTGCGTGTTGCGCGAAGTGCTGAAACATGTCCGACTGCGAACCACAGCACCATGCTGAGGAAAAATGCCAGCAAGTACGCCGAGTTTGAAGAAACTGCGGGTACTCCAAGCATTGGCAGCACTGGCAGGGCAACGAGCAGAAGCAAAAATCCGAGCACGCCGAACAGCGATCCAGGTAACGCAACGAGAAGTAATCCAACAACTGAAAGCGCAAGCGAAGTGCCGACCGCTATCAGGCCGCCACGTTGGCGAACCTGTGCGCGGTGAAAAGCAATCCCGTCGTGTATCACCCTGTAATCGTACGAGCATTTGCGGGATTTTCTGGGCTATTGCATCGTCGCACCGCCGCATTATGTATCTGCGCCATTGTGCTGGTGTTGCACGGAGGTTTCCAATGGTCACAACTTCGCTCTGCGAGTAGTGAGCCATTTAACGGGTTTGCTCGCGTTGTCGAAGACCCTGTAGCAAAATTTGGCGGAACACAAGTGGTGCTCGATATTGAGGGAAAGCGTTATCTCGCGTTGGCGCATTCGGTGGCTGGTAGGCGAATGTTGCCGAGCGAAGCAGGAAATGTTTTGCGTGTTGCAGGGGTTCGTGGGCAATTGCCCAGTACCTCGGTTCGGCGATACGCATCGCGACACATTGTTGGAACATTCAGTGTCACGTTCACGGACGAAAGGGTGTTTCCAGCGTCTCCATTGTTTCGCAGTGCAAACAAGACTCGCGCGACCATGCTGCATGCTGCACGGCGTATGCCTCGAGATGACGCGGCATTGTTCATGGGGCTTGTGATTGGCGATGACCGCGCGCAACCGCGAGCCATGGTTGCTGCTTTTCGGGAATCTGGGCTATCGCATCTCACTGCAGTTTCTGGTCAAAACGTCGCGTTCGTATTGACAGTGTTTGGTTCGTACATCAATCGTGCGCGCACATGGTGGCGGCTTGGGCTCACATTGTTTTTGCTCGTTTGGTTTGTGGTGATGACACGGGCCGAGCCTTCGGTTCTTCGTGCGTCCATGATGGCGGCAATGACAGCTATTGCATTTGCGCGTGGACGAGACATGTCTGCGCGCAAAGCTTTGTTGTATTCGGTGTGTGTACTTCTTGCTATCGACCCACTGCTCATTCTGTCCATTGGTTTTTGGATGTCTTCGTTGGCGACAAGTGGTCTAATTTTCGTAACGCCATGGTTGAAAAAGCAACTTCGTGGCCCCCGGTGGTTCACCGAACCACTGGCCACAACACTTGGCGCACAGTTGGGTGTCATGCCTGTTTCGCTGTTCATCTTCTCGTCTGCACCCGCAATCTCGTTGGTCACCAATTTGCTTGCGGTACCGGTTGCAGGGTTCGTAATGCTCGTAGGGATGCCGATCGCGTTCATCTGTGGTTTGTTGATCACCATGTTTGGTTCTGCTGTGAGCCCATTGTGCGAGGTGGCAATGTTGCCGGTTCAGTTTGGGACTCGTTGGGTGTGGTGGGTTGCTGCAGTGGGTGAGCGCCTGTCTCCACAGGGAATAGCGAACGTGTTGTTGTGGGTGGTTTGGGTCGCATTTCTTGTGGCACTACACCGATCTGCGAGAATGTATTCGTGACGGTGTATCTCATTACTGGTAGCGATTCGCGATTGATTTCAGCGAAACTCACCGACCTCACCACCGAACTCATTGGTGACGGCGACCGCAACACCATGTTCGAAAGCCACGATCTCGAGTCGGTTACCGCCGATGAACGAGAGTCCGCAATTGCCAATGCTGTCATGGGTGCACAAACCCAGTCCTTGTTCGGCGACCAGCGAGTCGTGGTGCTTCGTGGTCTGCAAGAAGCAACTGTCGATCAACTCAAGTCCTTGGTCAAATATCTCGAGCAACCTCTCGACGTCACTCATTTGGTGATTACCGCTGAAGGCAAACTGGCCAAGTCCACAACCGATGCGTTGAAAGCCGCTAGCGCAACCACGTTTAATACTTCTCCGCCAAGTCGCAAGAACGACTTAACCACCTGGTTCATGGAACAGTTCACCGAGGCCGGTCTCAAGCTCGACTCTGCTGCGGTTGCATCAGTTATTGAGTGGCTTGGTCAAGACCAAGCACGACTACCTTCGCTCATCGACGTGTTGTCGTCTACGTATGGCACTGCAAAAAAACTCAGCAGTCTCGACATCGAGCCGTTCCTCGGTGATCAGGGAAGCGTGTTGCCGTGGGACTTAACCGATGCCATTGACAAGTCTGACTCCAATGCGGCGCTGGTGATGTTGCGACGCATGTTGCGCAGTGGCGAGTATCACCCGCTGCAAGTGATGGCGTTGTTGCACGGTCACTACACAAAGCTCATGAAACTTGATGGCCCCGATGTCCGGTCGGCGCAAGATGCCATGAGCCTCATTGGTTCAAAGAGCGACTTCCAGGCAAAGAAATATCTGAGCACGTATCAGCGAATGGGCTCGCGCAACATTTCTACTGCGGTGCAGTTACTTGCTCGTGCGGATATCGACTTGCGCGGAGGCAAAGACTTAGAAGAAGAACTGATTATGGAAGTTTTGGTTGCTCGACTCAGCCGATTGGGCGGAGGAGCACAGCGAGTTACTTCGCGGCGTTGATCTTCTTCATCAGGCGGCTCTTCTTGCGAGCTGCCGTGTTTGGGTGAATCACACGCTTTGCCGATGCCATGTCGAGGCGCTTTACAGCAATACGAAGTGCTTCTGGGTTGTCATCGGTTCCGATGGTGTCAACAGCATTCTTGATACGGGTGCGAACTTCGCTCTTCGTTGCGCGGTTGCGCAAGGTTGCCTTGGCGTTCGTGAGAATTCGCTTCTTTTGGCTCTTGATAT
>JBIKHN010000054.1:0-8677 GCA_044362135.1 Ilumatobacteraceae bacterium | reverse complement strand
CTGGCGTTCTTGCGAACGATCGCGTGGACTTCGATTTGCTTCCAGGTGAAGTGCACACGCTGCTTGGCGAAAATGGCGCTGGTAAGAGCACCCTTGCTTCGGTGCTGTGCGGTTTGTACAAACCAGATGAAGGCGCAGTGTTGCGCAACGGAACTCAAGTGCGACTCACCAGTCCGCGCCACGGTTTACAAAACGGAATTGCCATGGTGCACCAGCACTTTCGATTGGTTGATCGATTTACGGTTGCTGAGAATGTTGTTCTTGGTCACAGAAAGTTGCCGTTTCGATTACGCGTAAGTGATTTAGAAGATCAAGTTGCTCAGGTTGCCGAACGATTCGGCTTGCCGCTTGACCCACAAGCAGTAGTTGGCGAACTTTCCGCGGGCCAGCGTCAGCGCGTGGAAATTGTGAAGGCGCTGTATCACGGAGCAGAGATTTTGTTGCTCGATGAGCCGACTGCGTTGTTGGCTCCGCCAGAGGTTGAGAAGTTGTTTGAAACAGTTCGTGCAATGACGCAAGCCGGTAAATCGGTGGTGTTTGTTAGCCACAAGCTGGGCGAAGTTGTAGACATTTCCGACCGCGTGACGGTAATGCGCGATGGTCGTGTAACTGGCTCGGTTGCGCGCGGCGAGGCAGATACGCGCAAGTTGGCCGAGTTGATGGTTGGACGAGATATTGATCTGTCGCCAAGGCGTTCGCGTGGTGCGCCGAAGGAAACGCTGTTAAGCCTGTCAAACGTTGGGTTGACGAAAGATGGCGTCGACCGCATCGCGCAAGTGTCATTCAATGTGAGAGCGGGTGAAATCGTTGGTGTTGCCGGTGTATCGGGCAACGGTCAGCGTGAACTTGCAGAGATTGTTGCCGGTTTGATTGCGCCAACAAGTGGTGAGGTGTCAATTAACGGCGAGCGCGTAAATGGCGTGGGCACTCGTAATGTGCGCAAGGCTGGCCTTGCCTACGTTCCCGAAGATCGACTTGGCACTGGACTTGCTCCATCGCTTTCCATTGTGGACAACCTTGTGCTTACGCGCGATCGCGGGTTCCTGGTCGATCGAAAATCTGCACACGCTGAAGCCGAAGCGTTCATTAAGCAATTGGAGATCAAAACTCCAAGTGCGCTTACCGCTACGCGCAAACTATCCGGTGGTAATTCACAGAAAGTTTTGCTTGCCCGAGAGATCTTTGCTGCTGGCAATAACTCCCGCGTGTTGGTGGTGTGTTCGCCAACGCGGGGTCTCGACGTTGGGGCAGTAGAAGCAGTGCACAAATTGCTGGACGAAGCGCGTAGTACGGGCAAAGCTATTTTGCTTATCAGCGAAGACCTTGACGAAGTACTCACGCTTGCGGACAAGATCCTGGTGTTGTATCGCGGTTCAGTTGTGCATGAAGCAGTGGGCGACAAGGTTGACGTAGAGGCTGTCGGTTTGGCTATGGCGGGTCTTTCATGATTATCGGAAACATGCGTATTGAGTTAGAGCCTCGGTTGTCTACACCAAAATGGCTGTATGCAGCTGTGCCAGCCCTTTCGCTGTTGTTTGCATTTGTTGTCGGCGGAGTGTTTCTGGCTCTCACTGGCCATTCACCAATTGGCACGCTGTGGCTGCTCATCGAGCGCGGTTACGCATCAACAAAGGGCATTACGAACACGCTTGGCTCTGCCACTCCACTTATTTGTACGGGTCTAGCCGCCGCCTTTGCATTTCGAATGAACCTATTCAACATTGGCCAAGAGGGTCAAATGTATTTGGGCATGATCGGCTCTGCGTGGGCCGGAATTGTGTTGGCAGGGGCCTTGCCTGGTTTCGCTGCTGTACCTGTGGTGTTGGTGTTTGGAGCGTTGAGTGGCGCATTGTGGGTGCTCCTTCCGGCAGTGTTGCGAGCAAAGTTGGGAACAAGCGAAATCGTGAGTTCGTTGTTGATGAACTATGTGGCTCTCAACCTGGTGAACTATTTCATTTTTGGTAGTCGAGGAATATTCCGCGATCCGTCAACGTCGTTTCCTCAAGGTCGCCTCATTGAGGAATCAGCTCGTCTCAGTAGTTTTGGCACAACACGCACATATCCAACAGTGCTCATAGCGATTGCGCTGGCCATTGGTTTGTACTGGTTTATGAAGCGTTCAAACTACGGATACGAGACTTCTGTATTCGCAGATTCTCCGAATACTGCTCGCTACGCAGGTATGAGTTCTACAAAACTGACGTTGTCGGTGTTGTTGTTCTCGGGTGCGCTCGCTGGTCTTGCTGGCTCAATGTACGTCGTTGGGCCTGCTGGCAAAGTAGACCCAGGTCTTTTACAAATTGGTCTCGGCTATGCAGGAATTGTGGTTGCTGCGCTTGCTCGTTACAACTTTGTTGCCGTTATCCTCACAGCAATTTTGTTTGCTGGTTTGCGTGAAGGTGGAGCGTCACTACAGATTTCTTCCAACCCCGTTCCAATCTCCATTGCAGTTGTCCTGCAGGGTTCGGTGTTGTTGTTTGCACTTGGCGGAGAAGTTTTTAGGCGTAACCGCTTGCGCATTCGTCGCGTTCAGCAAGTGAGTGTGGCATCGTGAACTCAAACGTCTGGATTCTCACGTTTTCTGACGCAATCAGCATTGCGACAACGCTTATTCTTGCCACGCTTGGCGCAATTCTCACCGAGCGATCGGGTGTCATCAACTTGGGAGTTGAAGGCATTTTGTTGATGGGTGCTGTGACGGCGTTCTTAGTGGGCGACGGTACGGGCAATTTGTGGTTGGCACTGTTCTTGTCGGTGTTAGTCGGCGTTGCAATGGCCACGGTTCACGCAACGCTCACCATTACGTTGCGGGCAAATCAGATTGTTGCGGGTTTGGCGCTCGTTATTTTTGGAAACGGTTTATCTCAATTCATAGGCAAGCCCGTAGAAGGCAAGTCGCGTCCGGTAACTATTGAGCCAATGAACTTGGGAGCTCTGTCAGATATTCCAGTTCTAGGGCCAATCCTGTTTGGACACGACATTTTCACGTATCTCACGTGGGTTGGTGCGTTGGTGTGCTCGCTGTACTTGAACAGAACCCGTCCTGGTTTGGTCTTGCGCGCAACCGGAGACGCCCCAGCAACCGTGGATGCCCAAGGAGTGTCTGTGGCAAAGGTTCGTTTCGTGCACACCATCTTGGGTGGTGGGCTCATGGGCTTGGCGGGTGGTTGGTTCATGCTTGCTCGAGGTACCGCATGGAGCCAGGCGGCCACCACAAATGGAATCGGTTGGATTGCGCTGGCACTCGTGGTCTTTGCGGCATGGCGTCCGTTACGTGCCATTGCAGGAGCCGTGTTGTTTGGGTTCACGCTGCAAGTGCCATTCACATTGCAGGGCCAGCAGATCAACATTCTTCCGCCAGAAATTGTGCAGATGCTTCCTTATGTAGCAACGCTGTTCGTGTTGGTGATGTTGTCAACCCCGCGGGCACGCCGCTTGCTTGGTGCACCAAAAATGCTTGGGCAACCATTCGTTCGCGACGAACGGTAAACCTTCATGAAACTTTCACGATCAAGTTCGAATGCCGACATTTTGGCTGTGCTCAACCAAGTTGTTGACGCAATTGCGGTAGTTCTTGAGTCAAACACCGATTGGGGGCTTTCGGGAGTTCGTCACACTCAATACTCGGTAGATGTCGCGGCCGATAACGCAGCCTTAGCCATCTTGCACGCTGCCGGCTGTGCAGTGCTTTCCGAAGAGAGTGAACGAACAGGTGATTTCGGTGCAGACACCATCATGGTCATCATGGACCCACTTGACGGATCAACAAATGCCAGCAGAGGAGTGCAGTGGTATGCCACCGCACTGTGCGCGATTGACCAAGACGGACCGCGTGCAGCGCTCGTAGTCAACCAAGCATCGGGTAAAGATCGTTACTGGGCAACTCGCGGTGACGGCGCATTTCATAACGGCAAGCGCATGTCGCATTCAGGTTGCACCGAACTAAAGCAAGCGGTGGTTGGTGTTTCCGGTTTGGCATCATTTCGTCCGAAGTGGGCACAATTCCGCGCACTCGGTGCTGCGGCACTTGATATCTGTTTAGTCGCACAAGGCGTGCTTGATGGCTGGATCGATTTCCATAGCCACGGTGTATGGGACTACATGGCCAGCATCATGATCTGCGAAGAAGCAGGCGTGTCATTTGCGGAGCACGAAGATCGTGATCTCGCTGTTACTGAGTACGCGTCAAAACGAACACCTATCGTCGCTGCGACTCCGGAATTGCTGAATGCATTACGAGAGATTCGAAACAGTCATGGCTGAACCAGTTTCAAAAGCCGCATGGTCGCGACTCGTTGCGCTTTTGAACGCGTACGTTTCCGAAGGCGGTAATGCGTTTTCTAACGCCGGTCCGTTGTGGAAGAGCGAACGCTGGTCAAAGGAACTTTCGGGTCTAGAAATTTCACAAGACTGGTCATTTCCAGATCGCATTTCACGCGCAATGGTCAAGTCCATGTTCGAGTGGTCAAAACAAGCTGATGAAATGTACCGCGCCTTCTGCGCCACCATGGTGTGGGCTGGTGAGCGAGTGGCAAATGCGCCTGCGCTCGTGCAACAGGTTGCATCGCAGCCAGGTATTGAGCTTGGCGAAGAAGTTCTGAAGCTGAAATCGAATCCGACGTTTGAACAATTTGTTTCGTCTCCGCTGAGTGGATTGGGTCCAGTTCTTGGGACATCGCTATTGAATGCGGTTTCGCCAAGTGACAACCGTGTTGCCACAATCGATCAGTATTCGGTTGATTGGATGTGGGAGTTCGGGCAAATTTCAGAGTCGTGGATGCTGGATTTGACCAACTTCGGCACCGCAGACCATTCGCGATTTGCGGAGTGGTGCAAGCAGGCTCTCGACAAGTTCAGGGAGAGCGGGCACCTTCCGGACCACTGTGACGATCACGCATTCATCAGTTATCTCATGTCGACAGATCGTATTCATACACTCTTGGGAACAAGGTTTTCTGGGTGGGTGCAAGCAGTAGATATGTTCATGTCTGGCACAGTAAAGAAATAGGGTACGAGAGTGCTGATTGACCAAGCCCGTTATCGAAACGGTCAACGGCTTGACATGGATGCCCCGAATATTGCGGGCGATTTTGTTTGGATCGGTCTTTCCGAAGCGCGCCCTGCCGAACTTGAACGACTGGCAGAAGATTATTCGTTAGATCCACTCGCCGTAGAAGACACGCTTTCAGGAAAACAGCGCCCGAAACTTGATGAGTATCCGGAACAAACGTTTTTGCTCTTGAAAACAGTTGCCTATGATCCTCGGTCTGAGCGTGTGATTCTCGGTGACGTTTCTTTGTATGTTTCGCCCGATTACGTAATTGCGGTTCGTCATGGGGAAGCGCTGCCACTGAAGTCGGTCCGCGCCCAGCTTGAAGCAAATCCGAAGAAACTTGCAGACGGCTCTTCTTCGGTAGTTCACGAAATTGTCGACAGGCTCGTTGACCAGTACATGGATGTTTCTGCTCATCTGTTGGAAGATGTAGAACAAATTGAAGACTCAGTTTTTGACGACGAAGTTCCGTCTCCAGCGTCTCGTTTGTACTTTGTAAAACGTGAAGTTATTGAATTTCGTCGCGCCGTGTTGCCATTGGTCGCGCCTTTATCAAAACTTGCTGAAGGGAAAGTGCACAACATCGACCCGAAGTATTCTGCGCGTTTTGCGGACGTGCGAGACCACCTGCTGAAAGTCATGGACGAAATTGAGTTCATGAACGATTTGATTGATGCCGCGTTACATGCCAATGCTGCGCTCATTCAGGTGAATCAGAACGGGGATATGCGCAAGATTTCTGCCTGGGTGGGAATCGGCGCAGTGCCGACGATGGTCGCTGGTATCTACGGGATGAACTTTGAACACATGCCAGAACTTGGCTGGAAGTTTGGCTACCCTCTGGTGCTGGTTGGGCTGGCGGTCGTATGTGGTCAATTATTCAGGACTTTTCGGCGAAATCGCTGGCTATAAATTCCCCAAATTGCTTGTATCATCAGTAGTCCGTAATCCGGGCGTTTAGCTCAGTTGGCTAGAGCGCTTCCCTTACAAGGAAGATGTCGGGGGTTCAAGTCCCTCAACGCCCACCATTGTTTCTAGATCGTCACAGGTGTTGAAGTGTCTTTGTTTCGCACCTCAAGTGCGGAGAACAGCAACAAACCGCCAACGGTGAGACTCGCGCCAATGATGCGGTTATTCGTCATTACTTCACCCAAGAAGATGACACCCATGATGATGTGCCAAACGGGCTCAAGGGTGGTGATGATTGAGTACATGCCAGTTGGAATTCGTTGAAGCGCAGCGAGGGAGCACAGGAATGGCAATGTCGTGCCAATAACGGCAGCGCCAGCAATGAGTAGCCAAACTTTTCCGGTTGTTGGAAATACCGGAGCGAACGCACTGGTCGAAAACAGTCCAACCACGATGTAACCAGTGGCGGTTCCTGCGTTGAGAATTGATGCGCCAGTAAGTAGCCCCATCTTCTGTGTGACCTTGGAAAGCACGGTGATGTACACGGCAAAAATCATGGATGAACTCACAACCAAAATGATTGCCGTGGTGTTGCCGCCCTTCACTTGGCCTGCGGAAATAGCAATGCCAGTGAGCGTCAAAATGAGTGGCACCACAATTGTTGCTGAGGGACGCTTCTTCTCGAATACCCATGCGATGAGTAACACGAGAACGGGGTAGGCGTACCACAGCACGATTGCAAGGCTGGAATCAATTTGCCCGATTGCGATGAAGTAGAGAAGCGATACTGCTGTTACGCCAACAGCGCCAATAAAAAACATGGCGATCGCCAGTTTGATGCTCGGCCAGCCTTCTTTTTTACCGAACATCAATCGAATGGCAGTAATGAGGAGCGCGGCAATTACGAATCGAGGGGTCATGACGCCGAGCGCATTTGCTCCTTCGTCGTAGGCGGTCCTTGTAATGGTTGGAACAACTGCAAAACCGATGCTCGAGGCCATGACGAACAGCGTTCCTGACAATCTTTGGTTCGCTGGCACATCACCGAGGCTAATCAAAACGGTGCGAGACCCTATGGATACAGTGAGTACATGACCACACAAGCAATCAAGCGGGTTCTTGTAACACTGTTTCTCTTCGGTTCGATAGCACTGGTTTCGCCTTCTCCGGCCGTGGCAGCTGGAGTTACTGGGATAGATATTTACGTAATTAACTCAAATGGTGTTCGATGTGGTCAGGACTGTGTCAGTCAGTCACAGGCTCAGGTTGCCATGTGCGTTCGTTCAGGACAGATCGTTGTGAACTACACAGATATGTCATATGGCTACACCTTGCGGCAGGGCGCTGCGGTTATCAGTGCTGGTTCGTACTCGCCGTTATCTGCATCTTCAACATGTGTGGGTGGTTATATGCACACCTGGGATTTCCGCGACCTTAGTGCTGGCGAAACCTATGAGGTCGAGGCATGGATGATCGATGATTACGTTTCCCATTCAGCAACGCTGGTGATAAATACGCCAGCAGCCTATGACCCAAGTTCATCAACCACGATCAATCCGCTGAGTACATCCACAACAGTTGCAGTTGAATCTTTGATCCCGGGTGCGCCGCAAATTGATATGTACGAAGGTCCAAGTGTGGGTGCGTGGAATCTGGTCGACAATGCCACTGGCGTTGTGCTTCAGACAATCGTAGGAAGTCCACTATGTTGCGGTCGAAACGGTACATACCGCTCAACAGAGGTTGCTCAAACAGCTACCTATGTTTGGAATCCAATTGGTGCCGGTTCTGGTGGCCAGTACTACACCAACGGCTTGTACGTGACAGCGTGGGGTCAGCACGTTTTGCCTGGAACGTCTTCATTGATTGCTGTTGTCGGACCACCACCTACGACACCTTCTGACGAGCAGACTGATTCCGAAGGATCATCAACCACTTCAACGACCGTCGCCGCTGTTGCAGGAGCGCGTTCGGTAGCTGTAGGAGCATCAGTCGTTGGTCTTGCCGATGTCGGGTTAATCATTCAGAAGTCGGGAAGTAAATATTCGATAGTTGCAACATCGCCACTGCGCAATTCATCAGTAGTTATTAAGGCGACCGCAAAAGGCAAACCAACAATTACGTGGTCAGCGAAAACGAATGTCAATGCTCAAAAACTCATCATGAGCACGCGTTCGTTAAAGGGGTACACCATTTCATTGTGGGTAAATGGTCGCAGGCTCTCCTCAGTCAAAGCTGGCTAATCAACTGGGGTACGCTCAAACGCATGGCTGCAATTGAGGTTGAGACGTTCACACTTGTAAGTGGAGTGTCTGTGGAGAAGTTTCACCAGCTTGATGAGCAGATGCAGGAGTGGTGTTATCTCAATCGTCCAGGATTAGCGCGTCGTACTGTCGCTGTCGACGCAAATGGAAAGTTTATTGTGGTCACGCTGTTCGGCGAAGCAAGTCAGGCAGACGCCGGATACCGGAACTATTCGGGCATCAGTGCAGAGTGGTTGTCGTGCATAGCCAGTGGGTCAACTACCCACGAAGTCTTCTCGCTGTTTTAGTAACTACTGCTGAACAAGCGTAAGAGTGTTGCCTTCAGGGTCAGTGATTCCGGCAATCAGTGCGCCACCAGGAATTTGATACGGATCCATAGTTTTGGCGCCACCAAGTTCAACCGCTTGCAATAGCGAACGCTCAACATTTTTTACTTGGATATACAGGGCAA
>JBIKHN010000053.1:0-8866 GCA_044362135.1 Ilumatobacteraceae bacterium | reverse complement strand
ACGCTGCAACTCCGCCAGTTACTTCAGTTGCATGAATGTTTGCGTCAATCCAGTGTGCTGGTTTCGTGTCGTGCGAACCAGTTGTTGAATCGGTAACCGTTGCAATCCACAAATCTCTTCCTAGATGCGACTTTCCATATGTCTCTAATGTCACTAGATGGGGAAACCGTGAAGCCAATTCGGTAAGCCACGTAACCATTTCGTCGTATCGAAGAAAGCGATCAAAGTTGTAAGTCATATACACAGGTTACGCTGTGCGTAGGAGGTGCTTTCGTGCCACACATGCCAGTGTTTATGCATGCAACAGGAAACTGGCGTCCGCGTTGGCGAGGCCGAATTCACGCCATTGCGGTCGCAGTAACTATTCCTGCTGGCATCATTCTCACCTTGTTTACTCCAGCAGGGGTTCCTCGACTTGCCGTAGGAATTTACGCTTTGTCATTGCTGGCCCTGTATTCAACATCTGCTTCGTATCACCTGTTTACGAAGTCGTTGCGCTCGCAAAAGACGATGCAGCAGATTGATCATGCAATGGTGTACGTGCTTATCGCAGGAACGTATACACCAGTGTGTTTACTTGCGCTGCCACGAACAGTTGGTGTTCCGTTTTTGTTATTGATTTGGGGTGCAGCAGCACTGGGGATGGGCTTGAAGTTGACGTGGAAAGCAAAACGTCTTGGTCATGCCATGTACATCATCATTGGTTGGGCAGCGCTCATCATTTTGCCGTGGGCGTATGGTCGGGCAGGTTTCACGAGCTTGTTGATGTATGCATTAGGTGGCATTGTGTACACCGTTGGCGCCGTGCTGTTTTACATGAAGAAGCCTGTTCTCACTCCTCATGTTTTTGGCTACCACGAAATATGGCATGTATTCACCGTTGTTGCCGGGGTGCTGCAATTTATTGGTGTGGGTTTGTTAGTAGGTCGAGTCGCATAAACACATGGCGTCAATACCCGAACTACACGATCTAAAACTGTGGGCAGATCCCAATGCTGTTCAAGTAAATCGCTTGCCAATGCGAACACCGTTCGTTTCGACGTTAAGTACTCGAGTCTCATTGAATGGCGATTGGCGCATTAAGCGGTTTGCGCACCCAGAAGATATCGCCCTTCGTGAATTGGGCGAATTATATGATGACAGCGACTGGGTGAGCATTCCCGTTCCAAGCAACTGGACGCAGTTCGATCTGGGTGATGTTCCGCATTACACAAACATCGCAATGCCGTGGCGCGAAACTCCTCCGCATCTACCGAAGGAAGTTCCTACTGCGGTCTACCGACGCAACTTCAAGGTTGAGAGCGCATGGTCCGACCGTCGAATTGTTTTACATGTGGGCGCTGCAGAAAGCGTGCACTCGGTTCGAGTTAACGGAGAATTTGTTGGATACGGAACGGACAGCCGATTAGCAAGTGAATACAACATTTCACCGTTTGTTCGAGAAGGAATGAATCTTGTCTCAATAACGGTGTGTAGATATTCAGCACAGTCCTATGTTGAAGACCAAGATCAATGGTGGATGTCGGGTTTACACCGAGATGTGTTTATTGAAGCCCAACCGCAACTGCGAATTGAAGATGTTCGAGTTGATGCCAAAGTCGATGACGTGCGAGATTCGCTAACGGGAAGTGGCCAAATACGAATTACTACGCAAGTAGCAGCTTCAAGCGGTGAGCGCTTTCCATCTGGGCTGAAAGTACAAGCAACATTGCATAGTGTTAACGGAAAACAGATCGGAATTTTGCACTCCGCAGAGGTTGCCCACAGCACACGTCCATATCTGTTCACGGGACACTGCGCAGAAATTCAATGGTCGGTGAATAGTGTGAAGCTTTGGTCCGCAGAATTGCCTAATCGCTATATGGTTCGCATTTCACTGCTTGATGCGAATGGGAAAGTAATTGATTCGACAGAACAATTAATCGGGTTTAGGAAAATTGAAATTGTTCGTGGTGATCTCTTGGTAAACGGTAAGCGCATCATGGTTCAAGGGGTAAATCGACACGATCATCACCCTGATCGTGGCAAGGCTGTCACGGTGCAAGATATGCGAGAAGACGTTGTGGCGATGAAGCAACACAACATCAACGCAGTGCGGTGCTCCCACTATCCAAATGACCCCAGATTCCTTGATGTCTGTGACGAATTGGGACTGTACGTGGTGGACGAAGCCAACATTGAAAGTCATGCATGGATAACGAGTTTGTGCCACGATTCGGCGTACAGAGCAACGTGGCTTTCGCGGGTGAGTCGAATGGTAGAGCGAGACAAGAATCATCCGAGCGTGATTATGTGGTCACTCGGAAATGAATCTGGATACGGAAGTGTTCACGATGCGGCTGCAGCATGGGTGAGGTCGTATGACCCGTCACGAATTATTCATTACGAAGGCGCAATTTTTCACACAAATTGGTTTGACGGAGGCATGACGGCAACTGATGTTGTGGCCCCGATGTACGCACCTATTGCAGCGATTGAAACGTATGGCAAGAGCAAAAAGCGCGTTCGTCCACTGATCATGTGCGAATACAGCCACGCCATGGGTAATTCAAATGGTTCGTTGTCTGATTATTGGAAGGCATTTGATCACACGCCTGGCTTACAAGGCGGTTTCATCTGGGAGTGGAAAGATCACGGCCTTCGCCAGTTGCTACCCAATGGCAAGGAACGGTTTGCATACGGCGGCCAGTTCGGCGATGTTCCACACGATGGAAACTTTGTTGCAGATGGATTGATGCACGCCGACCTCACACCTCATCCGGCAATGCGAGAGGTTGCATGGGTGCATAGGCCAATTGCTGCACAACTCGTTGGTCCAAAGTCTGCGCCATTGATTGAGTTAAAGAACCGACAATCATTTCGTGATGTCTCATGGCTGTCTGCGACGTACGAAGTTGTGCTTGACGGTGTTGTTCAACGAAAAGGGAAATTAGCGCTCTCTGGTCTTAGCGCTGGAAAGACAAAACGAATCAAAGTTCCATCGATTCGGGGTTTGTCTGGAGACATTCGACTCAACATCACTTGGAAGACAAAGCGCGCAGAGTCGTGGTGTGATCGAGGGCATGTTGTTGCCTGGGATCAACTGGCAGTGAAATCGGCTCGTGCGAAGAAGATTCAAACTTCTCAGAAAAAGTATGAGCCGTTTGATATCGAACCACAGATTTCGTTGTTTCGAGCATCCATTGATAACGATGGATTCAAGTTGTTGCCAAATCTTGCTTGGGTGCAAACCACCACCTTGAAGCGTTGGCAACAGCAAGGCATCGATGGTGACGTCTCACAGTTAGTAAAGCATCAGACGAAGCGAACAGTGCGAAAAGATGGCTCAGTCCGCTTTGAACACTCAGTGCTGGTTCCAAAAGCACTGGACGATCTTCCACGTATTGGGGTGAGCTTTCCGTTACCCGAGGGCTTCACGATGGTTTCTTGGTGGGGTAATGGTCCTCACGAGTGTTACCCAGACCGCGAGTCGTCTGCAATGCTGGGCATTTACAGCGGAGAACCTGATGAATTGCCGTATTTGGTACCCCAGGAATATGGGCTACGGACACAGTGCAGATGGTTCGAAGCGAGCAATCCGCTTACCAAAGAAGTGATACGAATTGAAGTTGATGGTCAACCGTTGCATATGTCGGCTTTGCCATATACAACGCAAGACTTGCATCAAGCAGCAGATCAAACAGAATTAATCAAGCGTCCATATCTGACGATGAACATTGACATTGAGCACAGGGGTCTTGGAACGGCAAGTTGTGGACCAGATGTATTGCCGCAATATCGAATTGGTGCGGGAAAGTTTAAGTTTACGTACGTGGTATCACGCGAGTCGCGCGGCACCAACCGCTGACACCGTCCAACCAGGAACGTGTGCGTCGTGTGAACACAGAGCAACAACACATCCTCCAAACCCACCACCGGTCATTCGCGCTCCAAAAACTCCTGAAATGTTCTGGATCTCTTCTACGGCTTTATCCATGACCGAAGTAGATGTTGCGAAGTCGCGAGCAAGTGATGTGTGCCCTTCGTTCATGAGTTGGCCTGCGTGCTGCAAATCATTGGATGCAAGTGCTTGTGCAAAATCTCGAACGCGTTGATTTTCACTGATCACGTGGCGAGCGCGCTGTGAAATGGTTGCATCTTCTATTGACTCAAGCATGTCAATGCTTGCCGAGCGGAGCGGCCCAATAATGGATTCAGCTGAATTGCATTGACGAACACGTTCGCCGTATTCCGAACCTTGCAGAGTGCGGTGTGCAATGAACTGAACAACAATTTTGCATGCTTCTGGAATAGGGCTATGGATGACTTCGAGAGTTGAGCAATCAATCAACATGGCGTGGTGTTCTTGAGCAAGTGAAATACATAGTTGATCCATGATTCCTGTGGGAACACCTGTTGCTGCATGCTCGGCTCGTTGCGTTAATTGCGCCAGTTCTCGAGCGCTTCCATCGAAACCGAGGGCTAGTGCAGTAGCGACTTCAAGAGCAGCGCTCGAAGAAAGACCGCTTCCAATTGGAATATCTGTAGTGACTGTCCCCACGATTCCGCGGGTTGCATTGCATTCAGCGGCAACTGCCGCGATGTACCTTGCCCATTGTGGCTGCAACGAGGGAATGTCACTAACGGGGATTTTGATATTCGCCACATCGGGTTGATCAGCAGACTTCAACGAGATAGAAGAATCCTCGGTAAAGCGTGCATCAATGATTGTGTGTCGATTGATGGCCATGGGAAAGACCAAGCCACCCGTGTAATCGGTGTGATCACCAATCAAGTTGACGCGCCCCGGTGCTATTGCGCGCATTAGACCACCAAGTTGCGAAGACGCTGAGCGATATCTGCTGGCTCTACTGGATTGAAGTATTCCTCAGTGGACACTTCGGCCGCGGCGATGTATCTCTGGACGCCTTTTGCTCTCCATGGCGAAACAATCTCAATGTTTAACCATGCGTTTTCATATTGAGTTTTTGCCGAAGTTTGTGTAATCCACATCATGTATGGAAGGGGAGCATTGAAGAGCTGATCTAATGCCACAAATGTTTTGTGAAGAATTGATGCGAGTTCATCGCGCAATTTTTCACTGAGTTGACTGAGAAGTGAAACCTGTTGATGTGGAGCAACAACTAATGAAACCGGGTGTATGGCTGCGTACTGGGCGTAAGTAGCAAAATGATCGCCGTTGATAACTAAACGATCCGCAGGCTGGGGGTCTGGTTTCCACTGCGATTGCAGTATTGAGTGCTGACGGCGCGGGACATGATCAAATGCGTAAATCTGCCCGTGTGGGTGACTGATTGTTGCCCCAACCTCCGCTCCCCGATTTTCAAATATCAGTACATAGTCAACGTCGCTTTGTTGCTGCAATTGCGTAGTTCGCTCTGC
The DNA here is from genome assembly GCA_044362135.1 of Ilumatobacteraceae bacterium. Lineage (GTDB taxonomy): Bacteria > Actinomycetota > Acidimicrobiia > Acidimicrobiales > Ilumatobacteraceae > UBA3006. The sequence continues at coordinate 3,484 of JBIKHN010000053.1, read as the reverse complement.
CCAAAGATCAATGACTTTTCGAATTCCAATACTGCCCAGTGAAGCCAAGGTTGCGTCATGTTGCGACGAGTACAACACCACTTCACATGCGCCGGTTTGTAATGCCGGCCATCGATTTGGAAATGACTTCACGTCGTAAGGTTCTGGAGACTCAAGACCGCCAACACAAAAAGGGCATTCTGAAGAAGGCAGGTTTGGTCGATGCTGACGAGTGGAAACGATATGAACGCGTGCACCGGAATGCGGATCAAGACGGTCGTTATCGCTCACTACATCACCTGATGAATCTGGATGAGGAAACTTGAGGCGGGTAATAACGGCGGACAAACGACACCAATTTCTCTCATTTGTCTTCCTGTCATGGTGATTGATCCATCGTCAATCCACTGCGGCAGCTTTCGGTGTGGAGCATAGGTAGGCGTACCGAGAAGCAAGGGTTTGACGATGAAGGACGTCTCGTCGTCCAAACGATGGATACGAATTGGGTCAACATGGCTACTTGGACCATTGGCAATTCGGGTGACAGAGACGAGGGAATGCGATTGGTCATGTGCAGAAACACCATGCACCAAAATATTCGTATCCGGATGGTCTTCTCGAAACGTTAAGCCTGTGTGTAAAAGCGGTCGCAACGTTTTGTACTGCGCAATGACAGAAGCAAGTCGGTCTCGCTCGTGAACTGATGCCTCAAGCAGATTCCATTCAATGCCTAACCAACCAAAGAAAGCTGTTGAAGCTCGGAATGCAAGTGAATGGCTGCGCCGAGTGATGTGGCTGGTTGGAGATCCAATGTGTGCGCCTAGCACCTCGGGTGGCATGAGCCGCTGAGCACCGCGCTGAATGAGGATTCGATCAAGAGGGTCAATGGAGTCGCTTGTCCAGAATCGATCGACGTATGGCAAAATTCCAAAGTCAATGCGCCCACCACCTGATGCACACGATTCAAACTGAACCTGCGGGTGTGTTTCTTTTAGTCGGCCCAGTAATTCATAGGTACCAAGAGTCTGTGAATGTGCTGGCGATGCAACGAGATCTCGATTGTGATCCCATTTCACATAGGAGATGTCGTGCGCATCGAGTAATTGCGAAATGCAATTGAACAAGTAATTGCGGACGTCAATTTGTGACATGTCAAGGACAAGTTGGTTTCTTCCCGTGATTGTTGTGTTCGCGCCACTGTGAAGCACCCAGTCTGGATGCTGGCGATACAACTGGCTGTCTGGATTAACCATCTCGGGTTCACACCAAATTCCAAATTCCATTCCTAACGACTTCACATGATTAATGAGTGGAGTGAGTCCATTTGGCCATACGGAAGAGTCAACAGTCCAGTCCCCAAGACCAGCAGTGTCGTTTCTTCTTCCAGAAAACCAACCGTCATCAAGAACGAAACGCTCGACACCAACATGTGCAGCCGTGTCTGCAAGTTGTGTCAACGTTTCAAAGTTGTGGTCGAAGTACACCGCTTCCCATGTGTTGAGCGTGACTGGCCGCAGTGTGTTTTTATGTCGCAACCCTGACCGAACAAATTGATGAAAGTGCTGCGATGCGTAGCTCAGACCTTGAGATGAGTGCACCGCGTAAATAGTTGGTGCTGAATACGTTTCATTCGGTTGAATGACAAGTTCTCCAGCAGCCAGTTTTTCCCCAACCAGCATGTGCTTGCGGTGCTCGGTAACTCCGTCGAGTGTGATATCAAAGTTTCCACTCCATCCAACATGACACCCCCAGACCTCACCATGTTGTTCGCCGAATTGGGTAGTTCCGGCAAAAACCACAGGCCATTTCTCGTGAGAGGTACGACCTCTGTTATTGGAAATTGACACGGTTGATTGCACCCATGGAGTGCGCTGTTCACCAAATTCCATTCCCCAGCGTCCGCCAAGGGTGAGAAGTTCTTGTGCGCGTGGCGGGATTGGTAGCGCAAAGCGCAGACTGTGCAGCAAGTATGGCAATGATCCACGATTAGTGAATGCACCAGAAATTGCGAGAACGCCACTTGTATGAATTTCTATGCTGATCTTTAGGTCTAGATCAAGGCCCGCATCACGAAGTATGAAATCAGCTGTGGTGGTGGTGTTGCTGGTTGAAGTAATTATGAAATGAGGGAATGACCCTGAACCATCCGGAAAACATCCCTCAACGCCAGGACTGCCCAGCCATCCGTCATGGTGTTGGGCAATGATGCCGAGTGGTGGATCAAGATCAATACCGCCGCCAAGAATGGCTCTCGTGAACAGGTTCTGATGAAGCGGGCTGTGTCCCAGAAAACTTCCCCAGTACACAATTGCGGGAACGTTGCCTCGTGTGCTGATGACAACGCTGAGACGCTCATCGTGCAAATGAAGAAGTTGGTCGTTGGCTTCCACTAATGGATAAGTCTGCCAGTCCAAGCGATGGTGAACCACTTTGTGAGTGACTCACCGGGAGCAAGAATGACAGGTGAATCATTGATTTCATTCGGTGCGCCCGATTGGGGCTCTACGCATGTGGATTGTGGCGGTAGGTCGTACACCACCCAATGTGAACAATCGCTGGAAAGAACAAGGTCAACCCCGTTGACCGTGAGTGAAAGCGGTGCAAGTGGATTGACAAAGCAGTCATCAACGTTGACGGCATCTGATTCCACGCAACGCGATGTAGCTATTCCGTGTTCATCTCGCTGGAGCATTGATTCAAAAATCAGAGAAGCATGACTTGGTTTGCGAAACCATGGGTGCCACCCAACTTGTGCGGGCATTGCCTGATCATCTGCAGTAACGCGCAGCTCTAAGTGGACGTGGTCATCCTTCAACTCAATGCGTTGAGAAACAGAACCTCCAAATGGCCAATGCGGACCTAAGTCGGTGAAGAGTTCAATGCGCGATGCACTTACATCTACGACATTCCACGATTGTGTAAAGACCGTTCCATGAGCTGCGTGTGGTGGCAGGGTGAGGGGTAGTTGGTGCTCAACATTGTCAAACCGCACAACACCCGATCTAACACGCCCCGCATACGGAACCATCGGGTAGCAGCCCCAGGTTAGTGCTGTGTCGTCTAGGCCGCCGGTGAGTAGAACTTCCGTGTCGTGGATGCGCAACGAAGAAAGACGGCAGCCATGTATTGCGTCAACAGATACAGATGTGTTGTTGTTGCTCAGCGTATAAACCACGTATGGATTCTTATCATTTGCTAACAACTGAAGAATTCGGCTTTTGGGGAACTAGCCTGTTGTGCACAAAGGAAGTGCAGTTTCGGGTCGCTAGCTCAGTTGGTAGAGCAACGGACTTTTAATCCGCAGGTCCAGGGTTCGAGCCCCTGGCGACCCACTATTTTCAGGTTTTTCTGCAGATCACGATGACTTTTTTGACGGCCTCTTTTCCCGTGATTTTTTCAACAAATTTTGCACAAACTAAGGCCAGACGCTTGGGAATCCAGAGTGGAATACGCGGGTGAGGGTAGGAAACGACCTCAAATGAGAGCTCTGGGCACATCGCCTCTA
>JBIKHN010000158.1:0-3142 GCA_044362135.1 Ilumatobacteraceae bacterium | reverse complement strand
AGCGAGTGCTTGGCATTGTGAACGGCACCACGAACTACATCCTCACCAAGATGAGCGAAGAGGGCCAGAGCTACGCAGATGCACTTGCTGGCGCGCAAGCACTTGGTTATGCCGAAGCCGACCCAACTGCAGACGTTGAAGGCTTAGATGCAGCAGCAAAGGTTTCGATTATTGCCAGCATCGCGTTTGGTTGCAACGTTGTTGCAAGCGATGTGTATAGCGAAGGCATCAGCAGAATTTCTCCAGCAGACATTGCGATTGCAAAACGACTTGGCTATGCAGTGAAGTTGCTTGCCATTGCCGAACACGACAAAGCAACCGATGAAATTTCGGTTCGCGTACACCCGGCAATGGTTCCCATGCATCACCCGCTTGCTTCGGTGCGCGACAGTTTCAATGCAGTGGTGGTTGATGGTGAAGCATCGGGCTCGCTCATGTTTTATGGTCGTGGCGCAGGCGGTGACCCAACAGCAAGCTCGGTTCTTGGCGACGTGATTGATGCTTCCATCAACTTGAACAAAGGCGCTCATGCGACGCTTGGTGTGTTGAGCCCACCGAAGCTAAAGCGCATGGCCGATACCTCGTGCGAGTACTTGATCCCACTTGAAGTAACCGATAAGCCCGGCGTACTGCATGCAGTTACGGGAGTGTTTGCCCGCAATAACGTGAGCATTCGCGCAGCCGAACAAGACGGAATTGGTAATGGTGCCCGCTTGGTGTTTCTTACTCACGAGGCGAATGAAGCAGCAGTCCAGGCCTGTATAACCGAATTGAAGACGCTGGACGTGGTGATGCACGTTGGAGCACTTCTTCGCGTGATTGCCGACTAACTAACCTGTAAGAACTATGCGATATGTCTCCACGCGCGGTCGCGCAGCAGAACTGGGCTTTTGTGACGCCCTGCTTGCTGGCCTAGCAACAGACGGTGGCTTGTATGTGCCACAAACATGGCCGAAACAGCCAGCCATGACTGGCTCGACATATGCATCGAAGGCAGCCTCGTTGATGGCGCCGTATGTAGAGGGCGAGATTCCTCAAGATGTGTTTGCACAACTGTGTGCCACTGCGTATTCAACGTTTCGTGATCCAGCCGTAGTTCCGCTGGTGCAAATTGCGCCAGAGCATTACCTGCTGGAGTTATTCCATGGACCGACCCTTGCGTTTAAAGACGTTGCCTTGCAACTCATCGGTCAGTTGTTTGATTATGTATTAACGCAACGCAATCAGCGCGTGATGATTGTTGGTGCAACCAGTGGCGATACCGGTAGCGCGGCAATTGACGGTGTGAAGGGTTGCAAGAACGTCGACATCGTGATCTTGTATCCAAATGGGCGAGTGAGCGATGTGCAGCGCAGGCAGATGACCACCATCACTTCGCCAAACGTGCACACAGTTGCCGTCGATGGAACATTCGACGACTGCCAAGACTTGGTGAAAGCCATGTTTAACGACGCACCGTTCCGTGAAGCCAACAGCCTGTCTGCAGTGAACTCCATCAACTGGGCTCGCGTCATGGCGCAAACGGTGTATTACTTCACAGCTCTTGAAACACTCGGTCGCTCGGCATCATTCAGTGTGCCAACAGGCAACTTCGGCAATGTTCTTGCAGGTTGGATTGCAAAGCAGATGGGTGCCGATATCGAGAAACTGATTGTCGGTTCAAACAGCAACGACATTCTGACGCGCTTCTTTGAAACGCACAGCATGGACATGTTGCCTGTAATTCCAACGTTGAGTCCAAGTATGGACATTCAGGTGTCGTCCAACTTTGAACGGTTGTTGTTTGATATGAACAATCGCGATGGCGGTGCAACGACTGAGCAACTCAATCGATTCCGTCAAACAGGAAAGCTTTCAGTAGAGCCTGATCAGTTTGCGAAGTGGATTGCGCCTACATTCCTTGCGCATCGTGCCAGCAATGACGAAACACTCGCGGTGATGAAACGCATTTATGGTGAAAGCGGCATGTTGGTAGATCCGCACAGCGCAGTCGGCATTGCATCCGCTGAAGCGTGTGCCGAACCAGGCATTCCAACCATCACCCTTGCTACCGCACATCCAGCCAAGTTTCCCGATGCAGTGAAGAAGGCGACAGGGGTGCACCCTGCGCTGCCGGACCATGTTGCTGACTTGTTTGATCGCGAGGAACGCATCGTGAATTTGCCGAATGACTTGCAAGCAATTGAGGCTTTCGTAGCCTCTTGTCACTAACTGGCATTTGCGCCAAGTTGCCACATGCCCAGAGAGGGGCTATGGTGGAAGTCGGCTCGGAATCTCGAGCAAAGCCCCCGCACTCTGCGTCTCGGAATTATGCGTTTCGTTTCACCCAGTTGCGGTTGTTAGGGCAACTCACTTTTTCGTGAACGCCCGTTAACCCTGAAAGTAGGACCTTGTGGCCAGTGGAGCCCTTGAACAATCAGCACTTGAAGCAAAAGACCGCGAACAGCTTGTAGCCATTGCTGGCGCGCTCGGCGTGAAGTCGGCTTCCCGTGCAAAAAAGGCAGAACTCATCGAGATGATTCTTGAGCAGACTAAGCCAACAGAAGTTGCGCCAAAACCAGCAAAAAAGGTTGACGCACCAAAGGTGGAGAAGCCGGCAGCGCGTGCAGAAGCATCTGCTAGTCCAGCGCTTGGCGCCGATGGCGAGCCACTTGCCGATTGGGAAATTGAATTGGCCGAACACGAGGGCACACCAGTTGCACCAGATGCACGTCGTGCAAGCGAACAAAACCCAAACAACAATCGCAATAACAACGATCGTGGCGACCGCAATAACAATCGTCATAACAACAATCGCAACAACAACGATCGTGGTGATCGCAATAACGATCGTGGTGAGCGCGATAACAATCGCGCTGATGGCGGCGGCTTCGGCAACAACCGCAACCGCAACCGTCGTCGTCGCGGCAAAGGACCACGCGATGAAGGCCCACAAGGCAATGATCGCTACGAAACTTTTGAGCCAGAGAGCACAGAACCAATGAGTACCGAGCCAGTAAAGGTCTCGGGTTATGTGGACTTACGCGATGAGGGCTACGGCTTCTTGCGCGTGAACGGCTACTTGCCAAGTCGCGAAGACTCATACATTTCAGTTCGCCTCACACGTCAATATGGCTTGCGTAAGGGCGACCATGTTTCAGGC
>JBIKHN010000052.1:0-8934 GCA_044362135.1 Ilumatobacteraceae bacterium | reverse complement strand
TACGTCTTTGCGTTCTCACGACCCTGACCAAGCTGTTCGCCTTCGTAGGTGAACCATGCACCCGACTTCTTGGCAATGTTCAATTCCACTGCCATGTCGAGCACTGCGCCTTCGCGGCTAATGCCCTTGCCGTACATGATGTCGAATTCTGCTTGACGGAACGGTGGAGCAACCTTGTTCTTCACCACCTTCACGCGTGTGCGTGAACCAACAACCTCTGGGCCGTCTTTGATGGATTCGATACGACGAATGTCGAGACGAACCGATGAATAGAACTTGAGTGCGCGGCCACCGGTAGTGGTTTCTGGCGATCCAAACATGACACCAATTTTTTCGCGCAATTGGTTAATGAAAATGAGGATGGTGTCGCTCTTGTTCAAGTTGGCGGTGAGCTTGCGCAATGCCTGACTCATGAGTCGTGCTTGCAAGCCCATGTGGCTGTCGCCCATTTCGCCTTCAATTTCGGCGCGTGGCGTAAGTGCTGCCACCGAGTCGATAACGATGACGTCGAGTGAACCGGAACGCACCAACATGTCGGTGATTTCGAGTGCTTGCTCACCCGTGTCTGGCTGGGAGATGAGCAGGTTGTCGCAGTCGACACCAATGGCGCTTGCATACACCGGGTCGAGCGCGTGTTCGGCGTCGACGTAGGCGCAGATGCCGCCGTTGCGTTGGGCTTCGGCCACCACGTGCATTGCAAGCGTTGACTTACCTGATGACTCAGGGCCGAAGATTTCGATGACACGACCGCGTGGCAAACCGCCTACGCCGAGGGCAATGTCGAGAGGGAGTGCGCCGGTTGGGATAGAGGCGATGCGCATTGACTCTTTTTCGCCCATGCGCATGATGGAGCCTTTACCGAACTGCTTGTCGATCTGGCCAAGTGCTGCGTCGAGGGCCTTCAAGCGCTCGCTGCCTTCCTTGGAATTGTTCTTTACTTCGTGGTGCTTGCTCTCTTTGCTTGCCATAACTGCCTGCTTTCGCTGATTCTCTGTTTTCCTGTGGACTGCGCACCCTAAATGTGGGGTGTCGCAGGGTTGACCCCGCTTATTACCCACATGTGTGCATCCACTTGGCCAAGCGGATGTAGTGACCCTACCCCCGAACAGGTGTTCGGTCAAGCATTTGAAACCCTTACTGGGATTGGGTTTGCCGTGTTCGTTTACGAACGAGCGTGTGCGGCCGCATCGGCCACTTCTGCTTCATCAAGCGGACGCAAGCGCAAGTCAATTGCAAGCCACACGGTGTAGCTGGTGGGGAATCCACCAATGCCAACGATGAGCGCAACTGAACCAACAATGGCAATGAGGGGCCATGTTGGTACTTCCGGGTATGTCGTCACAACACCAATCGCCATAACGAACAACAACGAACCACCAGTCATGATGATGTTCATTGCTGCAGCACCAAGTTGGAAACCTTCAAGATTGCGTTCCCACTTGAAACCACAAGTTTTGCAACGATCAGACTTCTTTATCCAACCTGTGTAGAACGCGCCTTTTCCACCGCAGCGCGCGCAACGGCGAAACAATCCGCGCACCAACATGGTGAGAAGGTTTGCCTTATCGAGTTGGGCGGTCACTTGGTGAGTTCTTTCACGAATGATTCAAACACGTCTGCGTAATGCAACGCATCTGCATCGGTGTGCATCACTGAAATGAGCCACTGTTCATCGAGACCTGGTGGCAACAACACTCCGCGGTTAATGCCGTGAATCCATTGAGCAAATGCAAGGTCGAAGTCACTTGCTTTGTAATCGCGATAGTTGCGAATTTGCTTCTCTGCCCATGTAACGCAACCCTTTGCACCAAACTGCACGGTGTGTGCAGGCAGCGATGCATCGTGAATGATTTCGCTGACGGCATTTACTAACAATCCGTTGCGCGCAATCACTTCTGCAGTTACTTCGGGCGTGCACACTTGTGACAACACTGCTTTTGCAGCGGCCATGCACAACGGGTTGCCGTTGTAGGTGCCAAGGTGAACAACTTTGCCCGAGGTAATGAGGTCCATGTATTCCTGTTTGCCGCCGAATGCACCAATTGGCAATCCGCCACCAATTGATTTGGCCAGTGCAACAAGGTCTGGCGTTACGCCAACGACTCCGGTTGCTCCACCCCATCCCGCAGTTATGCCTGTTTTTACTTCGTCAAAAATAAGCAGTGTTCCGTAGTGCTCCGTAATTTCACGCACTTCCTGCAAGTAACCCTCGTCTGGCAAACAGATACCAATGTTTTCCATGATCGGTTCAACAATGAAGCACGCAACTTCGCCACTCTTCAACACGCGCTCAAGTGCGCGCGCATCGTTGTATGGAATCACGATGGTGTCGCTTAACACTTTCTTCGAAATTCCCGCAGATGAAGGGACGGAAATTGGTGCATCGGCCGGACCAGCAAGATCGAGCGAAGGTTTCATACTCACCATTACTTCGTCATGATGACCGTGATACCCGCCCTCAACTTTGACAATTTTGTCGCGACCAGTTGCAGCGCGTGCAACACGAATTGCGTCCATAGTTGCTTCGGTGCCCGAGTTAGTGAAGCGCCACATTGGCAAGCCATAACGAGCAGCCAACATTTCGGCAACATCGGCATTCGATTCACATGGTGTAACGAACAGAGTTCCTTCACCCAGCTGTGTGTCGATGGCGGCGCGCACAAGTGGGTTCTGATGACCAGCAAACAAGGCACCAAAGCCCATGTCGTAGTCGGTGTACACGTTGCCGTCGACGTCGGTCATGTTCGGGCCGTGGGCCGAACGAACAACTAACGGGTACGGGTCGTACGCCTGGAAACTGGAAGGCACCCCGAGCGGGAGTACTTTTCGGGCGCGAGCGTTTGCTCGTTGTGAGGAGGCCGTCCGTTCTGCGTACGTGGCCAATTCTCGTTTTGTAATCTCTTTGGCTTTATCGGCCAAAGCAGTTCGCAGCGTGGAATCCATCGCTGACATGGTTATCAACTCCAATAATTCTGTCGTTTTCAGCATACACTGAACCCGTCGTGGTGGGCGTAGCTCAGTTGGTTAGAGCGCCAGGTTGTGGTCCTGGAGGCCGGGGGTTCGAGACCCCTCGTCCACCCCATAAATCTCAAGGGTTTTCCGAACATTAGGTTTTCGGTACTCTTTTAAGTGACGAGGCACGCTGGTTAAAGCCAGAAATCCGCGTGGTTAAAAATGATGACACTTCGGTGTCGTCATTTTTTTATTTCCGGTGCCAACGCCCCGCTGTATGCGGTTCGGTACTCTTTTAAGTGGCGAAATGCGATCTGGGAAACCAGGTAAACCTTGCAATGGAAATGGCGGCACTTCGGTGCCGCCATTTTTCTTTCCGCGTCTCGAACTCCCCGCACACTTCTTTTCGGTGCCGAGGTGGTGTAATGGCAGCATCTGCATTTCGCCAATTGCAAGGTGCCGGTTCGATTCCGGTTCATGGCTCCAACAAAACGAATGATGAAGTGGTCGCAAAGCTTCTCACCTGGAAATGGCGAGCCAGGAAAACATCTAGTAGTCAAGACCGACAGGGCAACCTGTCGGTCTTGTTGCATTTCACCGTATTTATGTCAATTTTCGCCAGACGAAGCGGTGCTATATAGTTTCGGGCGCAATACAAGTCGCCCCTCTAGCTCAGTTGGTTAGAGCAACGGACTCTTAATCCGCAGGTCCTCGGTTCGAATCCGAGGGGGGGCACTTAGTTCGCAGTGTTACTTCACTTGAGCGAGCATCACGCCGCACAAGGCCAGCCGTGCCGTCCAGGCAATGGTACGTGGCCAATTGGTGAGCACCAGTCGCCTGCCTGTTTCGTCGTTGTGAGCTAGCGCCATCTTGGCGTGCAGCGGAACTGACAATAGAACTGTGCTGCCAAGCGCAACTGCCAACAGCACCGCGTTTGCCCACGGAAGCAACGCCGCTACCCCGTCTGGTCTTTGCGCAAGTAGCCACAACGTGCTTAACCCTTCAACCAACATTGGCAAACCAACGACGTAACCCGTTCGTTGTTGATGTTGTTCTGCAACTGCAACCGATTGCGTCGAACCGAATTGTGCGAGCAACGGATAGTGCACCACTTGCACAAACCAAATGACACCAACCATCACCGCAGTTGCAATGGTGTTTGCATACAACGCAAACATGACTACAGCGGGTCTCCAGAAAAGCGGTGACGATTGTTCGCTACCCACTTATATACGTATTGCGCAATGTTGCGAATTCCTGGCACCAACATGACCCAACCGGCAACGAAGTACGGGAAACCTGCGTGAATTAACACGCGCGCTGCAGCATCTGAACCACTAGAAATTTCGCCGCGTTCGCTTACGTATTGCACTGCTTCTTTGCATTGATCGGCAGTGAGGCCTAACGCAAACAAATCAACAGATTGATACGCAACTGGTGTTGGATGCTTCGAGAACCACGACGTCATGTGGCGCACCCATTTGCGACAAAAGCCGCACTCGCCGTCGAACACCAAATAACTGGTTGCCATGGGTTAATTATGCGTTACGTGAGAACGCGCTGACCATTTCTACGTGAGGTGTGTTGGGAAAAAGATCCATCACGGTCACGCCTTCGCAGGTGTATCCAGCGTCGGTAAGCAAGCGAATGTCTCGCGCGCCGGCAACGGCGTCACAGCTGACCAACACAATGCGGCGTGCCTCGGTCAGTTTCAACGTTTCAACACCAACAGCACCAAGGCCGTTACGCGCTGGGTCGGCAATTACCAAACCTGCAGGCTGTGGGCTCCACTGCTCTACCGAAATTTGGTCGATCTTCACGTTGTAGTCAAACAAGTTGCGTCGCGCATCGGAACATGCCGAAGGGTTCGACTCAATGAGCGTGGTCTTCGTGGTGTTGTCAAGCAGTGTTGCGCTGAACAAGCCGCCACCGCCGTATGCATCGACAACCATTCCAAAGCCACCCGACAACGCGGTTTCACCAGCGGCTTCGTTAACTTCAGACACCAACATTTCGGCTGCGGTTTGTGATGCCTGGAAGAACGAAGCCATCGACACTTGCAACTTCACGCCGTGCACTAATTCGTGCACAACCGACTTGCGACCAACTTCAACTCCGCTTGGCAAACCCGTAATGGTTGCACCAGGAACATCTTCGCCTTCTTCGTCGTGAAGCCACACACCAATTTCGCCAGTTGCGGCGCCACAGCGCAGCGTTACTTCGCTTGCACCTTTCACGCGCACATCGGCAATGAACTCATTCAACAGTGGGTGCGCCACCATGCACACCGGAGTGTTCACAATGTCGTGCGAATTTGCGCGACGGAAACCCAAACGACCTTCGCCATCTACTGCCATGCGCAATGTGGTGCGCGATGCTGTTGGCGAAACGTGTCCACCTTCGCGCACTTCAAGCATTTCCATTTTCGCAGTGCGTCGCAGTGCTTCCTTCACAATGCCGATCTTGGCGACCATGTGTTGCGAGTTATCCAGGTGTTGCCACGAGCAACCGCCACAGCCGCGTGCAACATGTGGACACGGTGGTTCCACTCGGTGCGGCGATGCTTCAACAATGTTGGTTACCGACCCGCGAGCAAAGTCTTTCTTGCTCTGCGTTATCTGCACATCAACCAATTCGCCTGCAAGCGCACCTGGCACAAACACCACACGGCCATCGGCCAAGCGGCCCAACGAATCTCCACCGGCGACAAGCCGTTCTATACGTACCTGTTCGCTATTCACTCTTATTAACTCTACGAGCCAAAGCATGCAGAACTAGGCTGATTGTCGTGACACGGCCAATTCAGATTGCCCCTTCGGTTCTTCCTGTCGATTTTTCAAAGTTGGGCGAAGCAATTGTTGCCCTCGATGATGCCGGTGTTGACCTCATTCAGTGGGACGTGATGGATGGTCAGTTTGTTCCAAACCTCACATTTGGTCCCGACATCATTGCCAGCACTCGTTCGCTTACAAAGGTTCCGTTTGAAGCACACCTCATGGTGCTCACGCCCGACGTGATGGCCAAGCGTTATGTAGAAGCTGGTTGTCAACGCCTCATCGTGCACGCTGAAGCTTGCACACATTTACATCGCACTCTTGGCAACATTCGCGAACTCGGTGCAACGGCAGCTGTTGCATTGAACCCAAGTACTCCACCAAGTGAAATTGCACATGTACTCGACCTTGTTGACTTGGTGTTGGTGATGACCGTGAACCCTGGGTTTGGTGGTCAGAGTTACATCCCCACCATGGAGCCAAAAATTCGCGAAGTGCGCAACATGATTCGCAGTGCAGGACTTGATGACGCTGTCGACCTTGAAGTGGACGGCGGCATTGGACCAAACACCATTGCAGGCGCAGCCAAGGCCGGAGCAAACGTTCTTATCGCAGGCAGTGCGTTGTTTAAAGAGCCAAAGGGCTTGAAGCACGCAGTTACGCAATTACGTGCAGCAGCAACTGCTGCGTTTACTGCTTAAACAGTTTCCGGCGCCGCATGGTGCGCGCAATGCCACGCTTTGTGCGTTGCATGATGACCACAGTGGTAAGCCCACCAAATGCAATGGCAACTGATGCAAGCAGCACCAACACAATCAGCACTTTGTTTTTCATGAGTGGTCGCAATACGCCGGTATTTACCGAAGTGCCGTCTTCGCGCAACGTAATAACAGCGTCTTCAAACGTTGGGCATGCGTCGCCAGTGTTCGTTTGACCAATCGCTCCACCGAGCGTTGTTGTTTCTGGGCGAACTTTTGAAACCAAAATTGGCGAGAACGGATCGGTTACTGCACCAACGATGTACACCGAGCCAGTATCCAAAAACTTTCCGTCAGTTCCGTATTGCACTTCCACTCGCCCATCGCCCGACACGTATGCGCTGGCATCTCCAGCAATTGTTTTCTGAATGGAATAACTCACCGATGCATCGGAAACGTTTACAACTTTGCCAATGAACACCACCTGCGGAATGGTTTGCGCAAAGCATCCCTCAGGAATGGTGGTGGTTGCCTGCGGGTTAATGAGCGTGGTGGTTTGCGGAATACCAACCAGACCACCCTGTTCATCGGGAATGCCGTCGTCCGGAGCAACAGTGTCAACAGGTGGCGGCACAGTTGCCGAAACCGAAGCAACACTGCCAATTCCAAACATCAACGTGCCAAATGCGCACGCCAACAACAAACGATTGCGCATTAACGACCAGTGAATCGAGGTGCGCGCTTTTCCGCGAATGCCGACATGGCTTCAATGGTGTCTTTGGTTCCAAAGTTCAATGCCTGCGCATTGCCTTCGTCTTCCAAAGCTTGTTCCAGCGTGACGTTCATGGAGTTGTTCAACATGCGCTTTGTTTGCGCAAGTGCAATTGGTGGGCCTGCAGCAAGTTTGGCCGCCCAGTTATCTACGAAGGCATCCAACTCGGCCTCTTGTTCAACGTGGTTGATCAAACCAATGCGTTCTGCTTCTTGAGCACTGATGATGTCGCCAAACAATGCAAGTTCTTTTGCCTTGTGCAAACCAACGCGTCGCGGAAGTACCCATGTGCCGCCAAAGTCAACTGACAGTCCGCGCTTGGCAAAAATTTCTGAAAAGCGCGCGGTATCTGAACACACCACTAGGTCGCACATGAGTGCCATGTTGCAACCAGCACCAACAGCAACGCCGCGAATTTTGGCAATGGTTGGCTGCGGAATGCGTGCAAGAGCCATGGCCACGTCGGTGATGTTGCGCATGCTTGCCAACACGTGTGCATCTGCACGACCCGAACCACGATCACTCAAGTCTTGGCCGCTGCAAAAATCTCCGCCTGCGCCAGTCAAAATCATCACGCGGTCGTCTGGGTTGGCAGCAATTTCCCTAAACGTTTCACGCAACTCGTCCCACATGGTTCCGTTGGCGGCATTCTTCTTTGCCGGACGATTCATGGTCACAGTCACAATGCCGTTTTCGCGAAAAACCTCAAGAGTCTCCATACACAGACGATACTTAGGAAATGGGTTTCAATCCACATCGCAAGCGCGTCAAGCGCACCAGCGACTTTCTCATTGTGGGGTCGGCGTTTGTGATCATTGTTGCCCTCCTGCTGTGGGCGTTTGCGGGATAACGACCATGTCAATGTGGGACGGTTTATACGGCGATATCGACGTGCGTCGCGTGCAGCCATACGACGCCAACAAGGTGTACATCTGCCCCGGCTGTAACCAAGACATTCCCGTTGGCATGGGTCACTACGTGTGCGTGCCTGCCGACGCGGTGGACTTGAGGCGTCACTGGCACTATGCGTGCTGGGACAACCGTCTGCCTAAAACGCGTTAAACAACACTTCTAATTGCACGCCAGTCATGGTGGCAACATCGAACCGCGTGCTGCGAATTCGTGCATGCAACGCCGCGTCATTCACGCGCAGGTGCTCCACAAAATCAAATGTTGCACGTCGCACTTTCAATTGTTTTGCCGGCGTCACTGCTTCTGCCGCAAAACCAAACGCGTTGTTGGCTCGCGCTTTCACTTCGCACACCACCAGTTCGGTTCCGTGCATCAGCACCACATCAAGTTCGCCTCGTTTGCTACGAAAGTTGCGTGCAATAACTGTGTAGCCGTGTTGTGCATACCAACGAGCAACACATTCTTCTGCCCACCTACCGCGCGCATTTCGCCGCGCAGCGATGCCGGTGTTTGCAACCGACGCGTCTACAGATCTTTTGGCGGCAGTTCTTCGATGTTCAAGTCTTTGAAGCTCAGCACTCGCACCTTCGGTACGAATCGGCTCTTGCGGTACATGTCCCAAACCCATGCGTCTGACAGATTCACTTCCACAATTGGGCGAGGTCCTTCTGAAAGAACCTTCACATCAACATTGTTGGCCAGATAAAACCGGCGATCTGTTTCCACTGCATAGCGAAACATGCTGACAACATCTTGATATTCCTGTGCAAGCTGAAGCTCTCGCTCCGCTTCGAAATTTTCGAGGTCGTCTGTATTCAAAGTGTGC
>JBIKHN010000051.1:0-8977 GCA_044362135.1 Ilumatobacteraceae bacterium | reverse complement strand
TGAGAGTTGCGTCGTCAGTCATAATTCAGCCGTTCGGTCTGGGGTCAGTCCTTGTAAAGCCAGCCAGAAAGTATGCCAAAGACAGCGTCCATTCCACCCACGAACGCCGTAATGACCACAACGGTGACCAACACGATGATCGAATAGCGGCGAATTTCTGGCCACTTCGGCCACGCGACCTTGCGCATTTCATCGCGAACTTCGCGAATGTATTGAGCAGGACTCGTGCGCTCTTTCTTCACCTGGCTCGCGACAGTAGGCCGGGGTTGGCGAATAGGCGCACCCTGGTCATTTACGGCGCCCATCTTTTGCATGGCGCGCTTTTGCTGTCGGTTGAGATCCATGGACATAGCGGAGTTTGAGCCTATCGGGGGGTTTGCCGCACTAATCGGGGTCGGACCACAAGAAATTTGCAGGGCAGGAGGGATTTGAACCCCCGACCATCGGTTTTGGAGACCGGCGCTCTACCAACTGAGCTACTGCCCTAAATAGCGAAGGTGAGGCTACCAGCCATTATCTGTATGACCTATGGGCCCACAGCCCTTATTGCGCGCCGAAGTTACTTCGCTGGCCCTTGTTCACACAGCCACTGCATGGCCATGTGGAAAATGATCAGCTGGAGGTCTTCAGCAATTTGCATGTCATCGATGGCGAAGTGAATGGGGTGCTTGGCAAGGTCTTTGCATTTGCCGCCCGAGTAGCCAAGAACGGCGAATGTTTCCATTCCCAACTTGTTGCCCATCTCTAACGCGTTGACAACGTTTGCCGAATTGCCACTGCCCGAGAACACCACCAAGATGTCGCCTGCATCTGCCTTCACGCGCAGTTGCTCAGAATAAATGTTTTCATAACCAATGTCATTTGCGAGACAGGTAATGACTGCTGGGTTCGCGCTCAATGAATCGATACGTAAACCAATTCCGTTCTTAACGCCCGCGCCATACAAGAAGTCGTTTGCAAGATGGTTCGCATTTCCTGCTGAGCCACCGTTGCCACACAAGTAAATAGTCTTCTTGTTCTTCCAGGCGAATTGCATTGCAGCAGCAAGTTTTGGAACTTCTTTCATCGCAGGAAGCTCAAGCGCCATGTGCATGCGCTTGATGTATTCGCTAATCAACTGTTCCATAGTGCCAAACCTAACTTTGCGACCTGTTCATCACTTCGTCGAATGTTCCTTCGTCAACAATACGCCCTGCGTCGAGGCGATATAGGCGATCGCAATATTCAACTGTGCTCAAACGGTGCGCGACAATGATGACCGTCTTGTCGCCCTGCAGCGCCTGGACCGCTTGCATTACGCCATGCTCGGTTTCGGTATCGAGCGAACTTGTAGCTTCGTCGAGCACTAACACTGACGGCCGGTGATACAGCGCACGCGCAATGCCAATGCGCTGACGCTGACCACCCGAGAGTCGAACTCCGCGCTCGCCCACAACCGTGTCAAGGCCTTCTGGAAGTGATGCAACGAAGTCTTCAAGCTGCGCAGACTTCAGTGCTTCGGTTATTGCCAATTCATCAATCTCCTTGTCAGCAATTCCGATTGCAATATTGCGACGCAACGAATCGTCCATGAGAAAGATTGTTTGCGGAATGTAACCGATTGCTTTCTGCCAGGGCTGCTTTACATCTTCAATCAATTGACCATTGATGAAAACCGAACCACTCTGAGGGTGCAGCAGACCAAGCATGATGTCAATCAATGTGCTCTTACCACTGCCACTTTGGCCAACAAAACCAACGGCTTCACCAGACAAAATCTTTAAATTGATACTCGAGAGCACCAAACTTTCAGATTGCTCATATTTAAAATCAAGATGCTCGACGACAACACTTTTAAACTGAAAACCTGAGTTCACAGTTGACCGACTCATTGCTACTGGCAAATCCAGATCGTGATGAATTGTCTCAATTGTTGATCGTGAAACTTTTAGAGTCTGCCTGCTGTTCACTAACTTGTTTATTGATGGAAGAACCTTGAATGATGTTGCAGCAAACAACCCAACTGTTGGAATAATTCTGTCTATTTCTTTTCCGGTCGCAAGCATGATTACAACAAGTCCAACAAGTCCCGCAATTGCCATTACCTCTAGCCATAGCCGCGGAATTGCTTGAACGGTATTAATACGACGCAACAAGTTTGCATCTAAGGCCTGGCGCTCTCTGTGCTCATCTACAAACCAATCTTCGCGACCCAATACCTGCACATCTTTAACTGCGCCGAGACCTTGTTGAATGGTCTGAATAATTGCCCCTTTTTGGATTTGACGCAAAGTGCCCCATCGTTGCAGTTTTTGATCAAAGAACCGTTGAAAAACAAACGTCGCACCTAGCAATACTCCGATGACGCAAATTGTTCCTAGCGGTTCTATCGCAACCAAAACTGAAAAGAGCGCTAACGCAATGAGGCCTTCGGTCAAAATTGTCAACATTGGCTCAATTCCACCAGCAACAATTAATTGCGCATCTTGAGTATTGCGAATCAATGAAGACGAGTTTTTTCTCAAATGAAATGCGTATGGTTGACGGATATAGACCTCAAGCATTCGTGCCGCAATGCGAGACGTAACTCTGGTCAAGAATCCTCTCTGTATCCATGTACTCACAGCGAGGAAAACATTCTTTACTACATACACAGCAAGCATGAATCCAACAGCAAGCTGAATCAGTTGTGTTTTATTGAATGACGGTTCAATCGTAAGAAAAAACAAAGACATCTTGCGTTCATCAGAAGCGATAACTGAGAGCACGGGAATCATCAATCCCACGCTTAACGTTTCAAGAATGGTTCCAATCAGTATCAAGATAAAAACGCCAGAGAGGCTTCGGCGCTCATTCCGTTGCAATACACTCCAAAGCAGTCTGCGCGTTGAAATAGACAAATCTTGGTTTTCGACTTTCAAGCATCCGCCTTACGTCAAATGTTTGTAGCGGCGACCGGATTCGAACCGGTGACCTTCCGATTATGAGCCGGATGCTCTCACCAACTGAGCTACGCCGCCGTAACTACGAGCCCTCTGTGGGAATCGAACCCACCACCTCTTCCTTACCATGGAAGTGCTCTACCGAATGAGCTAAGAGGGCGTGTCTTCACGATGTGTGAAGTCAACGAAATGCTAGCGGGGTAACAGAAATTGACCTCTCTTGGTTCCGCTATGTAATGGTGGGCCGGGAAGGATTCGAACCTACGAAGGCAATAACCGGCAGATTTACAGTCTGCTCCCTTTGGCCGCTTGGGTACCGACCCACGAAGGCAACACTCTATCGGCTTGGGTATTGTGTCCCCATGCCAAGTTTTGATGTTGTATCCGAAGTAGACCGCCAAGAACTAAAAAATGCTGTAGATCAGGCTCAACGAGAACTAGCGAACCGCTTCGACTTCAAGAATACGGACTCTTCCATTGAGCAGAAGGAACTCGTACTTACCCTTCGAACCTCAAGCGAGGACCGTCTCCGTGCCCTAAAGCTTCTTCTGGAAGAGAAACTCGTGAAGCGCCAGGTCTCCCTCAAGGGAGTGGACTGGGGAAAGATCGAGCAGGCATCAGGAGAAAGCGTTCGCCAAATCGTGACGGTAAAGGTTGGAATCAATTCTGACAAAGCGCGCGAAATAAATAAGTTGATAAAAGAAAAGGGACCTAAGGGTGTAAGTAGCCAAACCCAAGGTGAACAGATTCGCGTTACGGGCAAAAAGCGTGATGATCTTCAAGAAACCATGGCACTGCTTAAATCTTCAGATCTTGAAGTACCACTGCAATTTGAAAATTTTCGAGACTAGTTAGTCTTCGGTCGGTGCTTCACTAGCACGGCGCTGTAATTCGTTCACAACAGAAGCGTCTGCAAGTGTTGATGTGTCCCCTAAGTTTCGGCCCTCTGCAACATCGCGCAATAGACGCCGCATGATTTTGCCACTTCGGGTCTTTGGGAGATCAGGCGTGAAGTAGATCGTCTTTGGTTTGGCGATTGCCCCAATTTCTTGGGCAACATGATCCCTCAACACTTTTTCGTCTACCTCTAAACCACCGCGCAGCGTTACATAGGCAATGATCGCCTGACCAGTAGTTGCATCGTTTGCCCCGACTACAGCGGCCTCAGCAACGGAAGGATGGGAGACAAGCGCAGATTCGACTTCGGTCGTGCTTATGCGATGACCGGAAACATTCATCACATCGTCAACGCGACCAAGCAGCCACAAGTATCCATCGTCGTCAAGCTTTGCCCCATCTCCAGCAAAGTATCGATTACTAAAGCGACTCCAATATGTTTCTCGATAGCGCTTTTGATCACCCCAAATACCGCGCAACATTCCTGGCCACGGTTTAGTCAACGTGAGATAGCCACCACCTTTGGTTACCCGCTGACCGAGTTCATCAACAAGCTCGGCACCAACTCCCGGTAACGGTCGCGTTGCAGAACCTGGCTTTGTGACTGTTGCACCTGGAAGCGGCGCAATCATGATTCCGCCTGTTTCGGTTTGCCACCATGTATCCACAATTGGGCACTTTCCTCCACCGATATGTTCGTGATACCACATCCATGCTTCAGGATTAATTGGCTCTCCAACACTTCCCATTAAGCGAAGCGAGGATAGATCGTGCTTGGCTGGTTCCTGCGTTCCCCATTTCATAAATGTACGAATTGCAGTAGGTGCTGTGTAGAAAATTGTTGCTTTGTACTTTTCGATAATTGACCACATGCGATCATTGCCAGGAAAGTTTGGAACGCCTTCGTACATCACTTGCGTTGCGCCATTAGCAAGCGGTCCGTACACGATGTAACTGTGTCCGGTTACCCAACCAACATCAGCAGTGCACCAAAAAATGTCAGTCTCTGGTTTATGGTCGAACACATACTTAAACGTGTATGCAACATGGGTGAGATAACCGCCCGTGGTGTGCATAATGCCTTTTGGTTTTCCTGTAGTACCCGATGTGTAGAGCAAAAACAGCAATTGCTCTGAATCCATTGGTTCTGCAGGGCATATGGCATCCGCATCTTCCATGAGTTCGTGATACCAGTGATCTCGACCAGCCTGCATTGAAACTTCATTACCACCGCGCTTCACCACCACCACATGTTCAATGGTGCTGGTGAGTTTTACGGCATCGTCTGCTTGAGACTTCAACGGAAATACTTCACCTCGACGCCATCCACCATCTGCAGTGATTAATACTTTGGCTTCAGCATCATTAATGCGGTCGGCAAGTGCCTGCGAAGAAAAACCACCGAAGACCACGCTATGTGCTGCGCCAATCCGAGCGCACGCCAACATCGCTACTGCTGCTTCCGGAATCATCGGTAAATAGATGTTTACTCTGTCGCCTTTATCTACGCCCAAAGACTTCAACACATTTGCGAATTTCTGCACTTCGTCAAGAAGCTCTGCATACGTCACTACACGGGAGTCACCTGGCTCACCTTCCCAGAAGAATGCAACTTTGTTTCCTTTGCCAGCAAGCACATGGCGGTCTAGGCAATTAAAAGAAACATTGAGCTTCCCACCGACGAACCACTCGGAATATGGCAAGTCCCATTCGCACACCTGTGTCCATGGCTCGTTCCAGTCCACGAGTTCTCGTGCTTGTCGATCCCAGAATTTCTCATGGTCAGCAGCTGCCTCGTTATACATTGACTCGTTTGAAACAAGTGCATTAGCAACAAAGTCGCTTGAAGGCGCAAACTTGCGCTGCTCGTACGACAGCGCTTCAATTCCGTTGAGATCTTCATTCATATTCACTTCACCCCTATATGTGCGATGGCCCGAGCACTAGATGCGAGACTAGTGCCCGTCATGAAACCCAACAGCACCGCCGAAACACAGTCATCGTTTACCTCCCTTGATTGGTTGCTTTCTATTGGCATGGCTCTTACATGGGGATCTTCCTTTCTTCTCATCAAGATCGCAATCCGGGATTTTGATTCCGCTCTTATCCCTCTTGGTCGCACAGCATTTGGTGCAGCTGCATTACTTTTGATTCCAGGCGCGCGAAAGAGGATCGCAAGAGAACATTGGCCACGACTGCTGGTCCTTGGATTCGTGTGGATGGCATTTCCATTCTTCCTCTATCCACTTGCGGAAGAAACGGTGTCAAGCGCGATCACCGGGATGATGAATGGTGGTCTACCAGTGGTTGTCACTCTCGTTACCGCAATTTGGGTTCAGGTAATGCCGAGTCCGCGCAGAATTGTCGCCGTGTTAGTCGGGTTCAGTGGAATTGCCATTATCGCCATTCCATCAATCAGTGATGGTTCAACCGCAGATACTCGAGGAATTGTTCTTTTGCTTATCGCGCTTCTCTCCTATGCCGTAGCCATCAACATTGCACGCCCACTGCAATCCGCCTATAGCCCCGCAACATTGATGCTGCATGTTGAACTTGTTGCGTGTGTAATTTCGTTGCCGCTGGGAATCTGGGGAGCAACGCACTCCACTTTTTCATGGCCTGCCCTCAGCGCTCTCGCGTTACTAGGTGTACTTGGAACTGGTTTTGCATTCGTATTATTTGCACTGCTCTCAAAAAGAACAGGTGCCGTGCGCAGCATGATCCCGACCTATTTCACCCCAATTGTTGGCACTATTTTGGGCAAGGTGTTCAACAACGAACCAATCATGTGGATTTCAGTAATTGGAATGTTGATTGTGATTGCCGGTGCTTGGCTCACCAGCCTGCCCGAAAAGCAACAAACTACAGATTCAGTTCCAGCACGCTAAATGCACCTAGCCCGTCAAGGCTGGTAAGCGCCTGTGATTCGTTTGCACGGCTGAGCATTTTCAGTGCAGAGACATCCGGGGCAGATTTATGCTCTTCCCAGTATCGATTACCTTCAGTTACAAGCTGGCTAATTCCCCAGTTTTGCAACCACTCTGCCTGTGATCTTGTCGATAATCCAGGAACGGCGTTCGACAACTGGTCAATCATTACTTGTGTTGTGATGTCTTGGGTGCCTGGTTCAAGCAAGTAATGCACTCCACGCTCGTGGTCTTTGTATGTTCGCAACCACTCACGCCACGGTGACACCGCAATTTCACTTGTTGATTCACTGCAATAGTCGAAGACCAACACTTTCCCTCTACTCAACTGCTGGGTCACATTGAGCATCCATTGTGAAGCAGCAAACTGAATTGGCGCACGAGACCCGAGTGGCGCCGATTTCGGCAGAACTCCAGGAACTTCATCGACAGGTCGCAGCACTTCAACGAACTTGCCGCCGTCGCCTATAGCGACAAAAGCTTCTTTCCATGCTCCGTCGTAGACAAAAAGCTTGAATGGCAAATTGTCAAGCAACTCATTTGCAAGCACTACACCCTGAATATTTCTTTCTGGAAATGATTCAACTGATTCGATGAAATCGGGATGCATCGCACGTTGGGATTCAGAAATCTCAACCGCGACATATTTCATTGCCGACAAGCACTGAGGCTGCGCATCAAAGATTCCTCGCGCCAATGTTCCTGGCCCTGCACCAACTTCAACTACGTCAATTGAACCTGGGCATCCCATTTCATTCCAACAATTATCTAAGTAACGAGCAATTACCGCTGCAAACAGCGGCCCAACTTCGGGAGACGTAATGAAATCTCCGCGTCTTCCTGCTTTGCCACCGTCTTGATAAAAGCCGCCAGTGCCATATAAGGCAAGACCCATGTATTGCTCAAATGAAATAGCACCACCTGCCGCCGTTATGGCAGCAGTAATCGACTCAGCCGCCGAAGGCACCGGTGATACGAGCAATGTCTCCGAAGTGTGTTGCTACGCCAGGCAAAATACCAAGCACCAATGTGGCAACAACGGTCATTGCAAGTGCAAGAGAAAGCGAACCTGGAATACCAACTCGAGTGGTATCACCATCGGGAACTGGCTTCATCCACATTTCACGCATGATTGTTCCGTAATAACCGAATGCAACAACCGAGTTCACTGCGCCAATGAGCGCAAGTGCATAGCCCCAGCCCGTTCCTGAACTGAGTAGCGACTGGAATGCGGTGAACTTACCGATCCAACCTCCGAGTGGCGGAATTCCAGCAAGTGACGCAAGGAAGATGGTGGCAAGTACTGCCAAACCTGGAGCGTATGAAAAGAGTCCGCCCCAACTGGAAATCTCGCCGCTTCGTGTCTTACGTGAAACCGCAATGATCACAGCGAACATGCCGAGGTTGGTAGCTGCGTACACCAACATGTACACCACAACAGAACGCAGTGCCGAAGCCGATACTTCAGACATTCCCGCAACTGCTAGGGGCATCAGAACGAATCCGCCTTGACTGATGGATGAGTACGCCATCATGCGAACAATGTTGGTCTGACGCAATGCAATAACGTTTCCAACCGTCATAGTGAGTGCTGAAAGCACCCACATAAATGGTTGCCACACACCAGAAGCTTGAGGAAACGCAACTAACAGCAGCACCAGTAAGGCTACGAAGCCGGCCGCTTTAGATGCGACCGAAAGGAATGCAGTAATCGGACTTGGTGCACCCTCGTATGTGTCTGGCGCCCAGCTATGGAATGGCACCGCAGAAACTTTGAATGCGAAACCAACGATGACGAACACAATGCCAAGCGCATGTATGGCACTCAGACCACCCGTTGCGGTAATGCTTTTCCCAAGGTCGACGAGCAAGGTGCTATTTGCGGCACCAAACAACAGCGACATTCCGTACAACATCACGGCGCTGGCGAACACTCCGAGCAAGAAGTACTTCATGCCCGCTTCGTTGCTCTTGATGTCACGCTTGCGCCATGCAGCAAGCATGTAGGCAGGGATGGAGAGGAACTCAAGTGCGACAAAGATTGAAACAAAGTCGCGCGACGAGGTAATCATGACCATGCCAAGAATGCTGGAGAGCAAGAGGAACCAATACTCGCCTTGCCAGTATTCGTCTTCTTGAACATGCTTTGTAGACAACAACACCACGACGTAACCAGCAATGAGGAACATCGCTTTCATCACAATGCTGAATTCATCAATGACGTATCGCCCA
>JBIKHN010000157.1:0-3194 GCA_044362135.1 Ilumatobacteraceae bacterium | reverse complement strand
ACGTGAACCTTTACTTCGTCGCCCGAACCAATTTTTGGAAGGTCGTCGCGCTTGTATTGGTTGTCAACAATGTCGGTGGTCTTCATGAGGAAATCCTTTAAATAGTGAAGTGTGAAGGATACGGGGTTGGCGGGAACTCTTCCAACAGGCGTTGCTCAGCATGGGTTAGCGGACCCCTCAGGGCCATCAGGTCGGGGCGCTGGGCAATGGTGCGGTGTAGGGCCTGAGCCTGTCTCCAGCGCTCCACCTTGGCGTGATCGCCACTGCGCAGCACTTCGGGTACTTCCCAGCCCCGGAAGTCCGCAGGGCGCGTGTAATGGGGTTCTTCCAAGATTCCTGACTGCCCAAAGCTTTCTGTCACGGGGGAAACGGCGTTGCCCATCACTCCAGGAATCAATCGGGTGACAGCTTCGATCACCAAGCACGCTCCCACTTCGCCGCCGGCCAACACCACGTCGCCAACTGAAATTTCTTCGTCAATGAGGTGTTCGCGAATGCGGTGGTCGATGCCTTCGTAACGGCCACACAACAAACTGAAGCCGTCGAGTGTCGCCAGTTTGTTTGCAAATTTCTGATCGAAACGTTTGCCACCTGGCGACATGAGGAAAATTGGTCGCGGTGCATCGGCGCGTTCGATGCTGTTGAACACGGGCTCGGCGGCAATGAGCATTCCTGCTCCGCCACCAAATGGTGAATCATCCACGCTGTGGTGCACGTCAGTGGTGTGTTCGCGCAAGTCGTGCGTGCGCAAGTCAACAAGGTTTTCTTTGCGCGCGCGGCCCAACAAACTCTCCGAACAGAAGTCGTCTACCAACTTCGGAAACAGTGTGAATACATCAATCCGCATCGAACAAACCTTCTGGTGCGTCAATTTCTACTCGCCCGTTTTCATTCGACACGATAAATGGCGTTGGTACAAGGAACCCGTTGTCAAGTTCCATAATGGGGTGCGCTGGGTTGTCAATTACTCCTGTGCACGTTCCCAAATTGTTTCCTGCGGTATCCACCACAACACTGCCAATCAGTTCGTGCACCCACACCACGCTTGGGTCGTCAATTGGTTCGCCATACACATCGCTGTTGGTTAAGCGCTCAACAATGTTTCTGTCGGTTACACCAACGAAGTACATCAGCCAACGATCGGTAGATTTTTTCGACGATGCAATTTCGTACCACGTGCCTGCGGCCCACAACTTTGCACCTTTGCCGGTGCGCAATGGATGATCGCTGAATAGGTCAAGGTACATTTCGCCACGAACTCCGTGTGGTCGCCCAATGCGACCTACGTGCAACAGACCGTGTGGTGGCTGCGAATTAGTTGTCGACGAAGTCGACATCAACATTCACGCCATCGCGTGTTGCAGCAGCGCGCACAACGGTGCGGATGCTCATTGCGGTACGACCGCGGCGTCCAATGACGCGACCGAGGTCGCCTTCACCAACGCGAACTTCCAACAACACTTTGTCGCCATCGGTGCTTCCTTCAACAACAACCGCATCTGGGTTGTCAACAATGGAACGCACGACATGGTCGAGCACTGCCGTAGCAATTGGTGCTGGAATGAGATTTGCTGAATCAGACACAGGAAAAAGAAAGTCTTACTTTGACTTCTTGGTTGCCATGAACTCGGCCCATACGCCAGAGATTTCAAACAACTTCTTAACGCGCTCGCTTGGCAATGCGCCTTGCTGAAGCCACTTCATGGCCTTTGCACTGTCAACAGTGAGAGCCGATGGCTCGGACTGTGGGTGGTAGTTACCGACGATTTCGAGGAAACGACCATCGCGGGCAGAACGTGAATCGGCAGCGACGATGCGGTAATGCGGCTGCTTGGTTTTGCCTACTCGTGTGAGGCGAAGCTTTACTGACATGGCTTGCAGGCTATCGGGACGGAGGCCGCGAGCCCAACGCCGCTGCCAAGTCAATTCCCCCACCGCCAAAGGGGTTCAACCCACCTTTGCCGCCCTTTTTGCCTCCGCCGCCCATGCGCTTCATCATCTTCTGCATTTCGCTGAACTGTTTCACCAGCTTGTTTACATCCGCGATCTGCGTGCCGCTACCTAGGGCAATGCGTTGACGACGACTGCCGTTAATGATTTCTGGCTTGCGGCGTTCTTCTGGCGTCATGGAGCGAATGATGGCTTCGGTGCTCTTCACCATGTCGTCAGAAATTTGAGCGTTCTTCATTTCCTTCGGCATGCCAGGCAACATGCCCATCATGCTTGAAAGGTTGCCCATTTTTTTGAGTTGCTGCAGTTGGTCGAGGAAGTCGTCGAGTGTGAACTCGCCTTCCATAAGTTTTGCTGCGGCTTTTTCTGCTTCGTCTTTTTCGTAAACCTTTTCGGCTTGCTCGATAAGCGTGAGCATGTCGCCCATGCCAAGAATTCGGCTTGCCATGCGGTCGGGGTGAAACTGTTCAAACGCATCAAGTTTTTCGCCGGTTGCAGCGAACGCAATTGGTTTGCCAATTACTTCCTTCACGCTGAGTGCGGCACCACCTCGTGCATCGCCATCGAGCTTCGAAAGAATCACACCGCTAATGGCAAGTGTTTCGTCAAATGCTTTCGCAACATTCACGGCGTCTTGACCGGTCATCGCATCGATCACCAAGAATGTGTAGTCAGGTTTTACTGCAGCGCTGATGTCGCTGACCTGTTGCATCATTTCGGTGTCAATTGCTAAACGACCTGCGGTGTCAACAATGAGAACGTCACGGCCAAGTCGCTTTGCTTCTGCAAGACCTGCTGCTGCAGTTTGCACTGGGTCGCCAGGCGCAGAGAACACGGGAACATTCAGTTGTGCACCAAGCACCTTCAACTGTTCAACAGCTGCTGGTCGCTGCAAGTCGGCGCCAACCAACAATGGGTTGCGTCCTTGCGCTTTAAACCACGATGCAAGTTTTGCGGCGCTGGTGGTTTTACCCGAACCTTGCAAACCTGCCATCAGCACAACCGTTGGCGGTTGCGATGCGTAAGAAATCTTTAATGTTTCGCCGCCAAGCATGGCAACAAGTTCGGCATTAACAATTTTGATGATCTGTTGGCCTGGGTCAAGCGCCTCAGAAACTTTGCTGCCAACTGCTTGCACGCGAATGCGTTCAACAACATCGCGAACAACGCCAATGTTTACGTCGGCTTCTAGCAATGCCGTACGAATTTCGGCGAGCATTTCGTTTACATCGGCTTCGGTTAAC
>JBIKHN010000050.1:0-9092 GCA_044362135.1 Ilumatobacteraceae bacterium | reverse complement strand
GATACTTAGCGCTGGTTTAGCCAGGCAGGGCGGGACGTCTCGAAGCTCGAGATTGCGTCGCCCTTCGTCATGGTGATGCCAACGTCATCAAGGCCGCGGATGAAGCGGTCTTGCGTTGAAGCATCCATGTCGAACTTCTCGGTTAAGCCGGCGCTTGGAATTTCAACAGTCAAGCGCTGCATGTCGATAGTGATTTCGGCAGTCGCATCGGCTTCGATGACTTCCCAAATGCGGTTGACTGTTGGCTCCGACAACACAACAGGAACGAGACCGTTCTTCGTGCAGTTGTTGCGGAAAATGTCGGAAAAACTTGGTGCAATAACCGCGTTGAATCCGCCTTGCAGAATTGCCCACACCGCGTGCTCGCGCGATGAACCAACACCAAAGCTTGGGCCGGCAACCAAGACGGAAGCACCTGCATAACGTTCGTCGTTCAACACGAAGTTGCGATCATCGCGCCACGTGGAGAATAATCCCTTTTCAAAACCCGTGCGCTCAACGCGCTTCAGCCATTCCGCTGGAATGATTTGGTCGGTATCGACATCGGAGCGCTTCAGTGGAACGCCGCGACCAGTAATGATGCTGACAGCTTTCATGCCAAGTCTCCTGGGGTAGCGAAGTGGCCAGCAACTGCAGTTGCTGCGGCGACTTCTGGCGATACGAGATGAGTGCGACCGCCGCGTCCTTGACGGCCTTCAAAGTTGCGGTTGCTGGTGCTCGCTGCGCGCTCACCAGGGGCAAGTTTGTCGGGGTTCATGGCCAAGCACATGGAACAACCAGGCTCGCGCCAGTCGATTCCTGCAGCAATGAAAATTTTGTCGAGGCCTTCGGCTTCGGCTTGTTTCTTCACTTGGTGACTTCCTGGCACCACCATGACGCGCTTCACCGAAACGGTGCGTCCCTTCACAACAGCGGCAGCAGCACGCAAGTCTTCGATGCGGCTATTGGTGCACGAGCCAATAAACACGGTGTCTACTTTTACGTCGCGAATTGGAGTGCCCGCTGTGAGGCCCATGTATTCGAGTGCGCGTTCAACGGTGTTGCGTGCAGTTGCGTCTGCGTAATCGGCAGGGTTCGGAATTTTTCCGTCGATGCCAATTCCTTGTGCAGGGTTGGTTCCCCATGTAACAAACGGAGTGAGTGCTGATGCATCGATCACTACTTCAGTGTCCCAAACAGCTCCGTCGTCAGTGCGCAGTGTTTTCCAATCGGCAACTGCTGCATCCCACTCTGCGCCTGTTGGTGCATGTTCGCGGCCCTTCAAGTATTCGAAGGTGACGTCATCTGGGGCGACAAGGCCTGCGCGTGCGCCTGCCTCAATCGACATGTTGCAGATGGTCATGCGACCTTCCATCGACATTGCACGAATTGCTGAACCGCGATATTCGATGACATGACCGATGCCGCCGCCCGTGCCAATTTTTGCGATGACAGCAAGGATGATGTCTTTGGCAGTTACACCCGGTGCAAGAGTTCCGTCAACAGTGACGCTCATCCACTTCGGACGCGATTGCGGAAGTGTTTGCGTTGCAAGAACGTGTTCGACTTCGCTAGTGCCAATTCCGAATGCGAGTGCACCGAATGCACCATGTGTTGCAGTGTGGCTGTCGCCGCACACAATGGTCATGCCGGGAAGAGTGCGACCTTGTTCTGGTCCAATGACGTGCACGATGCCTTGCTTGGCATGACCCATTGGGTACAACGTGACACCAAACTCTTTTGCGTTTGCACGCAACACTTCAATTTGCTTTGACGAAATTTCGTCGGCAATTGGCAAGTGAATGTTCTCGGTTGGAACGTTGTGGTCTTCGGTTGCCACGGTGAGATCTGGGCGTCGCACGGTGCGACCATTGATGCGCAGGCCGTCGAATGCCTGAGGACTCGTCACTTCGTGAACGAGATGGAGATCGATGTACAGCAGGTCTGGTTCGCCGGGTGAACTCTGCACCACGTGGCGGTCCCAGACTTTTTGAGGAAGCGTGAGAGGCTTGCCGTTTGAATTGGCCATGCCTCTATTCTGCCGTGAATTGCCTGAATTGGCTCAATAGTGCTTCCGTACAAGGGATCCAAGCCACACATCGGGGCATGACACAACACACCATTAGTCCAGTCACACTCGCCACCTGCGTAGAACACAGCTTGCACCTATCGCTTGATGGCTTCGATCTTTCGCGGGCACGCCTGTATGGCATCAGCATTGTGGACGAAGAAGCCGCAGCACGAAACGAAGACGGAGCGTTACGAATTACATTTCTTGCCGAACACGGGGACGTGTACGAACTGCTTGAAGCACAAACCAGTGCAATCGTGCGCATGTTCGACGCCGCTGTAGTACTGACGTGTGGGTGGGCGGCCCCAATTCGTGATGACGACGAAGAAAATGAAGAAACATCAACCCCACCCAGTCAGCATCCAGAGCGCAGGCGAGTTCGATTGGTTGTAGTGGTGGGCGACTGCGGTGTTGGATCTGTTTTGCGGTTCGCCGATACCCCGAACGATGTGGTGACCGATGCGGGGGCTGCGCGTGGAAGCCTGGCCGATGCAGTGACCAACATGTGGTTCGATTGCCCCGTGAATGTTGCCCAAAACCCCACAGATTCGGCAATGCAGGACTAGCCGATAACTTAAATGTGTGAGTTCAAGCATCGCCAACAGCGTTGACTACGGCCCGAAGTCGGCATGGGCCGAAGAAGTTCGTGCGTTAGCCAAAGAGCGCGATGCGGTAATTCTTGCTCACAACTATCAGGTACCTGAGATTCAGGAAATTGCGCACCATGTTGGTGACTCGTTAGCGCTTTCTCGAATTGCGGCACAAGTCGATGCCAGCACCATCATTTTCTGTGGTGTGCACTTCATGGCAGAGACCGCAAAGATTTTGAGCTACGAGAAAACGGTGATCATTCCCGATGCCGCTGCCGGATGTTCACTCGCAGACACCATTAATGCCGAACAGCTTCGTGCATGGAAGGCCGAACACCCAGGTGCAGCAGTAGTCAGCTACGTAAACACTACTGCAGCCGTAAAAGCGGAAACTGATATTTGCTGCACGTCTTCGAATGCAGTTGAAGTAGTGCAATCAATTCCACTTGACCAAGAAATTTTGTTTTGCCCAGATCAGTTTCTTGGCGCTCATGCTCAGCGCGAAACTGGTCGTACCAACATGCATATTTGGATGGGCGAGTGCCATGTGCACGCGGGAATCAATGGTCAGGATTTGAAGAACATGGTTGCTGCTGAGCCCGAAGCAGAACTGTTCATTCACCCAGAATGTGGATGCGCAACATCGGCAATGTATTTGGCTTCAAGTGGAGCAGTGCCAGCAGAGCGCACGCACATTCTTTCCACTTCAGGAATGATTACCGCAGCGCAAAATACTCATGCGAAAAAAGTTTTGGTTGCAACTGAAACTGGAATGCTGCATCAGTTGCGCAAGGCAAACCCGCTGGTCATTTTTGAGCCAGTAAATCGCGCTGCAGTGTGCAAGTACATGAAAATGATTACTCCAGAGAAACTGCTTCGCTCATTGCGCGACGGCACCGATGTTGTTGATGTTCCGCGTGACATTGCAGACAAAGCACGTGCTTCGGTAGAGCGCATGATTGCCATTGGCACGCCTTCGCGCACGAAGGAATAATCACAGTGCCGACTGGTTCGCGCGTTCAACAGATACCTGTGAATTTGCCAACTCAACTTGCTGCTCCAGCGGTTTCCTGGACTCGTGAAGTTGATGTTGTTGTGCTTGGATCTGGTGCGGCCGGGCTCGCTGCAGCGTTAGCAGCTCGACCTGTACGAGACGTATTGATTATTACGAAAGACACGCTTGATGCCGGAAGTACTGCGTGGGCACAAGGCGGATTGGCAGCGGTTCTCGACCCAGCCGACACCTTTGGCGAACACGTGCGTGACACGCTTGAAGCAGGTGCAGGTTTGTGCGATGAGGCGGCGGTTACTTCGTTGGTGCGCGACGCCCCAACAGCAATTCAGTATTTAGAAAAGCTTGGTGCTGCATTCGACCCAGGTAGCGACGGCTTGCGTGCACTCACACGTGAAGGCGGCCACTCGCGCTCGCGCATTGTGCATGCAGGTGGCGATCAATCTGGCGCTGAAGTGCAGCGCACGCTCGACATGAATGCAATCAATGCCGGCGTTGAAGTAATGGACCACGCATTTGCGCTGGACTTGGTGTTTGGCAAGTCATCTGGTGGTCGCCGCCGTATTGCTGGCGTGCGAATTGCAAAACTTGATGCACAAGGAAATGTCGAAAGCGTTGGGTTGGTGAAAGCACCAGCAGTGGTCATTGCAACTGGTGGATACGGGCAGGTATTTGCAAGCACATCAAACCCTCCAGCGGTGACGGGTGACGGCCATGCGCTTGCATTACGCGCAGGACTTACCTTGCGAGATCTCGAGTTTGTGCAATTTCATCCAACAGTGTTGTGGCACTCAGCAAGTTCAACACAGCAACAGATGTTGATTAGCGAAGCAGTGCGCGGAGAAGGAGCAATTCTTTTTGATGCTGCAGGCGAGCGCATTATGCAAGGTGCGCATCCGCAAGAAGACCTTGCCCCACGAGATGTGGTTGCATCTGCGATCAGTGCTCGCATGGCACAAGCGCCAGCGGGTGTTGATGACCATGTGTATTTGGACGCCACGGGCATTGAGAATTTTGAAGAACGATTCCCGTTCATCACCAAGGCCTGTCGCGCTGCTGGCATTGATCCGCTAACTCAACGAATTCCTGTTGCTCCAGCAGCGCATTACACATGTGGCGGAATTGATTCAAACCTGGATGGCATTACCGAAGTTGATGGACTGTATGCCGTTGGCGAAGTGGCGTACACGGGAGTGCATGGAGCTAATCGTTTGGCATCAAATTCGCTTACCGAAAGCTTGGTGGTGGGAACACGAGTAGGGCGAAACCTTGCGTGGAAAATGCCTGAACGCGTAGAGCCAGAAGAGAACGTTGAATCGGAAGTCGCGGGACTACTTGATGATTCTCTGCGTACTCACGTGCGAACGCTGATGAGCAAGCACGTTGGCGTGCTTCGCAAACCAGAAGGTTTGCAACATGCCCTTGATGCATTAGCAATTGCTGCCGAAAAAGTTGATGCGAGCATGGTTCCATCGCGGCGCAATTTTGAAGCAACCAACATTTTGACCGTTGCCACTGCAGTTGCTGCAAGCGCGCTTGCACGCACAGAAAGCCGCGGTTGTCACCGCCGCACAGACACGGCGGAACAACGTGAAATTTGGGTTCGACACCTTGAGGTTTCTTTGCGCAGTGGTTCGTTGTCAATTAGCGGAATTCCGAACGAGGCGTAACCATGTTGCACCACAAGCTCTCCGATGAGTCTGCTCAGCGCATCACCGCAGCGGGTTTAGAAGTTGATGCCGTGCGTCGGCTTATTTCGGTTGCGCTAGACGAAGACTTGCACAACGGTCCTGATGTCACCACAAATTCAACTGTGCCGGCGAAGCAGCGAAGCGCGGGTGTTTTCGCATCTCGGCAAATGGGTTGCATCGCTGGTTTGGCAATTGCAGGCGCTGTTTTCGACATGGTGTGCGGCGCAGAGAATGTGGTGTTCACACAGCTAGTTGCAGATGGAGCGCGCGTTGAACCTGGAACTCGCGTTGCAAGCGTTGAAGGACCAACTCGAGGGTTGCTTACAGCAGAGCGCACTGCGCTGAATTTGCTCGGTCATTTGTCTGGAGTAGCAACGGCTACAAGCCAATGGGCCGATGCCATTGCCTCAACAAATACAAAGGTGCGCGACACTCGTAAAACCACTCCGGGAATGCGCGCGCTTGAGAAATACGCAGTGCGTTGTGGTGGTGGAGTGAATCACCGTATGTCGCTTTCCGATGCTGCCTTGGTGAAAGACAATCACATTGTTGCTGCTGGCGGAGTGGCTGAGGCATTTGCTGCGGTTCGCGCTGCTGCGCCGTCAATCGTGTTGGAAATTGAAGTGGACACCATTGACCAATTGCGCACAGCTCTTGCTGCTGGCGCCGACTTGGTGTTGCTCGACAACATGAAACCAGATGTTTTGCGTGAAGCAGTTGCTATTGCAGCGCAGCATCTTGCATCAACAGGTCGTTCTGTAGTTCTTGAAGCAAGTGGCGGTCTTACGATAGAAAATGCCCAGAGTGTCGCCGCAACTGGCGTGAATTACATTTCAGTCGGTGCGCTTACGCACTCTGCAAAAGTGCTTGATATTGGTCTCGATTTAGAAACGATTGTCGCTTAATTTTTTAACGTGCGTTGGTACACACTGGCGCAGGCAGCAACAAGTTTGGGAACGTACGTGCGTTGCTCTGCGTAAATAGCGTTATGTCCACCATCAACTAAATGCACATCGACATCTTTGAGTAAGTCCAACAGTCGTTGTTGTCGCTCGGGAGGAATGACTTGGTCTTGGGTGGTGATCACCACCGATGTGGGAACGTCTACTTCCGACAACCACTTCAATGAATTGAAACTTCCAATTTCTTTTCCGGCTTCAAGAATTTGTCGCCAGTCATGACCCGACATTTCTTCGAGCGCCCATTGGTCCAATCCTTCAGCCTTGCGCTGTAAGTACACCTGCTCGGTAATCCAGTCAACGGTTTGCGTTGGAGTGAACCGAGCGATCCTCGCAAGCCCGGTAAGTCCAAGAAAACCAAGTCGCTCTTCGCGGGACTTCGCAAAAATTGGCGCTGTGCTACACAGCACGAGTCCGTTTACGCGGTGTTCATGCTGCTTCCAGATGAGTTGAGCAATGGTTCCGCCCATTGAGTAGCCAACTGGGATGAATGTATCGATGCCGAGCGTGTCTGCGAGTGCAACAACATCGTCTGCGCAATCTTCAAGTCGAAATGAACTGCGCGACCTGATTCCTTGACCATGTCCGCGGTGATCGAGTGCAACAACACTGAAGTGTTTGCCAAGTTCTTCGAAACAGGTAAACCAATTCAGATCGGCAGTTGCTGTCCAGCCGTGCAACAAAATGAGAGTTGGCGCATTGACTGGCCCTTGCACTTCGCGAATGAAGGTTTGACCGCGATCTGGAATATCGATTAAGCGGCCGGGGGGAAGCGCCATGATCTCCGAACTATTTCTGAGACTTCGTAGACAACACTTTTACTTTGAGCGTTCCATTTGGCGCTTCGTACGAAACCATGTCGCCCTCTTTGGCTCCAAGCAGTGCTGAACCGAGCGGGGAAGAAGGGCTCATCACGCTGACATCTTTAGTGTCTGGCTTTTCTTCAACATGGCCGATGAGGTACGACTCTGCATCGCTGTCCGAGTCGCCTTCGTAGACAATGGCGATAATTGAGCCAAGTCCGACAACGCCGTCGGGTGCCGGAGACACCACTTCGGCGTCTTCAAGGATGGATTCGATTTGGCGAATACGACCTTCCATATGGCCTTGTTCGTCTTTGGCGGCGTGATAGTCACCGTTTTCCTTGAGGTCGCCAAGTTCGCGCGCACGCTCAATTTTGTTGGCTACATCGATGCGTCCGCGAGTGGTGAGGTCGTCAAACTCGGCCTGTAAACGGTCATATGTGGACTTCGAAAGTTGGTGCTTAGCCATACGGACTAAGGCTATCTGCGCAAAATCCACCCTACGATGGAGCATCACTATGTCTGCAAAATCATCACATGCTCATCGCGTTGCAGTAATCGGCGGCGACGGAATTGGACCAGAGGTCACGGCCGAGGCGTTGAAGGTGGTGAAGGCCGCAGGAATTGAATTAGAAACCACAAGTTTCGACCTTGGCGGTGCTCGTTACTTGCGTGATGGCGAAGTGTTGTCAGACGCCACACTTGCAGAGCTTCGTAAGTTTGATGCGATCTTGCTTGGCGCAGTTGGTACACCTGCAGTACCACCAGGAGTAATTGAGCGCGGTCTACTTCTGAAGATGCGTTTTGAATTGGATTTGTATATCAATCAACGTCCGTTTGCTGGTGTTGCACCTGGCCACACTCAGTCGCACGACTTTGTAGTGATTCGCGAAAACACCGAAGGGCCATATGTTGGCGAAGGCGGAGTGCTGCGCAAGGGCACACCTTTCGAAGTGGCAACACAGGGAAGCGTAAACACTGCACACGGTGTAGAGCGCTGCGTACGTTACGCGTTTGAGCTTGCCGCACAGCGCGAGCGCAAACACTTGACGTTGGTGCACAAAACAAACGTGCTCACGTTTGCTGGAGATTTGTGGCAGCGTACGTTTAACAAAGTTGCCGAAGAGTTTCCACAGGTTGGAACCGCGTACAACCACGTAGACGCGGCGTGTATCTACTTCGTTCAAGATCCACAGCGATACGACGTCATTGTGACCGACAACTTGTTCGGCGATATTTTGACCGACCTTGGTGGGGCAGTAAGTGGCGGAATCGGCGTTGCATCTTCGGCCAACTTGAACCCAAAGCGCACCGGACCTTCTATGTTTGAACCGGTTCACGGATCGGCGCCAGACATTGTTGGCACAGGCAAGGCCAACCCAGTTGCGGCCATTTTGTCTGCAGCCCACATGCTGGAGTTCTTGGGTGAAGATGCCGGGGCAGCCAAGTTGCGCACAGCCTGCGAAAAGCCAAGTGCGGGCTCAACCTCGCAAGTTGGCGACGAAATTGCAGCCCGAGTTGCGGGCAAGTAACGCTAAGTTTTATCAACATTTGTAACTAAGGGGACGTCATGCCAATTACTACGACACCGAAAATTTGGATGAACGGAAAGCTTGTCGATTGGGACAAGGCACAAGTTCATGTGCTTACACACACGCTGCATTACGGCACCGGTGTGTTCGAAGGTATTCGCGCATACGAAACCGATAAGGGTCCAGCAGTGTTCCGCCTTACCGAGCACATGCAGCGCTTCATCAACTCGGCGAAAATCTTGTCAATGCCAATGCCGTACTCGCTTGAAGAACTTGTTCAAGCAGTGAAGGACACTGTTGCATCAACAGGATTGCCTGCTTGCTATGTCCGTCCGCTTGCGTATTACGGATATGGCGAAATGGGACTCAACACCACGCCGTGCAAGACCGATGTTGCAATTGCATGTTGGCCATGGGGTGCATATTTGGGCGATGACGCTGTTGAAAAGGGTGTG
>JBIKHN010000049.1:0-9148 GCA_044362135.1 Ilumatobacteraceae bacterium | reverse complement strand
CGGTTACTTGGTCTGGGTGCAATGCCCATTTGCCGTCGTAACCAAGAATGCGTGAACGCATGCTGTATTCGCGAAGCGCATCGCTGTCGCGCACGTGCAAGAACGGTCCGTCAATTACTTGCAGTCCATTTGCACGTCCTGCCATCAAGATTTTGTTGTACACGTAATGGAAGTGGTCACCTGGGTATTCGTCAATCTTCACGCCACCTGTGAGCACTGGCATCTCCATGCTTGCTGCAAAGTCGGCTGGTCCAAAGATGATGGTTTCAAGTCGTGGACTTGCTGCACAGATCTCTTCAACATTGATGAGTCCGCGAGCAGTTTCAATTTGCGCTTCAATTCCAATGTGGCCGATTGGCAAACCAGCCGAAATTTCAACTTGGCGAAGCAACATGTCGGTTGCCACGATCTGCGCTGCAGATTCAACCTTTGGCAACATTATTTCATCAAGACGCTCACCAGCGCTGCCAACAACTTCAATGATGTCGTATGCAGTCCACTTGGTGCTCCAGTCGTTCACGCGAACGCACAACACCTTGTCGCCCCAGTCGTTGCCACGAATTGCAGCGGCGATCTTTGCGCGTGAAGCTTCTTTTTCTTTTGGAGCAACTGCGTCTTCAAGATCGAGGAACACCATGTCGGCAGGTATTCCTGGGCCTTTGCCCAGCATTTTTTCTGACGAGCCTGGAATAGATAGGCATGAACGGCGAGGAAGGTTGCGGGAGCGTGCTGACATGGCTTACAGGTTACATCGCACTGCGCACGAGCATCTCGGTCGTAGGGGCACATTCAGCCACTACCGATAGCGAAGCATCCACTATTCCCTGCGGACCAACGACAGCGCGAAGTAGTTCTCGCGGAACAACGTCCACCTCGGTGCGCCATGGTCGTTGCACATCGAAATTGCGCGACTTCATGGATTCCCACAATTCTGCTGGCAGTCGCGTTCCACGACGTGCAGTGACGACTGCACGTTTTTGCGCAACGTATGCAAGTGCGGCAACGCCATGCGAACCCGAAGTCATTAGGAATTCGTCTGGGCCACAACCGAGCGCGTCAAGCACCACCATGTCGCACATGTCAATAGCGCGTGCTGCGTGCTCAATCGACACGCTTTCTGCTTCAACTTCAACGCGCTCAAGCGCATTCACCGCACTGTCAGCAGAACCGAATGAATCAATCACTAATGCTTTGCAATCGCCTCGCTGCACCAGTGCTTCTAGAGCGGTTGGACTCCATCCGACAATGCACACCATTTGTGCAT
This sequence comes from Ilumatobacteraceae bacterium, assembly GCA_044362135.1. Taxonomy (GTDB): domain Bacteria; phylum Actinomycetota; class Acidimicrobiia; order Acidimicrobiales; family Ilumatobacteraceae; genus UBA3006. Next base: position 7,884 of record JBIKHN010000049.1, on the reverse strand, counting down.
CACCAATTTGTGCAAGTAAGTGGTCAGTCGTTGCATCCTTGTCAATCTCTGATTCGAGTTCGTACAGTCGTTCGAACGGGTCAAGAGCCGATAACGCCTGTGCACACAACCACCACAATGGCGCACACGTTGGATGTCGCTCGACGATTCTCCGCGCGGCCAGAACCAAGCCTGCAGGCTCCATATGCAAGCCAAATAGCGCTTGTGCTGTCTCGCTCACCAGTGCCACCGGGTCGGCTCCAGTGGCACGCGCCACATAGCGCAGATGCTCAATCGGGTGCATTGTTGAGACGCTAGTGCTCTAACTTGCTACCGTCTCATCCTGTGGCAAACGCACCTTCTCTCGACACCTCACTCAAACCCCTCAACGGCGAGGCTCGCCCGCTACGTGAGTGGCTGACCACTTTTCACCTCGCTTCAATTGTCATCGATCCCTACACCAACGAAAGTGCATGGATCCTCAAAACTGCAGGACGAATCCTTCACGAGTTTGCTGGTTCGGCCACGCGAGTCAATTTTGTTGTCACATCATCTGAAGCTGACGCCAAGAAATTTCTTGGACCACTTGCCGATCAGTTTCTCACCTTCACCGATCCAGATCGCGTGTTGGTAAAGCAACTCGGACTCACAGAACTTCCTGCGTTTGTGTTTATTCAGTCAGACGGAACCGTTCCACAGTGTGCTCAGGGATGGAGCCCGAAGTCGTGGCGCGAAGTGTCTGACTACATTGCCGACACCGTGAAGTGGTCACGTCCATTGATTCCAGCTGCTGGCGACCCAGGTACCTACAAGGGCACACCGGCACTCGTGTAATGGCAAAGCCAACGCCAGCACCTTTTGAATTTTCAGAGCTGCTTCCTCTTGGCGCAGATGACACGGAATACCGTTTCTTAGGGAACGAAGGTGTTTCCACTTTTGAAACCAGCGAGGGAACGTTTCTCAAAGTTGATCCAGCAGCAATCGTTTTGCTCACCGAGCACGCCATGCGCGACATCGCTCACCTGTTGCGCGCAAGCCACTTGCAACAGCTTGCCAACATCATGGTTGACCCCGAAGCAAGCGACAACGATCGATTCGTAGCCCTTGATTTGCTCAAGAACGCCAGCATCTCTGCGGGTGGCGTGTTACCGATGTGCCAAGACACGGGTACAGCAATTGTGAAAGGCAAGAAAGGCCAGTTCGTATTTACGGGCGGCGGCGACGAAGAAGCAATTTCACGCGGCATCTACAACACGTATCTCACCAGCAACCTTCGCTACAGCCAACTTGCTCCGCTTTCGATGTACGAAGAAGTAAACACCGACACCAACCTTCCTGCGGAAATCAAAATCTCATCTGTTGACGGCGATGAATACAAGTTCTTGTTCATGGCTAAAGGTGGCGGTTCGGCAAACAAGAGTTATTTGTTCCAAGAGACCAAAGCACTATTGAATGAGAAGTCGTTGTTGCCTTGGGCGTTTGAAAAAATGAAGACACTTGGCACTGCAGCGTGTCCTCCGTATCACCTTGCAATTGTCATTGGTGGAACTTCTGCGGAATACGCAGTCGAAGTTGCCAAACTGGCAAGCGCTCGTTACCTCGATTCGTTGCCAACTTCGGGCAGCAAACTTGGTCATGCATTCCGTGATCTTGATCTTGAGCGCAAGATGCTTGAACTTTCGCAGCAAACAGGCATCGGTGCGCAATTTGGTGGCAAGTACTTCTGTCACGACGTACGAGTTATTCGCCTGCCTCGCCACGGCGCAAGTTGCCCTGTTGCTATGGCTGTGAGTTGTAGCGCCGACCGCCAGGCTCTTGGCAAGATCAACAGCAAGGGCATCTTTCTTGAACAACTAGAAACCGATCCTGCACGCTTCCTTCCGGAAGTCACCGAAGAACATTTAGCAACGGAAGTAGTAGCAATCGATCTCAACCAGCCAATGTCAGAAATTCGTGACACGTTGTCGAAGTACCCCGTGAAAACGCGGGTCATGCTCACCGGCCCAATGGTGGTGGCTCGGGATATTGCTCACGCAAAAATCAAAGAACGTCTCGATGCTGGCAACGGCCTCCCGCAGTACATGAAAGACCACTGCGTGTATTACGCAGGTCCCGCTAAAACGCCAGAAGGTTTTGCATCAGGTTCATTTGGCCCAACTACAGCAGGTCGCATGGACAGTTATGTTGCCGACTTCCAAGCAGCAGGTGGAAGTTTTGTCATGTTGGCAAAGGGCAACCGCTCCAAGCAGGTCACCGATGCCTGCAATACCTACGGAGGGTTTTACCTCGGCTCCATTGGTGGTCCAGCAGCACGCTTGGCACAAGACTGCATCACCAAGGTTGAAGTTCTTGAATACGCAGAACTCGGCATGGAAGCAGTGTGGAAAATTGAAGTACAAGACTTCCCTGCATTCATCGTGGTTGACGACAAAGGCAACGACTTCTTTGATGCAATCAACGCCAATACTGGCGTCAAGTTAACTGTTCGCAAATAGTGAACTAGCGCTGTAACAGCGACTTCAACATTTCACGTGTGTCGTGTTGTTCGTCTGGCGTTGCACCAAACTCCACTCCACCAAAATCGGTGACTCCAACCTCTTGCAATGCTGCAACCTTGTCGAAGACTTCGCTTGCTGAACCGATGATGGCAACGTCTGCAGGGCCAGCAGCGCCTTCGTGGTCCAACATTGCTCGGTAACTTGGCAATTGTCCATACACCGCAAACACTTGTGCTGCTCGAGCGCGTGCGCCTTCAACATCTTTTGTGACACACACTGGAAGTGCGGCAATAACGCGAGGCTTTGGCTTTCCAAGTTTGTCTGCAGCCTCGTTAATTGTTGGCACGGTAAGTGTGCGCAGCGTTTCTGGGCCGGTGCACCATGTAAGTGTTCCTTGAGTCATTGCTGCAGCAAGTCTCAGCATCTGTGGCCCAAGTGCCGCAACGACTACATCGCAGCTTTGTGGCTTTCCAATGGTGAGTTCGGCATGCGTGGTGAGTGTTTCACCAGCGAATGAAACTTTTTGATCATGAATCAATGGCATCAAAATTGACAAGTATTCCTTCATGTGACGCAACGGCTTATCGAAGGAAAGATTCAACATTCCTTCAATCACCACTTGGTGACTGAGACCGATTCCCAAGCACAAGCGACCGCCGCTTGCCTGGTTCGCTGTGAGCGCTTGTTGCGCCAACATCATCGGATGACGTGGATACGTAGGAATAACGCTGGTGCCAAGTTCGATGCGTGGAACCTGATGGCCCACAACGGAAAGCGTGCTCAGTGCATCAAGACCGAAAATTTGTGACTGCCAATAGGAGGCAAAGCCGTCTCGCTCTGCTGCTTTGACTTCTGCAAGCACTCCGTCGACGGTGCTGTCGTTGTTCGAGCCAAAAATTCCAATCTTCATGTGGTTTGTCATGGGGTAACCGTAGTTGGTACCGCATCCTCAGGGACGTCTGTGGTCACCGTTTCGGCAGGAATAGTTGTAGGCATTGCGTCCAGAACTTTTGAGTCGTTTTGAAAAATTGACGGCAGGCATTGGCCATTATTCCGATCACGCGCAAATTCAAGTGATCGCGCAACGGCAGTCGCAAAAACAGCACGACCGTCTGCTGTTAGATGCACTCCATCAGTTCCAATCAAACCGTTATTTCTTGCTACTGCAGCCCAGTCAAGCACGGTCACATTGCCATATTCGCTGGCAACACGCTTGATGATCTCGTTGATCTGCAGCTGCTTCGGGCGAAACTCGGCGGTGGTGAGCACGACGAATGGATTTTGCGAAAGCACATCAAACATCTCGCGCAGTTTCTCTTCATAGGCCACCATGTTGTCGTCACTGTTCGTGCCGAGAAACACCACTGCGGTATCCCAACCTTCTTCCCATCTGCGACCAAGCACCTTTGCGCCAAAGCCAATGAATTCTCCTGCTTGCGCCTCGACTGCAACTTGCCATCCAAGCTTTGTGAGCGTGTTGCACATTTCATTGCCATAGCGACTTGACGTTGAAGCAAGAATTGAATCGCCAATCATCAATACGCGATTTCCTTGTATTTGTGGCCCGATCATTTGACCGATCAATCCAGGAAACGTGAGGTCCACCCCATCTGGAAGCGTAATAAGCGAGTTGAAGTCGCCGCCAGGAATTCTGCCAACACCATCTAAGTATTCGCTGCGATTAATTATAAAGCGATATGCACCAACGACAACGACAACCGCGAGCAAGGTCGCGATGACGCCAGCAACAAACCGATTACGACGCATTTAGTTTTTCCGCTGCTCGCGAAGTTCGTCACGAATAGATGCCAACAGCTCATTCGTCGTCTCTTCAGTTTTTGAATTACGAAAACGACCATACGCCTTAATCACGAAGAACATCACTGTGCCAACCATTAAGAAATTCAAAACTGCAGTCAAAAGACCGCCAATGGGAATGAAACTTCCGTTCAGAGTCACGCCCTTGTCATTGAAGTTTGGTCGATTTCCACCGAACACAGCGCCAACCAATCCACCGAGGATTCCTTGATTGTCCTTACCGTCTCCGGCGACGGCATCAATCACAGTCTTGAAGGTGGCGCCCATAACGAAGGCCACTGCAACATCAACCACGCTTCCGCGATTGACAAACGCTTTGAACTCGTGCACGATTCCACTTGTCTTGAGGGGTTTAGACATGTCTTTCACAGTAGTTGCCGAACCAATTTCTATGCGGGGTTCTCGTTCGTCTCTAAGTCACTAAATCGGTCAATTTTGCGCAGTGACGGAAACCCAATCCACCACACTCCAACGATGGCAATCGTGGCAACCCCTCCGCCGATCACCGTTGCTGGAGTACCAAAGGCTTGCGAGGCAACCCCAGATTCAAATGCTCCCAATTCATTGGTTGCACCGATAAACACATTCTCTACAGCCGAAACTCGACCGCGTTTCTCGTCAGGCGTGACAAGCGGAACGATTGACCCGCGAATAAACACGCTCACCATGTCTGCAGCACTCAATACCAATACTGCAATAAACGCGACGACGTAACTCGATGTATCCCCCAGCACGATGGTCGCTAAACCAAACACGCCTACTGCGATCAACAATGATCGCCCAACGTTTCTACGAAGAGGACGCATCGCCAGAAACACCGCCATTGATGCCGCGCCTATTCCTCCCGCCGCCCGTAACCATCCGTATGCAACATCGCCAACGCCCAGTTGTTCTTCGGCGATTACCGGCAGCAATGCAACTGCACCACCGAACAAGACCGCAAACAGGTCCAGCGAAATCACGGCCAACAAAATTGGTGTACGCCTAACAAAGTGCAGTCCTTCCATTGCCGAGCGCACTGTCACCTTTTCGTTCGGATCACGCGGCGGAGGTTCGCGTAAAAACTGCACTCGCAAAATTCCGATGATGCCGATGAGTGTGAGTACTGCTGTTGTTGCGTATGGCATCCACGGATCAATGCTGTAGAGCAACCCCGAAGCGGCTGGCCCAATGATCATCGCCGATGTCCATACCGCCGAACTCATGGCGATAATTGGTGGCAATCCGCCGTCTGGGGCAACCATGGGATACATCGAGCGCACTGCTGGAGAAAGAAACGCGCGGCAACAACCAAAGACCACGCCAATCAAGAAAAATGGCCATACCGCCGGATTCTCATCCCCTCGAATTGACACTGAATACCAAACAAGGGATAAGGCACACATCAGCTCACCAGCGAGAGCAATAGCCGCAACGTGCTTGCGGTTATATCTGTCGGCAACGCTTCCACTGACGAGCACTAGTAACGCAATAGGTGCGAACTCGGCTAATCCAAGCCAGCCGATATCAATTGCCCTGCCTGTGATGTCAAAAATATGTTTGCCAAGCGTTGCTGCCTGCAGCATCACACCTACATAGAAAGCAAAACTCGATGTAAGCATGCGGCGAACCGATGAAGACTTGAGTACATCTCGCGCAGTAAGTTGCAGAGTGGGTTCAGAACTGCTCACAGTTTGTAAACCCTAACCAATCAGGGGGAACTGCAATGTCATCGCTTGCTAAAGACACACAATGGGTTGATGCAGTAGACCAGGCCGAACTTGTCCGCTCTGGGAAGGTAACTCCAGTCGAACTTCTTGATGCCGCAATTGAACGAGCAGAGCAGCTCAATCCAGCGATCAATGCGCTCACATTCACCTGGTTCGATAAAGCACGAGAAATGGCCCGCAACCTTCCAGCGAATTCTTCAATGCCGCTTCGAGGTGTTCCGTTTATCTTGAAGGACCTTCACGCTGCAATGAAGGGCTTTCCACTCTCCAACGGGAACAAAGCAATGAAGACAGCAGCACTGAACTCTGATTACACGGCAGAAATCGTACAGCGCTTCATGAATGCGGGTCTCGTAATCTTTGGCCGAGGAAATTCGCCAGAATTCGGGAGTGTGCCAACAACGGAACCAGAAGCCTGGGGTCCAACGCGCAACCCATGGGACACCAACCGCATGGCTGGAGGGTCAAGTGGTGGAAGTGCTGCAGCAGTTGCAGCCGGAATTGTTCCAGCAGCACACGCAACCGATGGCGGTGGTTCAGTGCGAATTCCTGCAGCTTGCTGTGGTCTCGTTGGCCTCAAGGTAAGTCAAGGTCGCATTACCGCGGCACCATTTCGCGATGAAACAAATTTAGGTGTTGAACACGTCGTCAGTCGCACCGTGCGCGACACTGCTCTGCTGCTCGACATCGTGGAAGGTCCGGCAGTTGGCGATCGCGTTATCGCCCCTCCACCTACGCGTCCTTACCTTCAAGAAGTAGGTGCGCCAACAGGAAAACTGAAAATTGGTTTTCTCGATCATCGACCAGTTCCTGGAGACATCGACCCGGAGTGCACCGAAGGTGTGCGCTTGGTAGCAAAGGTACTTGAGGAACTTGGACATCATGTTGATGCGGCGTGGCCAAAAGCACTTGAAGACCAAACGTTCGCGCCAAAGTTCACTTCGTTGTGGAGCACAAACATGTCTGTCGCACGCGAAGGTGTCGCTGCATTACTCGGACGAGAAGTAACGCAAGATGATTTCGAACTTGTGAACTGGACGATGGCCGAGTATTCAAAACGTGCTTCAGCAACCGACTATGCGAATGCAATTCTCTCCACTTCGCACTACCGCCGAGCAGTTCAGCAATGGTGGGCAGACGGTTGGGACATTCTGTTAACGCCAACAGCCTCCCGAGTTCCTCTGCCTATCGGTTCATTTGACAACGATCCACGCGACCCAATGAAACCAATGAAAGTTGCAGCAGACTTCGTGCCGTTTACACCAGCATTCAACACCAGCGGTCAACCCGCAATCAGCCTCCCGTTGCATTGGACGGCCGCTGGGGTTCCTGTTGGCATGCAATTGGTTGCTGCCTATGGACGTGAAGACTTACTCATTCGACTTGCATCGCAATTAGAAGTGGCAATGCCTTGGTCGCACAGGCGACCAGTTGCTAGCCAACTGAAATAGCAGTAACAACACCAAGCGTGATGGTAACTGTTACGCGCTGCTCAGAATAATCTGCAGTCAACGCAAAGTTTTCACCATCGCGTGAACCAACGCGATACGCCCAACCAAGATCAGTTGCGCACTTTTCTGCATCAGCTTCCATCAATCCAACAAGCATCTCTGCACGCTCTGGAGTTATTGCCGTTGCATCTGCAGCATCTGGCGCCGGACATGCAACTACTGACGCTGATTGTTCAGCCGTAGAGCACGCAATAAGCGAGAGTGATGTAAGCGCGATAACAAGGAAACGTTTCATAAGTGATTTGCAGCCCCAACGGGATTCGAACCCGTGCCGCTACCTTGAGAGGGTAGTGTCCTAGGCCACTAGACGATGGGGCCAAGTAGCGATTCAAGGCTACCGATTGTCTTTCTCAATTGTCTCTAGTGTTA
>JBIKHN010000156.1:0-3297 GCA_044362135.1 Ilumatobacteraceae bacterium | reverse complement strand
CCCCATATTCGCTGCCGCCGAAACCCTCTGAACCGAAAGGTCAGGGGGTTTTTTCATTACCGAGAAAGAAACGCAACATGGCCCCAAAGCCCGTAACACCAAAAAAGATGCCATTCGAAAAGTACACACCGTTCGTTCCGGTGGTGCTGAAGGACCGCACCTGGCCGAACAACGTGACCACGATGGCACCACTGTGGTGTTCAGTCGATCTTCGCGACGGCAATCAGGCGCTCATCGACCCAATGGATCCCGAGCGCAAGCTGCGCATGTTCAACACGCTCGTAAAAATGGGCTTCAAAGAAATTGAAGTTGGATTCCCTTCTGCTTCGCAACCCGATTTTGATTTCGTTCGCTTGCTGATTGAGCAAGATCTCATTCCCGAGGATGTCACCATTCAAGTGTTGGTGCAGTGCCGCGAAGATTTGTTGAAGCGCACATACGAATGTTTGAAGGGTGTAAAGCGCGCCATCGTGCACTTCTACAACTCCACAAACCCACTGCAGCGCCGCGTGGTATTTGGTCTTGACAAGCAAGGTGTTATCGACATTGCGGTGAGGGCTGCAACGTTGTGCAAGGACTTAGAACACCTACTTCCTGGTACCGATGTGCGTTACGAATATTCGCCAGAGAGTTTCACTTTGACCGAGCCAGATTTTGCAATTGAAATCTGCGAAGCAGTGATGGCGGTGATTCAACCAACAAGCGCAAAGAAACTAATTTTGAATTTGCCAGCAACGGTGGAGTGCTACACGCCAAACGTGTACGGCGATGTTATTGAATGGTTCATTCGCACCATTGCTCAGCGTGACACGGTCATCATTTCATTGCACCCGCATAACGACCGCGGATGCGCAGTTGCTGCCGCAGAGTTTGGAGTGATGGCTGGTGCCGATCGCGTTGAAGGAACATTGTTCGGCAACGGCGAGCGCACCGGAAACGTCGATCTCATTACGTTGGCCATGAACTTGTTTGTGAATGGTGTCGACCCTGAACTCGACATCACCGATATCGATGCATTGCGCCGCGATGCCGAGTATTGCAATCGCCTTCCGGTTCCTGAGCGCCAGCCATACGTTGGCGACTTGGTGTACACCGCGTTCTCGGGAAGCCACCAGGACGCAATCAAGAAGGGCTTTGAAGCACTTTCCGACACCTACGACCAATGGGGTGTTCCCTACTTGCCGCTTGACCCTAAGCATGTTGGCCGTTCATACGAATCGGTTGTGCGTGTAAACAGCCAGTCGGGCAAGGGCGGCGTTGCATACATCATGAAGGCAGAACATGGTTTTGACCTTCCACGTCGTCTTCAAATTGAGTTCTCGCAAAATATTCAACACATCACTGAAGATTCGGGAACAGAAATCAGCCCGGCAATGTTGTGGAATGCGTTCAATCACGAATACCTTCCTGAGTTTCCTACCTACAACTTGATTAGTCATGAACTGAAGAGCGAATCGGTGACCGGCCATACTGAGATCACTGCACAAATTGACATCAATGGCACCCGACAAACATTCATTGGCAAGGGCAATGGCCCAATTGATGCGTTTGTCCGTGCCATCCGTGGGCAGTTCAGCGGCAACCTCGATGTGAAGGACTACACCGAGCATGCGCTTGGTCAGGGTTCACAAGCCACTGCAGTTGCTTATGTAGAAACGGGCGACGACAGCGGCCACAATCGCTGGGGCGTGGGTATCGACCCAAACACCATTACCGCGTCACTTCGTGCAGTGCTGAGTGCGTTCCAACGCCACGAGGCAACTCGCAAACATAAATAGTCCTTCAACTACTGTTGGGACATGCGCGTAACCGTAGATCTTGATATGTGCGCTTCAACAGGTGGATGTGTGCATCAGGCTCCAACCGTGTTCGAAATTCGTGAAGACGGAATGCTGTACATCCTGCAAGTTGAACCGAGTGAAGACCTTCGCGCTCAAGTGACTGCAGCCGAAGAGCTCTGCCCTACCGGCGCCATTGCGATTGTTGACTGAACCACAACATGTCGTTCTATTTGAAGCTGAATGCCGCATGGGCGAAAACTGATTCTGCGCTATGCGTTGGACTTGATCCAGACATCAACAAACTTCCTGCGCACCTCAAAAATGATCCTCTCGGCATTCAAAAGTTTTGTCTCGACATTGTTGATGCAACTGCCGACACCGTGTGTGCCTTCAAGCCACAAATCGCGTACTTCGCTGCCAATGGCGCAGAAGCCCAACTGCAAGCCGTGTGCGATCACATTCGTACGCAGTATCCGCACGTAGTTTTGATCCTGGATGCCAAACGTGGAGACATTGGCGACACCGCTGCGCTGTACGCACGCGAAGCATTCGAGCGGTACCAAGCCGATGCAGTCACTGTTAATCCATATTTAGGAACTGATTCGCTGATGCCATTTCTGCAAACGCCTGAAAAAGGAACCATCGTGTTGTGCCGCACCTCAAACAGTGGCAGTGGCGAGTTCCAATCCAAAATGGTGAATGGAACATCGCTGTACAAACATGTTGCCATCGCTGCAGCTTCGAAGTGGCGCGATATTGGCGATACCGCATTGGTAATGGGCGCTACGTACCCACAGGAACTTGCAGAGGTTCGAGGGATAGTTGGCGACATGCCATTCCTTGTTCCAGGAATTGGTGCGCAAGGTGGCGACATCGTTTCTGCCGTGCGTGCTGGTCGCAACGAAGCAGGAACTGGCCTCATCATCAACTCATCGCGTGCTGTGTTGTATGCCAGCAGCGGCGAAGATTTCGCGCAGGCCAGTCGCGCTGTTGCAATTGACACACGAGATGCAATTCGCGCAGCAAACAACTAGCCTGCCTCACGTGCCAAACCCTTTTCTCTCCCCCGAATGGATTGCCGAAGCGCGGCTCATTCGCGCAAAGTTTGAGGGTCAAGCACCAAAGATTCCGGTGTCTATTCGCATGAATCAAGTGGTGAAAAACGTGCCATTTGGCGACGGAGTCATTCAGAGCCACATCGACACGTCATCGGGTGAACTGGTCATGGACTTGGGTCACCTTGAATCGCCTGACCTCACGGTGACCACCGATTACGCAACTGCTCGCGCAATTTTTCTTGAGCAAGACCCACAAGCGGGCATGCAGGCATTTTTGTCGGGCAAGGTAAAGGTCGAAGGCGATATGACGAAAATGATGCAGATGCAAATCGCCATGCCGAAGGACGACTTAGCAGAACAAGTTGCGGCCGAAATCATGGCCATCACGTCAACGCTTTAGTTTTCGGTTGAACGAACCAAACTTGCAGTAATGATTGCCGCAATGGTGGCAACTACTC
>JBIKHN010000155.1:0-3316 GCA_044362135.1 Ilumatobacteraceae bacterium | reverse complement strand
CAGAGGCACAGCACTTAGGATGCTGTCAGTGAGAGTTCGAGTCTCTCCGTCGGCACTGTGAGTTCTCAACCAGTGCGCATATCTGAGATACAGACCCCAGCGCTCGTGATTGACGGCGCCATTGCGCAACAAAACATTGCCACCATGGCGGCCGCAATACCTGGCACACGTTTGCGTCCACATATGAAGGCAACTAAATGCACATCGCTTGCCCGCGAACAGGTTCGTGCCGGACACACCACATTCACTTGCGCTACACCACGCGAAGTTGTGGGCATGGTGAAGGCAGGTGTTGGAGACGATCTACTGCTTGCAAACGAAAGCGTCGATGCCATTCGTCTGCAAGAAATGGCGGCGCTTCAAGACAGTGCGCTCATCACCGTGGCGGTTGATTCTGAAGAAACTCTGCAAGCTGCTCATGCTGCAGGAATTCGACATGTTCTCATCGATGTCAACGTTGGACTACCCCGCTGTGGCATTGCGCCAGAACTCGCTGGCTCACTTGCCGACAAAGCACGCTCGCTTGGCAAAACTGTTCGCGGTGTGATGGGCTACGAAGGTCACCTCATGATGGTTGCTGAACATAGTGAACGACTTGCCAAAGCTGAAGCGTGCATGGCGTTGCTGCGCTCAGCCGCAAACGATGTTGGTGGCGAGATTATTTCGGCTGGCGGTACTGGCACCTACAACCTGCACGGCAGCACAGGCGTCACCGAAATTCAAGCCGGCTCGTATTCATTGATGGACACACAGTACGCACAACTTGGTTTACCTTTTGCTCAAGCAGTGTTTGTTGTCGGCACCGTTATTTCATCAAACCAAAAGTGGGCAGTGATTGACGTTGGCCTGAAGTCACTTGGCATGGACCACGGCAACCCATCCATCGATGGCCACTCGGTATGGTTCTGCTCCGACGAACACACCACGTTCTCACCCAATGAAGGCGCTCCGCCAAAGGTTGGAACACGCATTCGCGTTACTCCTGCACACGTTGACCCAACCGTTGCTCAACACGATGCAGCATGGATCGTAAGCGGCGACGACATTGTTGACCGCTGGGCAATTGACTTACGCGGTTGGTAATTCGCGCTTCAGAATTTCCGAGAGAGCTCGAAAAGCTTTTCCCCTGTGCGACAGTTCGTGCTTTTCACTTACTGACATTTGCGCAAACGTTCTGCCGTCTCCGTCACGCGCAATGAATAACGGGTCGTAACCGAAGCCCCGATCACCAACTTCTGCCTCGGCGATACTGCCCTCACACACACCTTCAGCAATGATTTCTCTGCCATCAGGAAATCGCAGCAATGCAACTGTTCTGAACCTGCACGTTCGTGCTTTGCCACTCAGTTCGCGCAACATTTTTGCTCGATTGTCAGCATCGGTTGCTTGTTCGCCGGCAAAGCGCGCAGTGCGAACTCCAGGTGCGCCGTTCAACGCATCCACTTCCAACCCAGTGTCATCAGCCAATGCAGGCAAACCAGTTGCTGCACAAACTGCGACAGCTTTCAGTCGCGCATTGCCAACAAGAGTGTCCGCATCTTCAACTACATCAGCCAGATCTGCTGGGCGTGGCTGCAAGTCAATGACTCCACCCATGAGTTCAAAAATTTCGGCAACCTTGTGCGGGTTGGCAGATGCGCAGACTACGCGCAACATGATTATCTACCGAGTGGGCGTGGCGTTGGTGGAGTGGCAATCACTTCGCGTTGCTTTGCGAAAATTTGCTCGAGCCCACCTGCGGCAAGCCCAAGCAAAGCATCCAATTCGCTACGCGAAAATGCTTTTCCTTCGGCTGTGCCCTGCACTTCAACATAGGTTGGCTCGCCACCGTTAATCGGTTGCAACATGACCACGTTCATGTCCACTTCGGCCTTTGAGTCTTCTTCGTAAGGAAGGTCGAGCACAGGATTGCCGTTGTGTATTCCCACACTGATTGCTGCACACATTGAATGCAGCGGGTTTAGCGTGAGCCCGCCGTTTTGCTGAATGCGGGTAATCGCGTCGTGCAACGCAACAAATGCTCCACAAATACTTGCGGTACGTGTTCCTCCGTCTGCCTGCAAAACATCGCAGTCAATCAGAATTTGTCGCTCGCCGAGTTGCTTCATGTCAATTGATGAACGCAACGCGCGGCCAATCAGACGCTGAATTTCTACAGTGCGTCCAGACTGCTTGCCCTTTGCAGCTTCGCGACCAACACGCTCTGGCGACGAACCAGGAAGCATTGAATACTCAGCAGTCACCCAACCTTTGCCACTGCCCTTCATCCAACGCGGAACATCTTCGTCCAATGAAGCCGTGCACAACACTCGCGTTTTTCCAAACGACACGAGCACCGACCCCGCTGACATTTCAGTGAAGTCGCGTTGAAACGAAATTGGACGTAATTCGTTGTGTTGTCTGCCATCAAAACGTGTCATGTGTATTTCTCCCTGTTGTTGTTAAATCTTGTTGTTCGACCATTGCTCTGCACTATCCAGTTCCGGGCCAAGCAATCTGCGACCTAGTTGAGCAAACCAGGCGATGTCACCTGAGGACAAGAAGCGATGCGAACCAACTCCACTCGTTGCTGCCATTCCCGATTCGGCTAGAGCGTCACGCACCGCAAATGCCGTTTCATCTCCGCTGCTTACCAGCACTACTTTCGGCCCCATCACTTCACTAATCACGCGTGACAAATACGGGTAGTGAGTGCACCCAAGCAGCAGCGCATCTACTCCTGCATCACGCACCGGCGCAAGCAAACGCTCTGCCAACACCGTCACCTCGTCGCCAGAGGTTTGATCGCGTTCAACAAATTCGACAAACCCTGGGCACGCAGCCGATGTGAGTGCAACATGTGCATTCGTATTTCGAATGGCTTGCACATATGCACCAGAGGAAATTGTTCCTACTGTGCCAATGACACCAACTTTGCCGTTCTGCGTTGCACGCACAAGCGCTCGCGCACCTGGCTCCACCACCCCAAGTACGGGCACAGGCAGTTCTGCTGCAAGCTCGTGCAAAGCAACTGAGGCCGCAGTGTTGCAAGCAATAACAACAAGCTTTGCGTTGTAGTCGTTCACCAAACTCCACGCCAATTCGCGTGCATATTCGCGTACTTGCTCGGCTGGTTTATTGCCATACGGATACCTACCGGTATCGCCGATGTACACCACGTCTTCATGAGGAAGCAGGTCAATAACTGCACGCGCAACAGTGAGTCCGCCAAACCCCGAGTCGAACATGCCGATCGGGCCAACTGCGCTACTCGGCTTGTTTGGCATCGGCTTCCACAATACGCCAGCGCAATAGTCTGACTTGGTGCTTCTCGCCA
>JBIKHN010000154.1:0-3336 GCA_044362135.1 Ilumatobacteraceae bacterium | reverse complement strand
TTGGCAGTTGGTGGTCGTCCGTTCGCTCGTACCAAGAAGCCATCATGAGTTTCAAAGCGATCATCTTGCTTACGCGCGCAGAAGGCGCAACACATGATCAGTTTGCCGATTGGTGGTTGAAGCAACATGCACCACTGGCAAAGCAAATGCCAAACCTGCGCAAAGGCGTATTCAACTTGGTGGATAATCCAGCAGACGGCGACCCAGACGGCGTGTCTGAACTGTGGTTCGATACCCAAGGCGATTTCGAAGCTGCGTATGCAAGTGAGATTGGCAAGTCTGTTGTTGCCGATTCGTTGGCAAATGTTTCCGGTCGTCGACGCATGTTCGTGGTGGAAAACACCATTCACGCGTAAGTCAATATGAATCGCCTTGGCCTCGTCACCTATGTGGCGCGCGAATACGACGAAGCGATTGGGTTCTTTGTTGGCAAGTTGGGTTTCTCACTTGTTGAAGACACCGACATGGGCGATGGTAAACGTTGGGTTGTGGTGTCGGCTGGCGAAGGCGCTTCGTTGCTGATTGCACGTGCGGATGGCGAACAACAAGAAGCAAGTATTGGTAATCAAACTGGTGGGCGAGTGGGTTTCTTTCTGCAGACCGACAACTTTGATCGCGATTTCGCAGCGTGGACATCGCGTGGCGTGGTGTTTCGCGAACAGCCACGGCGCGAGGTGTATGGAACGGTTGCCGTGTTTGAAGACCTGTATGGCAACACGTGGGACCTCATTCAGTCAGCATGACCACTCGCACGCCGCTATTTGAGCGATTAACGCCATGGATCTTTGTTGCATTGTGGAGTACTGGATTTGTTGTTGCTCGGTACAGCACGAATAACGCTGGACCGCTTTCGTTTCTTACGGTTCGCATGCTGTGCGCGGCAGTGTTGTTGTACATCATCGCCAAAATTGTGAAGGCTCCAAAACTTGCACGGGGTTCGTGGTCAACATCGGCCATCGTCGGTACGTGCATGCACGCCATTTATTTGGGCGGCGTGTTCTATGCAATTAAGAAAGGGCTTCCCTCTGGATTGAGTGCGCTCATCGCAGGCTTGCATCCTGTTGCTACTTCTGTTGCGGGTCGAGTGCTGTTGAAAGAACGCCTGCGACGCAGCCAATGGGTTGGCGTGATGTTGGGAATTTCTGGTGTGCTTGTCGTAGTGGTTGACAAAGTGAGTGACGGACTTGGTGACGTCACGAGACCTGCATTACTTGCAATGGTTGTTTCTGTAATTGGAATGTCGACTGGCACGTTGGTGCAACGTGCACGCGGAAAGGAAATGCCGCTCGTTACTGGTACTGCAGCGCAATATGTTTCTGCAGGCGCTGTATTACTTGTTGCTTCAAGTTTGTTTGAAGAATGGGAATTCAATATCAATACAGAATTGGTGCTTGCCTTGCTGTGGTCGGTGCTGGTTCTTTCCATTGCCGCTGTAATGCTGATGATGCTCCTCATCTCGCGACATTCGGCTGCGCGTGTGAGCAGTTTGTTCTTTCTCACTCCAGCACTCAGTGCAATTGAAAGTGCCATCTTGTTTGGCGAGCGACTAAGCCCGCTGGCTCTTGTGGCATTAGTGATAGCGCTAACCGGGGTATGGCTGACCATGCGAAACCCCGTGGTTGCCCCATCGCCTGAATCGTTGCTGGCCGATTAGTCCAAAGCCCATGTGGGCTGGGCCTTGTATTTTCAGGCTCTCCACTTTATGTAATGTAAAGAGCGTCATATATCAGATGTGTATTACAAGGGGGAAACAATGGCACTTGCAGAACGTTTAGAGCGACTCGGAACCGAGACCGCATTTGCTGTTTCTCTTGCTGCGGCCGAGTGGGGTGCGAAAGGAAATCGCATTTTCCCATTTCACCTTGGTGACTTAAACATTGCTACTCCGCAAAATGTTGTTGATGCAATGAACAAAGCGATCAAAGATGGAAAGACTGGTTATTGCCCAGCTGCCGGAATTCCACAGTTGCGCGAAGCGCTTGCCGAAGATGTTGGTAGTCGACGCGGACTTTCATTTGCTCCAGGCAACGTTGTTGTTCAACCTGGTGGCAAGCCGGTAATCACCAAGTTCATTCAAACGGTGATGAACCCAGGCGATGAAGTGTTGTATCCAAACCCTGGCTATCCAATCTATGAAAGCCAAATTGAATACTTCGGTGGGGTAGCAAAGTCGTATCGCTACATCCCGTCATCAACAGGATTCAATATCGATCTTGATCACTTGAAGTCGCAAATTACATCCAAGACCAAGGCCATCATCTACAACGACTTGCAGAACCCAATTGGGGCAGAGTCGACCGATGCAGAGCGCGAAGCAATTGCAGAGATCGCCATTAAGCACAACCTGTGGGTGATGTCTGATGAAGCATATTTTGAAATGCGTTACTCGGGAACGTCAAAGTCGATCGCATCGCTTCCAGGAATGCTGGAGCGCACCGTCATTTTGTACACCTTCTCGAAGAAGTTCGCAATGACCGGTTGGCGTTTGGGTGCAGCCATTGCTCCAACCGAACTGGCAAACCAGATTGCCAAACTGAATACCAACGACGAGTCATGCACCACGCACTTCGTGCAATACGGCGGGGTCGAAGGCGTACGCGGCGATCAGTCTTCAATTCCAAAAATGTTGGATACCTTGAAAGAGCGTCGCGACATTGCAGTAAATATGTTGAACGCAATGCCTGGCGTAAGTTGCCACTCTCCAGAAGCTGCGTTCTATTTGTTCCCCGATGTAACCGAGGCAATGGAGCGCAAGGGAATCGACGACTTGGCAGTGTTTGCAGAGAAGGCTCTGCATGCAACAGGTGTTTCGTTCTGTACGCGACGCCACTTTGGTCGCCCACAAGAAGGCGAAAAGCGCAACTATGTGCGTTTCGCCTTCTCGGGAATCGACAAGCAAGACATCCAAGAAGGCATGGACTTGCTCGGTAGTTGGATTGCCGAATAACCATGGCAAAGGTAGTAATCACAGGCAAAATTCCTGCAATTGCAGTTGAGCAATTGCGCGCTGAGCACGACGTTGTTTCGTGGGATGAGCCAGTAGCGATTTCTCGCGAAGAGTTATTGAAGCGCGTAAAAGGCGCAGATGCAATTGTTTCACTGCTTACTGAAAAGGTGGACGCCGAACTGTTGGATGCTGCTGGCCCGCAGTTGCAAGTGGTGTCAAACGTTGCCGTTGGCTACAACAACATCGATGTGCCTGCATGCAAAGAACGCAATGTGTTGGTGACGAATACTCCTGGTGTGCTTACTGAGGCAACAGCCGACATTGCAATGGCGCTCATCTTGATGTCCACCCGTCGCTTGGCAGAAGGCGAGCGGGTGATTCGCAAGCAA
>JBIKHN010000006.1:0-28677 GCA_044362135.1 Ilumatobacteraceae bacterium | reverse complement strand
GCGAAATGGCAGACGCGCTGGCTTCAGGTGCCAGTGTTCGCAAGGACGTGGGGGTTCAAGTCCCCCCTCGCCCACAACTGAGTATTGGTAAGGTTTTCATCGTCGTGCAAGCATTTACAGAACTCCTTGATTCCCGCAGTTTGCTGTGGAACCTCACCCTCCGAGAGTTGCGCTCGAAGTATCGCCGGTCATTTCTTGGCTGGGCGTGGTCGTTGTTGAACCCGATATCAAACATGTTGATCTACACGTTTGTTTTCGGCGTGGTGTTTGGTGCAACTGCACCAATAGGCGAGCCATCTGGTCTCAACGTGTACGCGCTGTACCTACTGTGCGGAATTTTGCCGTGGGGATTCTTCTCCCAAGTCACCAACCTTGGAATGAACGCACTACTGAGCAATGCGTCGCTTGTACGCAAGGTTGCTTTCGCGCGTGAAACATTGGTGATTTCACAAGTCATATTTTGTTTTGTGCAGTGGTCAATTGAAATGTCGCTGCTTGCAGTGGTGCTCATCATTGCCGGAAGCCCAATCCTTCCGTGGCTACCGATCACCATTTTTCTCATGGTGTGTCTCGCTGTTTATGCAGCTGGTTTCGCGCTTGCGCTTTCTGCAGCGGCCGTGTTTTTCAGAGACCTTCGATATTTGTGGACCATCGTGATTCAGGTGATGTTCTTTGCAACACCAATCATTTATACGCCAGATCGTTTGGATGGAAAACTTCCAGCGGCACTTGATTTCATTCTCACCTGGAACCCAATGGCAGTGTTCATTCTCCAATTCCGCCACATGTTGTATGGAGGATCAGCTCCAAACTGGGGCGAAATGCTCTACGTGGTTGTGGTGTCAATCGGTGTGTTTATTGCAGGATGGGCAATCTTCTCGCGGCTCTCTCGTCGAGTAGCAGAAGAGCTGTAACAACAGTTACTGAATTGTCCATGTAGATGGAATTGAAACCAATCCATCTTCAAACAGATGTTCTTGGTGCACGTCGAAGCGAACCCAATTTTGGCAGTGGTCGTATTCAGTAGTGCCAGTTGAGTCTGTGCACGTTGCCGAAATGTAATACGTACCCTCAAGCAGGGGAACATGGGCTAGTGAAACGCGCATGGTTGAGGGCTCCGTGAGTGCGCGAATTGGAGGTTGTGCGTTTTGTGATGTCGTTGACCACACCGTTTCTCCGCCAATTTTGGCGATGGAAACTTTGATGATTGGTGACTCCAGTTTTGATTGAGGCGTAATTGCTAGTTCAATGCTCGCTGAATCTTGAGTAGTGATTCGTTCTACAGCATGGCCATTTTCGTTCAGTAATTGAATGGTGTTGAAGTGTGCTTCGCCGGTGCCCCAACGTTCTCGGAAATCGGCATCCCGTTCGGTGTGTGTTGCGTAGCTTTCGCCCGTGTAAGCAGCAATCACCTCTGCGGAGGGCCCTCGCATCTTTAACTTGCCCTTTTCTAGCCAAATCACTTCTTGGCACATGTTTTGCATCGCTGCAAGGCCGTGGCTCACCACAATAATTGTTTTGCCGTCGCGACGAAACTCCTCAATTTTTTCCGAGCTCTTGCGCTGAAAGGCTTGGTCGCCGACACCGAGAACCTCGTCAATCAGCAATACCTCTGGCTCAACGTGTGTAGCGATGGAGAAACCAAGACGAACCGTCATACCTGACGAGAAGTTCTTTACAGGCGTGTCAATGAAGCGTTCAAGGCCTGCGAATTCAACAATGCTGTCGAATTGTTGGGTGATGTCTTTTTGCGACATTCCAAGAATCGCACCATTAAGAAACACGTTTTCTCGCCCAGAGAGTTCTGGATGAAACCCAGCACCAAGTTCAAGTAATCCGGCAATTTTCCCGCGGACAGCTATGCGGCCACGCTCGGGTCGATAAATGCCCATGAGGCATTTCAGCATGGTGCTTTTGCCGGAACCGTTGGATCCGATAATTCCAAAGGTGGCGCTCTCCGCAACGTCAAACGAAACGTCGTCTAGCGCCCAAAATTCCTCAAAGCGAGCGCGTCTTCCGCGAAGTAGAGCAGCTTTGATGTACCTGTTTCGCTCGTGATAGAGGCGGAAGTTTTTTGATACCGATTCAACGGTAATCACAGGTGTCGACATGCGAAGTTACTTTAGCGACTCTGCGCTCGTGAATAGTGGCTACGCATGTTGTTGATTTGTGCGCGAAGGTTCGCAGGAAGCACTTTCGCATCCCAGTTGATGATTAATGAATCTGCATGCGAGAGGTAATACTCAAGTTCTTCATTAGGCAGTGACGAGTTCTCGTACCACGGCATGTGTCGTGCTACGTATGGTGGAGCACAACGAAGCGAGCGATGATTGAGGTGTCCTTCACCTGGTCGATACATGGCAAACGTTGTGTCAATTGGTGAAAAGAAGAATCCGGGATAGGGCTCGTCAAGCCACCACTGTGATTCCCACTTCACCACCTCTGAGGCGTGCTTGTAGTGCTCGGGAATGTCGTCAATTTGGAGCGAAAACCCCACCTTGTCAATGTCTGGAAATGAATTCAGAGCGCGCTCAAAATGTTCGAACACATCTGAGGGGCACTCATCGCATGGCACAACATCGGGGTCGGTCACTACGAAGTGAGAGTCAAGACCGAGTTCAAACGCAAGACCACTGAGCCACGGCGCGCGGTGTCCAAGATTGATGTCGTTATATCGAACATGGTGCGGTGACGACTTGAGGTAGTCAACGAGTGGGGGATAGGTACTTGCATTGTCACACAGCCAAATATTTTCTTGGCCTTGTGATTCAAGCCATGAAACAAGTTGCTGCAAGTGTGTAACGCGATCCCGAACATTGATAATGATGGGGTATTGCTTCATTGCGCAGGGTTCTCGCGTTCTTTCAAAAAGGGAACGAAACGAATAAACCGCTGGCCAATGCGGAAAGCCCGTGAGGTTTCCACCTCTGCTACTCGCCCACGCAGTCGGTCTCGTTGGTCGGTCATTGCGGTGTAGATGGTTCCGAGATGCTCCAACTCGGTGTTTACCTGCGCCAATTTGCTTTCAAGATCGTTTCGTTGTTCAATGACGGCTTCAAACCCGTCTCGGATGGTGTGTAGTTCGCGCTGCAATTTGACCAGTTCGGCGATCTTGCTCTCGGTATACAAACTGATTTGCTCATTTTTCATGCGCAAACCGTGGGCCTCAGCCAACAATTCCTTGATCAGTTCGTCGCGGTCGTCTTCGCCTGTTGACACACCTCAAGCATAGTGAGACATCTTGAGATGTAGATTTGTGTATGTGAAGCTCAAGCGCACCAATGTGCACGGATGGTTGCTGTGGCTTGAGATTGTTTACGGTGCAACCGCATTGCTCTTTCTTACCATTGGACCTGTTTATACGCTATGGCGAAACGCCCAGATCAATAATGTAGCGCTGCCTATTGAAGCAGCTCATTTATCAACGTTTATTGTTGTGCAATTGCCAGCTTTGTTTTTGCTCGGTCGACGCGCAAACTCTTTGATGTTGCTCAAGTCCGCCGAGAGTTTTTTGGCGGCACTAGTTGTATGGTTTTTTGTTACCTCTGTTACGAGTGATTTTGGTGCATACGCAGTTGGTAATTCAGTAAAAGTTGCGCTTTGTGTAACCACCGGACTGTATTTTGCCTCAAGTTTTACTCGTAACCAGCAAATGATCATCGTTGCTCTTGCAACTCAAGTTGGAGTCATCATTTCTCGATTCGCCATTGCGAGAAATTGGCCGGATTCAATTTACGAACCTCGCGAGTGGAGCGGAATTTATGTGAACCCGAACCTTCTGGGTCCGGTTGCTGCAATGGCATGTATTTCATTGTTGTTTGCGGTTTTCCCCCACTTCAGGAGAGTGCCACGACGATGGCAATTTGCGATCGGGGCGGTTGTAGCCGATATTGCAGTTTTTGACTTAATCGTCTTGTTTCATACCAAGGCTTTCACATCAATCCTTTCAACAATTGTTGCGTTTACTATCGGAGCAATTGCCTTTGCAATCAATCAATTGACCTCAAGACTTGATCGTAAACAGTGGTGGACAAAATCCGTTGCTTTGATTTCCAGCGGACTGATCGCTTCAATGTTGTTGTTGTATGTGTTCGGTGCGACCTTGAGTGGCAAGGTGCTGCCAAAGTCGGTCCTTCAAGAGCGAATTTTTGCCTGGGATTTTTCATGGACGGGCTTTCTGGAACGACCATGGACAGGATGGGGTCAGGGTGTGTCGTGGTCGAACCAGATATTTAGGCGCCTAGATATGTATTGGACAGTTGAGAACATCGGGCACAGTCACAGTGCATACTTTGACGTTTTGTTGAGCGGCGGTATTGTCGCAGGCATCTTTTTTGGTGCTTATCTAGTCGCGGGACTTTTTAGATTTGCGAAGCTCTCCAATCCTCAACAGTCCGATGTCATTCGTCTTGCACTGGTTTTTTTCTGCCTAAGCGCTTCGTTATTCGAGCCCTTCATTGCCACAAATTATTTTTTATGGCCAATATTGGTGATGGTGATAGCGCCAGATAAACAAACCAATTAGTTAGCGATAATTCGCAACATTGTTTCACGTGCATCGGATGGGCTCGGAGTAAGAAGTTCAAGGTCTACAGGAAGAACCGGAACGTGAGAAATGAGCGGGTGCTGTGGGCGCGTGTCCTCTTCACCATCTCCAAAAAGTTCTTCATGGACTTTTTCTCCAGCACGCAAGCCAACAATTTCAATTTCAATGGATTTCCCAGAATTGGTCACCAACTGTTTCGCAACATCGTAAATACTTACAGGAGTACCCATATCCAACACCAGCGCTTCACCAGAAGTACCAATTGCGCCAGCTTGAATTACAAGTTGAACAGCTTCCGAAATGGTCATGAAGTAGCGGGTAACGCCGCGATGGGTGACGGTAAGGGGTCCACCATTGGCGATCTGGTCACGGAACGACATCAGAACGCTGCCACGCGAACCGAGAACATTACCGAACCGAACCGACATGTACTTGCCAGTTTGAACCGACTTTCCAAAATGTGCAGTGATGCGTTCGGCAATACGTTTCGAGTAACCAAGAACGCTGATGGGATTCGCAGCTTTATCGGTTGAAATATTGACAAATACACCAACACCCGCCTGGGCAGATGCTTCGAGCAGCGTGAGTGTGCCCAACACGTTTGTTTGGTAAGCCTCGGAAGGATACGTCTCGAGCAGAGGAAGGTGCTTCAGTGCTGCAGCATGAAATACCACTTCAGGCTTGCGTGTATCGAAGATGTGCTCAATCGTGGCTACATCACGAATATCGGCGAGAACTGTTTGTGGAGTATTCAATAGTGCACGACCGTGTATCGAAAGCTGCACTTCGTGCAGTGCACTTTCGTCGCGGTCGAGCATGATGAGTTCAGCAGGGTTAAAGCGCGCAAGTTGTCTGCATAATTCGCTACCAATACTGCCGCCAGCACCAGTTACAAGTACTCGCCGGTTCACGAGATAGTCAGAAATCTGCTGCAGGTCGATCACGATTTTCCGGCGACCCAACAGGTCTTCATCGGTGAGGTCGCGAATATCGCTGGTATTGAGTGGTCGTTCATTGAGGTTTTGTACTGCCGGCAGAACCTTTACGTCCATCATTAGTGCGCGTGCACGAGCGCTGATCTCGCTGATTAACGAACTGTCAGCGGATGGAATGGCGATAAGCAATGTTGTCGCACCCGTTCGTGTACGTGCCTGAGCCAATTGTTCGCGACCACCAAGCACTGGTACACCAGAAATACTCAAGCGGTGAGTGTCTGGGTTGTCATCAAGGAACCCCACAGGGAGGTACGGCGATAATGGATTGCGCATCAATGTGCTCACCATCTGAATGCCGCCTTCACCAGCTCCATATACCAGTATCTTCGCTGCAGTGAGAGCGCTTGGTCTGCGAACTTGTTCGCGAATCAACCGCCACAAATATCGGCTTCCAGCAACAAAGCACAGACCCGCAAACCCTGCGAGAACAATGACGCTTCGTGGAAATGGATTGATGGAATTATCAAAGAATCGAAGCACAAGGAGAATTGCAGTGGTAATGAATGTTGCTAGAACCAGGCCACCAACTTCATCGAAGCTTCCGTACCGCCATCGACGACGGTAAATACCAACTACATAGCCAACAATCGCATGTACAACGAGAACAAATGGCAGTACACGAATAACTGAGGACTGCGTTGCCCCGAAGGGATTATGGTGCCCCTGGTATTCGAAGCGAGCGTATGAAGCTGCGATTGCGGTTAGCGACCAAATCATCATGTCAATGACAAATTGCGCTACTGAACTCAACACAACAAAGCGTGGAGAATGAATCAATCGCTCAATCGTGCTGCGAACGCGATTACTTACAACGCTCATAGCAATTTATTTCGCTGAATCCGCAAGAAGCACACCCAGAACTGGCTTTTCCGCATTTTCTAACACCGACCAAGCAGCGACAACGTCCTCCGTAAGGGAAACCCCACAAGATGCAAGCACAATCATTCCAGATTTCGATGAGATTAGATCGCTTGCTGAAAGAGAGGAAATGTTTGTAAGCGAAGTAATCGTTATGCCCATAGGTGATGTAACAGCATTAATTTGCTCGACCAAAATCTGTGTTGAGGTTTGCTCATCTACTGGAACTAGAGCTACCGAAGTAAGCGACAGTGAACGAGACCTCGCGACAATGGCCGCAGCTGTGTGCTGAATGCTTTCAGGTTCAGGTGTAACCGTACCTATGAGCGCATGGGACTCAAATCGCTTTGACAGTTGGCTCAGTGAGCGCACTCGTTTGTCTATGAGCGTAAGTTGTAATGCAATCAGCAACCCAATGAGAGCGCCCACAATCAACCCAAATACATAAGTAGATGTTTTGACGGTTGACACTGTCGCACCGACAGCAGTGGTAGTCGTATTGAGAAGTGCGAGCTCACCCTTAATCAACGGCTTTGCAGCCTTGAGAGCATCAATCTTTTCGGAATTCGATTGCGTTCTTACCGGAAGTGACTCAAGCAAAATCTGAAGTCGGTCCAATCCAGAAACGATGCTTTCTTTCCGTACATCTTGTAATTGAACGAGGTATTCATCAATCGCTGTGTTACACCGATCAACGGATGCATCTGAACAGTAAAAAGTGTACGTAGGAGTTCCCACCGACAAAAATGTGAACTTGGTCTTACCATCACCTTCAACGGTGTCAAGAAGAGAGAACCGTTGCTCGGAGCGAGTGATAGAAACCGCAACACTAAAGCCAATCCTGTCTGCAACCGCATCACGAACGGCCGGTTCTTGCAACTGTCGAACCTGATTCTCAAAACTAGGGAATGGGCTAACAGTTGCAGGATCAATGCCAACAAGAGCGAGCAAAGCAGTTTCATCACGCGACTCATATGTTCGTACCACATCACTAGTAGAGGGCACCGTTGATAAGTCGCTTTCCTGCAACCACATCGCCACACTTCCGACAAGTGCTGCGATGAGCACGATCCACCACCGAGAAACGATTCCTTTGGCTACTGGAATAAGTTCAATTTCCCCAACTTCGCGATTCAAGATTCCCATTGCAAAACAGCCTACCAGTGGGGGTTTCCGCCAATTTCCCTTGTTTACAAGTGGTGCAACTGTTTTGGCGCTCATCCGTGTCACCATGGACGCAATGGATAATCTCCCCCACGGTCCAGTTGATGACCTAGCGCGCATGCTGACTTATCAGGATGCAGTTGATGAATCGGTCACTGTTTACGAAGTTGCATCAGAAATGTATGCCATGTCGTGTTGGACACCCGAGTTTTGCGCGGCGCTGATTCGTGCCGCAGACCTTGTCGGCGGGTACACCGCGCATGAGAGCGACCCAGTTCCAGGCCAAGAGATTTCGCTTGCGGCGATTAGCCCAAGATTGTTCGAAGCAGTTCAAAACGACATGGGCATGCGCATCTGGCCTCAGCTTCAGCAGCATTGGCCATTAATTGACTATCACGGCATCAATGACGCATTCATTATTCGCTACGAAGTTGGCGGGCAAGAAGAACTGCGTATTCATCACGATGTTGCACAAGTGTCGGCAAGTGTGAAGTTAAATAACGACTATCTAGGTGCCGAACTGCAATTCCCACGTCAAGGTTTTTCAAACGTCAATCTGTCGGTTGGGTCATTGATTGCATGGCCAAGCCTGGTTACCCACCCACATCTGAGCGCACCAATTACAAGCGGCGTGAAATACAGCCTCACGATTTGGTTTGAACTACCACTTTCACTGCAATGAGTAAACAAAGAATTACCGGTATTGCGATGGCCACGTGTTGCGCACTGCTCTCTGCGTGCGGTCAGTGGTCCTCTGCTCAAAGCGTGCCAACAACGCAAGTGGTCATCACAACTACAACAGAGCCCGAAGTTATCTCGGCGTCAGGGCAGCGAAGCGGTGCGTCAACGAAAGCAGCACAGAAGAAACTATTGAGCCTCGGTTTCTGGCTGCTTGCACCAAGTGGAAAGTATGACGAGACCACGCGCCAAGCTGTGATGGCATTTCAAAAGTATTACCTACTGCGCCCAACGGGAAGCATGAATGACGCAACTGCCTTTCTTCTCGACAAAATGGAGATTCGTCCGCAAGCGCAGGCAACTGAAGGCACGCTGGCAGAGGTTGATAAGACGCGCCAGCTGTTGTTTCTTGTGGAAGACGGAAAAACCAAACATGTACTCAATACCTCCACTGGTGACGATCGACCGTATGTGGAGCCCGATATGAATACACCGGGTGTACTCATTCGAGGAACAGCGATTACACCAGTGGGCAAGTTCAAAATGAATCGCGAACGACCAGATGGATGGTGGATTGGAGATTTAGGCCAGATCTATAGGCCAAAGTATTTCATTGGTGGTGTGGCAATACATGGTTCGCAAACCGTTCCTGCATACCCAGCAAGTCACGGTTGTGTGCGCGTTACTACAGCCGCAATGGACATGATTTGGGACTCAGGCTTGCTCCCATTGGGTGCAGACGTCGTGGTGTACGGAGAACTTAACTAGTTCGTTTGCGTACAGAAAGCTTGTGATCATCGGCGTTTAGGCACGCTCCATCACTTAACTGAAATTTCCACCCGTGCAAGGTGCACACCACGTGGTCGCCTTCAATAACGCCAAATTCAGAGAGGTCAGCTTTGCGGTGAGGGCAATATCGCTGCAAGATATAGCCGCCAAGTTCAATTTCGTTTGACACCTCATCTTGTGCGCCGCTTTTGCGAGCAACTTCTTGTTCGGCTCGTCGCATACGTTCAACCGACAGGCTTTTGAAAAAGTTATATAAGTATTCGTTGTATGAGCCTTCGCGCCACGCAGTGAAACGGCAAGACAAGAACAACGAGTTCGACCAATCGACTGCCTTCTGCCGAACAACGCCTTCAAGTAATGGCCGGCCAATTTCCATTCGGAACTTGACTGGCTCATTGTTGTAGGCAGAAATCTTTCCGTTTGGAAAATCAATCAAGATGTCTTCGCCTTCGGTTTTCACCAAGCAGTTACCACCGATTGCAGTGCGAAGCGATGGAGCCATTGCAAGCAACGGTTCCCACCACGCTTGAAGTTCGCTCACCAAGTTGGTGTTGCTGACCAACCACGATGCTTTGGTGTCGCGCAACCACTCTGCCCAGTCGGCTTGGTACTCCAAGAGGTATTCGCGCTTATGAACAAACGGTCGCTGCACTTCTTCATCGCTGACGCAATGCTGTACGCGAACATCAGTTGGCGTAACAGAAATGGCCATGCCTGGAATATTCATGACGGCATTGTTATTTCCATGATCTACAAGACGAGCAATGAACTCAGTCTGGTCAGGAAAGATAGACAGTTCGTCGCCGTCAATCATGTTGACAGAAAACAATTCATCGTCGAGGAAACATGGTGGGCCAGCCGATGGAACCACTACGCGAGCACCAATTGCATCGACATAGCGAATTGATCGAGCGAATTGACTTTCTACTTTGCTGTGTGCCAGCGACATGAGTTCTTCGCGAGGTTGGTCGTACACCATTGGGTACCAAATAGCGCCGCTGAATTGCAGCCAGTGCATGTCGACGGGTCCATGTTGCAATAACTCAGCGAGGTCGCCGGTGCGACAGTCGTTCTGGTTCACAAGTCGCGAGGTTCCGTCTTCTACTACCAGTGCCGAATCACCACCAGGACCATCGGCAATGGCGGTCTCTACGTGAATAGCAACGCGAAGCCCATCGCCCAAGTCGGTCATTATTCCATTTCGTGTGCGAATAAAGTTGGTAAAACCAAGTCTGTTCAGTTGGCGTTCGAGCTCGCGAGTTGCAAAGTCTGGTAACAACACGGGTGTTGACTTATCAATATGGTTGGACAGCCATGCTTCGTCTAAGTGGTCACCGTGTTGGTGTGAGATGTACAAGTAGTCAGGGTGTTCAAGCTTGTCCATGACCCCACTTGGCAACTGATCGTTACGGGGGAACACAAACCACGAAGCCCAAAAAGCAGGTACAAACCACGGGTCGCACACAATGGTGCGCGACCCAGATTCAATCAAAATGCCAGCATGCCCGATGGACGTGGCCTTCATCGAGAGTTAAGCGATTGGTGGGTCGGTGAACTGTTGACCACCGCGCGCAACATGTTCGGTCCATTCGCTGCCATCCCAGTAGCGAAGCTCAAACCTGTTGGAGGGATCCGCATACCACGCTGCTGGCGCAGCAGCGCTCGATGTCGTCGTTTCGGTAACAGTGATGTGTGCAGTAACTGGGGTGGCCACAGGCGAACTTGTGGTTGAACTTGACGTCACATCTTGCGTTGGGCGACGAAGAAATGCGCAGTATCGGCCGTCAAACGTGGTGACAATGTCGACTACTTCCCACCCCTCAGCCGACTTCTTCGTGAGCTCTGCAGCAAGTGACTCCGGGCTGGAATTAAAAGGATTAAACGCCACGTATTCGTACATGGACTTCAGGCTAGTACTGGGCACATCGAATAAATAGGTCGGGAGCCAATGTGTGAACGGCGTAACCTCATTACGTGACTTCAGCACTGCGAATTGGGTTCTTTGGACCATCAGGTACGTTCACCGAACAGGCACTGCTTACGCAAGCAGACTTAGCCAAGGCAACGACAGTTCCGTTTCGCACGGTTCCCGATGTGCTTGATGCTGTTGAGTCTGGCGAAGTCGATCTTGGCTTCGTACCAATTGAAAACTCCATTGAAGGCACAGTGAACTTCACACAGGATGCACTGGTATTCGACCACGACCTGCTGATTCAACGCGAAGTGGTGCTGGACATTGAGCACTGTGTTTTGGCAAAGAAAGGCGCAACGCTTGCAGGAATTGAAACACTGTTTTCGATTCCTGTAGCGACTGCGCAGTGTCATGAATACGTCCGCACCCATTTGGATAAAGCCGATGTACGTGCAGCAAACTCAACTGCGGAAGCGGCTCGCATTGTGAGCGAAAGTGGGGGCAACACCACTGCAGCAATTGCTCCTCGCAACGCCGCCAAGGTGTACGGACTTGAAGTCATTGCAGACAACATTGCCGACCATGCAGGAAATCAAACGCGATTCATTTTGGTAGGCAAAAACTCCATTCCTTCACCAACTGGACACGATCGCACCGCACTTGTGGTGTTTCAACGAGCAGACGAACCAGGCAGCCTGATCTCCATTTTGCAAGAGTTTGCTGCACGTCGCATTAACTTGTCGCAACTACTTTCACGGCCAACAAAGCGCGGTGGACTCGGCGATTACTGCTTCGTCATTTATGCAGACGGTCACGTGAAGGACGAATTGATGGCCGATGTGTTACGCGAGCTTCGCGCCAAGCAGGGTGCGGTGAAATTCCTCGGTTCCTACCCAGCAAGTGGAGAACATGCTCATTCAGCACGTGAACACGCAGACGCCAGATGGAAAGAAGCAGATGATTGGGTTACTGCGCTGAGAGAGCGAATCGCACGCTAGCGTTTCTGAACGGAACGGTGGCAGAGTGGACAAACGCATCCGCCTTGAAAGCGGACGGCTTAATAGGCCCGGGGGTTCGAATCCCTCCCGTTCCGCCAGTACACTCAACACCTCATTCGTAAGGCTTTTCTAGGAGAGGTGCCAGAGCGGCCGAATGGGGCGCCCTGCTAAGGCGTTGTCCGGGTAAACCGGACCGTGGGTTCAAATCCCACCCTCTCCGCCATGGTTAATCGCGTGAGGCGTGTCCTCGTTTGCGCAGTTATTGCTACGTGCAGTCTTGGAACTGTCGTGCCCTCGGCGCAGGCAGCAAATTGTGCCGGAACGTACACCGTAAAGAGCGGCGACTCATGGTGGCGCATTGCCGAAAAAAACAACACCAATCTGCGAAGAGTATTGACGCTCAATAAGGCGAAGAAGACAACAAAACTGCTTGTCGGTAGCACAGTGTGCGTACCTGCACCTGCACCTGCACCTGCACCTGCACCTGCACCTGCACAAAACTTTACCCGCGCCGAAATCGTTCAAATCATTCGTGATGCATGGCCTGACGAACTCGAAGAACGCGCACTTGCAATTGCGCAACGTGAGAGCAAACTGCAACCCAGGGTGGTGAATAGGTCAGGGTGTTGTTATGGGCTGTTTCAGATTTACTATCGCTGGCACAAAAACTGGTTACCAAATGTTGGCGTGAATTCAGCTCAGGAATTATTAAATCCGCGCCTAAACGCAATAGCTGCATACCGCATGTACCAACGCAACAATGGCTGGGGCCCTTGGGAGTAGCAAACTGCTGTTGTTAGCAATGAAATTAGGTGGTTACACTGAAAGGGTAATACGCACTCGTAGCTCAATGGATAGAGCATTTGATTACGGATCAAAAGGTTGTAGGTTCGAGTCCTGCCGGGTGCACCAGTGAGTTTGTTTCCAAGAAGCCTGAGGGCACGGCTACCATAATTTTGCAGAGAACTTTCCGAGCAATGGCTCTCAGCTTGAGTGAATCGGATTTGCGATAGACGATCGCGAGAATACCAGAGTGGTGAAGAAAGCGAACCAAGTAAAGAGCGGTTGTTACATTGCCTAAAACTTGACAGACAAATGACTAAATCAATCAAAACAACTCTTGCTTTTGTCGTTGCTTTCATTGCGTTATTCGAAGCTTCATTTTTTCGAGTAAACATGTTGGAGTTTGCTCGACTTGACGATTTTGCTGGCTTGCTGAATGTGCGAACCAACACCTTGCTAAACGGTGTGTTTCGCACCAGTTTTCAGGCAGGACGAACTATTCCTGCCATTTTCCAGTCAGCTTTAATTCTTTTGGCTGAGTCGGTTTCAGATTTGAAATTTCTACGATTTATCGCAACGGCATCGCTCGCACTAGGTGGCGCAATTATTGCGCTCTTTATTTGGTCGCTATCGTTCAAGAAGAATATGGGCACACTTGTGCTGGCTGCATGTGTAGGCGTTGTGGCTACGACGACGACGTCTGCTCCTTCAGCCTCGACATGGGCAATCCTTGCCGTTCCGTTGCTCGCACTGCCCCTTGCGCTTGCAGGAGGGGTCGTTGCCACAACAAATCGAACATATTGCGGGTTGCCCTGGTGGGCGTTGTCAATAATTCTTGTCTTTGCGTCGGCATTTACCTATCAGCAATTTACTCCATTGGCGTTTTTGCCTGTAGGCATGTGGCTGACGGTGCAATGTATTTCTCGCCAGAAAATACAATTACGTCGCGCAGTATTGATTATCGCCTCTGTTTTTATGTCGTTGCTGGTAAATGCGGCAACGGTCTTTTTGATTGGCGATGGCGCTCAGGAACGGGTGTTACGTGGAACGCTTAGCGAAAGACTTCGTTGGTTCATTGGCACCTATGTACCAAGAACAATTGA
Organism: Ilumatobacteraceae bacterium; assembly: GCA_044362135.1. Classification (GTDB taxonomy): domain Bacteria; phylum Actinomycetota; class Acidimicrobiia; order Acidimicrobiales; family Ilumatobacteraceae; genus UBA3006. Next base: position 14,851 of record JBIKHN010000006.1, on the reverse strand, counting down.
TCTGTTTATACCAGCGACAAGGGAAACAGGAATTCTTTCTCTTCTGATTTTGGTCGTGGCGTTATTGCTTCCTGTTGTAATGGGTATCCGTTTTCTTTCAGTATTGGTTTCTGGTATTGCGTCCTGGGGAATTTGTGCAGCGGTTGCTTTTCCATCTGAGTTTTGGGCAAGTTACCGTCTAGTCCACCCAGCACAGATTGCGTTATGGACGTCGGCTGCGTTTGGCCTGTTTATCCTGCTTAGCCAGTTCGATAAGAAAAGCATCTCGATTTTTGCTGCCGTCGGTTCGCTGTTGCTTGTTTTTCAGTCTCAAGATCGGGCATGGCGTTATGTCGCATTGCCAAATCATGACGACTGGGCTACAACGAAGTGCCTTATTTTAGAAAACCCCAATGTCAACACCTTCGTGGTTAGTGAGTGGAATTCCTCTAATAGCAGTGTTCATTCTTACGACGAATATGGGATGGTTCCAAGTAACTACGACTGGACCTTAGATTTAAGCGTGCAGATCGCACGGCTTGAGTTGAATGCAGATGGCGAGAGTATTAATACCTCAAATAAACCCGTGATGATTTCGGTAGAGGACTCCCGTTCTCTCGAGACCAGCACGTATATTGCTATTACACCGTCATCATGCAGGTAGGTAGTGATGTGAATTTACGTTCGTTTCGACCAGACGTTCAGGGGCTGCGCGCAATCGCGGTACTTCTTGTGCTGGTATTTCATTTTGAAACACCAATCCAAGGCGGGTATCTCGGCGTTGACATGTTTTTTGTCATTTCGGGTTTTGTAATCGCTTCTTCGACGCTTCGCGAGATTGATCGGACACACTCATTTAGTTGGCAGAGTTTCCTGAGTCGACGAGTGAGACGCCTTCTTCCAGGTGTTGCAGTGGTTTCGGTTCTGGTTACTGCAACATCGGTGTTGCTGCTCAGCCCTTTTGGCCCTCAGCAGACCACCTCCCAAATGGTTGTTGGTGCCGCAACCTACACATCAAATTTCATGTTGATGTCGAGAAATTATTTTGCTCTTGATCCCAAATCAAATCCTTTAATGCACTTTTGGTCACTCGCCGTTGAAGAGCAGTTCTATTTGTTGTGGCCGACTGTTATTGGCGCACTCCTTTATTTGCGTCGTCGGCTGGGAAGAATCTTAAGCACTGGTGTGGTGTGGCTCATGGTCCTTGTGACGATCTACGCAACATGCCGATTGTTTGTATGGTTCTCCGTAGAAGGTCCGACTATCAACGACTACTCATGGTTTCGCCCTTTAATTGAACGGGATATCTCACCACAAAGATTTGCTTTCTATTCTCCACTCACTCGAGCATGGGAGTTTGTTGCCGGAGTAGCAGTAGCTCTCGTTTTACGCAGTTCGTGGATAGGAATGCTGAGCAAACTGAGTATTGGAGTTTGGTTAATTGGTGTTGTGCTGGTGGTGGTTGGTGTGCGATGGGCAACAGTCATGCCTGGATTTGAACAGGGAACGGATACTGCAACGAATTCTTCTGCAACAATCTTGGTTGTCGGAGGCACAGCGGTGCTGTTGTTGGCCGGCGAATTTGCCACATTTGCGCAAAAGGCACTATCCATTAAACCCCTGACGACTCTTGGCGACTGGTCGTACAGTGTGTATTTATGGCATTGGCCAATTTGGGTGCTCTTAATCACAACCTTCAATAGAAGTTGGCAAGTAACCATTGTGGCGCTTACGTTGTCATTGTTGCTTGGGTGGGCACAGTTTCGATGGATTGAAATGCCTATTCGAGACGGTTTGCGTATACCGCGGGTGAATTTTGGTCGTTTAGTGGTGGGATTCGTGGCAATTGCGGCTCTCGTCTTCGGGTCAATGTCGTTTGTTACACCAGCAATTGGCAACTACGTGGCAGGTCAAGATCTTGAAGAGATTTCGGCGCACATTATTGAAAAACCCTGCCCAGCGGAAAAGTTTGTTATCGATACAGCACAATCGTGTCCGTACTTGACTCCAGGAAACACGGGGACAGTCGTCTTGGTCGGTGATTCAATGGCGCGATCGCTGAGCGACGGCTTTGTTTCGGCGGCAAATGCAGAAACTTTGAATGCTTATGTGTTCTCGCTTCCGGGTTGTTCCTTTTTGGCATTTGATTCTCCTTTTTCACCAACTCTTGAATGCATTGGCTGGCGGCAAAATGTGTTCACAGCGCTCTCTCAACTGCAACCCGAATTAGTGATGATTGCCAATATGAATACTTTGTACACGCATGTACCCCTGGCGGACTTCACACTTGAGAAAACCCGCGATGCTTGGGGCTATGAATTGACGAGAACGTTTGATGCTCTTGCACCATTGCAAACGAAAGTTATGTTGGTTCAGCCTCCGCCGTCATTTGAATACGATTTGCGTTATGACATTTCGTTACTCAGGATGAACGGAGTCCAGGAAGACCGTGAAGTCGTAATTGCTCGTCGTGCACCCATTAATCAAATTGAAGTGCAGACAGCAGCCCTGTATCCATTTCTTACACCGGTGCTGAACTTCGACGATCTGTTTTGCAACTCTGAAACCTGCACTCAAAAAATTGGAAAACAGTTCATGTTGGAAGATGCAGACCATCTCTCAGTAGATGGAAGCATGCTTGCTGTCCCTTTGATTAAAAATGCAATTACTTTGGCCCTCGCCAAATAGAGTTTTGCTTCCAACCACGCGCCGTAATTTCATCACGGTCAGCGTCTAATTCGCGACCCTCACTCTGTAACACTCCAGGTGTTTTTGACAGCGCTGCGATGAGCCCTTGCATTGGAGTGTCACCTACTACTTGAATCATGTTGCGAGCTGCATAATGCGGATCAGTCGCAATGTCGGACATGTCAAATACTGGGCCGACAGCCGCTTCAGCCGCCTCAAATATTGCGACTACTTCATCGCGTGTGCGAGTAGAGCACCATTGTCCCATGAGTTCTTGCAACAGTTCGCGGTGTGCCATGCGTCCAGTAAACGTGGTAAATCGTGTATCAGTTTCTAAGCCAAGAATTTTCATTACTCGCGCCGCAACAGTGTCACTAGACGCCGAAACACCTACCCATTTTCCATCCACACACTGATAAACACCGCGTGGAACGGTATAAGGAAGGCCAGAGCCAAGTCGTGGCTGTAGCTCACCTGTCAATTTGTATAGCGAAACAACTGGGCCCATCATTTGAAAGATGGTGGTCAACAAGTTCACATCTACAACTTGGCCAACACCAGAGTGCAGAGCGACCATGGCAGCAAATGCTGCGGTAATGCCAGTGACTTCATCGGTGAGAGCAATTGCAGGCAACATTGGCGGGCCATCTGGTTCACCACTCACTGCAGCGAGACCGGCCATTGATTCAGCAATAGATGCAAACCCAGGACGTTTTGCATATGGCCCGTCTTGCCCGAAACCAGAAACGCGAACGATGACGAGTTTTGGGTTGCGAGCAATGAGCGCATCGGGGTGCAGGTCAAGACGCTCGAGTGTTCCTGGCCGGAAGTTTTCGACCAACACGTTTGCATCGTCGAGTAAGCGCAAAAACAATTCGCGATCGTCAGTATCTTTCAGGTCGAGTGCAATGTTGCGTTTGTTGCGGTTGACCAATTTCCACCACAATCCACTGCCATCACGTGGGTCGCGCCATGCCATGCCACGTAACGAGTCGCCAGTGTCTGGTCGTTCAACCTTGATCACATCTGCGCCGAAGTCGGCTAGGTACCGTGCGCAGTTTGGCCCGGCAAGCACAGTAGAAATATCGAGTACTCGAATATCTGAAAGTGGCCCGCTCATTGGCAGTTGCCGCGAAAACTAAAAGCCAGGTCGTGTGCGTCGGGTGACAGCAGAGTCATTCCACCAGCGGCCACTAAATCGCCATGTGGTGTGCAGCGGTTCGCGTGCGACTGCTGGACCAGCCTTAGGCCACAGCGCTTCAATTGCGGCGGCGATCGCCGTTGCTTCTTCAGTGCTTGGGTTGGGCGTGATGCTGTGTTGCATTGCAGACCTACAGCGGCATGTTGCCGTGCTTGCGGCGTGGCAACTCTTCGCGCTTTGACTTCAACATTTCGAGTCCAGCAATGAGTTTGATGCGTGTTTCAGCTGGGTCAATGACATCATCAACATAACCACGCTCAGCTGCCGCGTACGGGTTTGAATACTTCTCGGTGTATTCGGTAACGAGTTCAGCGCGTCGAGCAACAGGGTCTGCTGCTTGTTGCAATTCGCGACGGTACACAATTTCAACAGCGCCTTGTGGCCCCATAACTGCAAGTTCTGCGGTTGGCCATGCGTAAGCGAGGTCGGCACCAATGGACTTTGAGTTCATCACTACGTATGCGCCGCCGTACGCCTTACGTGTAATTACTTGAATGCGCGGCACGGTGCTTTCGCAATATGCGTACAACAATTTTGCCCCGTGGCGAATAATGCCGCCGTATTCCTGGTCTACTCCAGGAAGGAATCCGGGAACATCCACGAATGTAACGATTGGAATATTGAACGCATCGCAGGTGCGCACAAAACGCGCAGCTTTCTCACTGCTCTCAATGTCGAGCACGCCGGCCAACACCATTGGTTGGTTACCAACAACACCAACGGCTTGACCGTTCAAGCGTGAGAAACCACACACAATGCTCTTTGCCCAATGAGGGAAGTATTCAAAGAATTCGCCGTCGTCCATGACTTCGGCAATGACCTTTTTCATGTCGTATGGCTGGTTTGGTGAAGCCGGCAAAATGGTGCGCAACGATTCGCACATTCGCATTGGGTCGTCTGCTATGTCGCTTGCAGGAACTTCAGACAAATTGTTTTGTGGTAAGAAACTAAGCAAGTAGCGCACATCTTGCAAGCACGATTGTTCGTCGGCGCTGACAAATGTTGCAACGCCACTCTTTGAAGCGTGGCTCATTGCGCCACCTAGCTCTTCAAGTGTTACTTCTTCGCCCGTCACGGTTTTTACTACGTCTGGTCCAGTAATAAACATGTGGCTGGTTTCGCGTACCATGAAAATAAAGTCGGTCATGGCTGGTGAATACACCGCGCCACCTGCGCATGGTCCAAGAATTACCGAAATCTGTGGGATAACTCCCGATGCCTGCACGTTGCGATGAAAAATACCGCCATAACTGGCAAGCGATACCACTCCTTCTTGAATTCGTGCGCCTGCTCCGTCATTCAAACCAATGATCGGTGCTCCAACTTTCAGCGCCAAGTCCATCAGCTTGTGGATTTTTTCGGCGAACACTTCGCCGAGTGCTCCACCAAACACGGTGAAGTCTTGGCTGTAGACAAATACTTTGCGTCCGTCAATGGTTCCCCAACCGGTGATCACGCCGTCGGTGTATGGGCGCTCCTCAAGTCCAGCAGCATGTGCGCGGTGACGTGCAAGTAAGTCAAGTTCGTGGAAGCTTTCGGGGTCAAGCAGGGTGGTAATGCGCTCTCGTGCGAGCAGCTTTCCCTTTTCGTGTTGACGCTCAACCGAGCGAGGCGAACCGGCGTTGTAGGCCTGTTCTTTGCGGGCTTGAAGATCTTGCAGTTTGGCATCCATGGCGTTGCTACTCACGCGCTAGACGCTAGTGCCCAAGCAGGGTTCAGCCGCCGACGGTGGTGGGAACTGCGGGGACTGTTGTTTCTGGGGTGGTCGACTGCACCACGGTCAGCGTGGTGGCCAGTGGAACCAATTCACCAGTGGTGGTGGCTCCCGTAACTTCAATTGACCATACGCCTGCCACCTTCAAATTGAACAGTCCGTCGTAGGCAACAATGGCGGCGCCGCGTCGCTTGAGAGGCACATTGATCTCAATGCCTTCGAACGCCGGGTCTGGTGGAATCAACTTGATAGTAAAGTTGTTGACGCGCTTCGGGTTCAAGAGTTCTATGCGCATGGCATTAGTGCCAGTTGTTGCTGGTGAAATTGACAACACAATGTGGAAGCGATCATTTTGCAACTCTTCGCGGAACTCATAAGCAACACTGGACTTACTGACTGCAGCATTTGCCTGTGGTGGCTTCATCGGAATCATCCACGAAGTGAGAGCAAGCACCACAACGCCAATGGCAATTTCTGCGGTGAGAACACGCCGCAATCGCCACGCCATTTTGCCCGTCAGGTTTTCAACGCGTGCAAACCGCATAGCAACAAAGTTTTTCAGCATCAACGCAAGGAAAATCATGAGCGCCGTAAACACCATTCCCAAAATTCCGAGTCGACCATGACCAGAACTAAAAATTGCCAAACCGTCAAGCAGCAACATTTGAATAAATCCGGTTATTGCGCCGACAACCATGAGCGGGCCAGAAATTTTGGTGAAACCGAGCACCGCTTGAACAAGGTCGGAATCACCGGGACCAGTAAGCACCGTTCGTACCAACAAAATCATTCCGCCCAGCCACAGCCCGATGCTGAGAGCGTGTCCAACACCGAACACGTAATTCAAAAATGGAACATCCTGGCCAACACGGGTGAGGCCGTATGTTGCCATCATCAGTGTCACAATGGTGAGTGCCGGCACTTGTGTTGTTGGGTCAACGATTTTTTCTGGGTCAAATGCCACCCAGAATGCTGCGGCGATTAATACAAATCGCAAGATCAAAACTGCTCCGCCGCTTCCACCCGTGTGACTGAACCAACTAAATGGGCTGAGTGCGCTAGCGAACCCGTCATTGGAATGACGGAACGTATTCATAGCCACGATGAAGTACATGGTGACGACAGAAAATAGCCAGGTCAGTTTGAAGAAGCGCAAACAGATTGGGTATTCAGTACCTTCAGGCCACGCGAGCAACATCAAGATAAGTCCGCCGAACAGTGCAGACACAAAAAAGTATTCAGCAATGCGCAATAAGCCCAGCACGATTCCTGTTTTGCGTCCAGCGCCAGAATACGTGGTCACCGTTTCGCCAATTGCTGTCACCGTTTCACCAGGTGCAACAACGGTGGTTTCCGTTTCAACTGCCGTGCTGTCCTGAACAACCGCTAATGCAAACGAAATGGATCCAGTGGAATTCGATGACGCAATACTCCATTTAATAACGCATTGACCGTTTTCTGGTTGCTGACCAAGCAAGGGAATTGCGTACACCAGGTTGTCCTGAGTTGCAGGAGCACTCAATGCAACAGGAATATCGGCGTTCGGCCCACACAACAACTCGACAACCAAGTCGCCTTCAACTGCGGTGCGAAAGGTGAGCTGAATTTGTTTTGGCGGAACTTGTTGAGTGGAGCCAGAGGCAGGGTTTGACGAAATGACCTCATTGGTGCCGGCCGCTGCAAACGCCGTAGGAGCAAAAGCTCCACCAACAGCGGCGAGGAGGCCGAGGCCACACCCCAGGCGGACCGCTTTTCGGCGTAGATCAGGCAAGATTTTCGTCATGGCGTCACCTAGACGGTAGCCAAATCTGACCGTGAACCACCTCGTAGGTAGGCTCGCAGGCAATGGCTGTCCAATCGCTCTACCGTCGCTATCGCCCCCGTCGCTTCGATGAATTGAAAGGTCAAGAGCACGTCGTCCGCGCTCTGCGCAATGCGGTCATTCATCATCGCGAAGGCCAGGCCTATTTGTTCTCGGGTCCGCGAGGCACGGGTAAAACCTCAACGGCCCGCATTCTGGCCAAAGTGCTGAACTGCGAGTCGCCAGAAGAAGGCGAGCCATGCGGCATTTGCAATTCGTGCGGTTCGATCGATAGCGGTAACTCATACGACGTTTTAGAACTAGATGCTGCCAGCAACAACGGTGTTGAAAACATGCGCGACCTGATTGAACGCTCATCACTTGGCAACCCTGGTCGCCACCGCGTATTTATCTTGGACGAAGTACACATGTTGTCGAAGGCAGCAGAAGCGGCGCTATTGAAAACCCTTGAAGAACCACCACCGCATGTGGTGTTTGTGCTCGCTACTACCGACCCGCAGAAGGTGAGCGAAACCATTCGCTCGCGCACGCAGCACTTGCAGTTTCACCTTCTTCCATTACACGACCTTGAAGAACATGTTCGCTGGGTAATTAAAGACGCGAACCTAAAAGTAAGCGAAGATGCAATTGCACACGTGCTTGTGCAAGGCGGAGGTTCTGCGCGCGACACGTTGTCGGCACTTGAACTGATTGCTGCTGGTGGTGGCGAAGTTGGCGAGCAAATGTCGTCTGATGAATTCATTGAAGCCATCAGCGAACAAGACCCAGCGCGTGCACTTGCCGCAACTGCATTTTCCATTCAGCAAGGCAACGACCCGCGCTCACTCACCGAAGAAATCGTTCGTCACCTGCGCGAATGCTTCTTGTCGCTTATGGCACCAGAATTGGTGCAGTTGCCCGAGCAGCGCGCAACCGTTGTTTCCGACCAAGCACGAAAACTTGGCCCAAGCACATTGGTGCGCAGCATTGAAGTGTTGGGTGAGTCACTGATTGAAATGCGCCATGCACCCGATGCACGTTTATTACTTGAGGTGTCATTGGTGAAACTCACCAACCAAACATTGGGTGGCGATATTGCGGCAATCATTGGTCGCCTTGAGCGTTTAGAAGCAGGTGTAGTTCGCACACCTGACGCAACAGGCCCGGTTGCAAAACCGGTTCCCGTTAACCCTGCAACTGGGAAGGTACAAGTTGGCGGCAAAGCGCGCATGCCTCAGACCAGCACACCTGCACCAGCGCCCACACCTCAACCAACGCCCGTTGCGTCAACTCCCGCGCCAGCACCGGTTTCAAAACCATCCGAACCCGCATCCGATTCGCAAGTGGTTGCTAAGTGGGCTGAAGTTCTTACTGGTCTCAAGCCATTTGTTCGCGCGCTGTATTCAGCAGTTACACCGCAATCGTGTAACGACACCACACTTACGTTTGCTGCTCCAAATGACATGCACATGAAGAAGGCGCAAGAACACATTCCAGTAGTTGTGGCTCAACTTGAAATCGTTACTGGCCGCACGCTTGCTATTGAATTCACTGTCGACAAAGACGCCACCTCACCAACTGGTCGTAACGCTCGGCCAAAGGTACAAGAAACCGAAATTTCAGACGAAGTAGATCGCAGTGAAATTGTGGATGCACCAAATAAGGCCATGCCTTCGGCAATGGATCAGCTGACCAAGGCCTTTCCCGGTTCACAAGTTGTCGATCAAGCAAAAAAGAAATAGTTAATAGGACTTCTCTGCAATGGCATCTGCATACACCACTGCAATGCAAACACTCATTGATGCGCTTGGTCGCCTGCCAGGTATTGGTCCAAAGTCGGCACAACGTATTGCCTTTCACTTGCTGAAGACCGACGCGCACGATGTAGAGAAACTGGCCAGTGCAATTACCGAAGCAAAGGCACTCGTGCAGTTTTGTCAGAAGTGCTTTAACTTTTCCGAAGGTTCGGTGTGTCACATTTGCGACGACTCGCGCCGTGATCAAACCGTGTTGTGTGTTGTTGAAGAATCGCGCGACATTGTGGCAATTGAAAAAACAGGCGAGTTCCGCGGTCGGTATCACGTGTTGCTCGGAGCAATGAATCCACTTGAAGGCGTTGGCCCCGATCAACTGAAAATTCGTGAACTTCTTGCACGGCTTGATGACGAAGGCATCACAGAAATCATTTTGTGCACCAACCCGAATACCGAAGGCGACGTAACAGCCATGTATTTAGCTCGTTTGCTAAAGCCACTCGGTTTACGTGTTACACGTATTGCCAGTGGCTTACCAGTGGGTGGCGACTTGGAGTACGCCGACGAACTGACGCTCGGCCGAGCACTTGAGGGCCGTCGCGAAATAGAGGGCTAGTTGCGAAAGTTTGCTTACGACTTTGCTGGGTAGCGACGCGATGCAAATGGTGCATTAATCACGAATGCAAGCAACACAAGCAGCGCGGCATTCAACAACACTGGCCTCCAAATAAATGAGTATCCAAGGTCGGTAACCGCGCTACCACCAATGACTGCGGTTAATGCAGTTCCACCACTTGGTGGGTGCATGTAACCAAATCGAACCATCAGTCCGGCGTGGACGCCAACTGCAACACCAACTGCAAGTGCTGTGTTGTTAAAGATTTGCGCTGACAACACACCAAGAAACGCTGCAACACAGTGGGCAAGAATCAGTGGAACGGGTTGCGCCGCTGGTGCAGTTGGCATCGTAAACAAGATGACGGCCGAAGCACCCATCGACAGGGCGAGTATTGGCGAAACACTGTCGAGCAGTGCATCACTCACCAGCCATGTAATGGCCATTGCAAGTGCTGCGCCTACTGCGCCAATGAGTGCGTCTGTGTTATTTGCTTTTGGTGAAGGAAACAGCTTCATTACACGGTTTCATTACACAGTGCGAACAACGAGGGCATCACCTTGTCCGCCACCGCCGCACAACGCTGCTGCACCCATGCCACCACCACGACGCTGCAGTTCATGCAACAAGGTGAGTGCAAGTCGGTTGCCGCTCATGCCAATTGGGTGACCAAGAGCAATTGCTCCACCGTTCACGTTCACAATGTCATCGGAAATTCCCAGTTCGCGCATTGATGCAATTCCTACGGCAGCGAACGCTTCGTTAATTTCAAACAAATCAACGTCGCTCACCTTTTTTCCAGCGCGATCAAGTGCCTTCATAATGCTGCGGCTTGGTTGGTGCAACAACGATGCGTTGTCTGGGCCAGCAACCATTCCGTACGAAACAAATTCGCCAAGCGGCTTCACGCCGCGACGTTCGGCTTCACGCTTCGACATCATCACAATGGCCGAACCTGCGTCGCTAATTTGGCTTGCGTTGCCTGCAGTAACCGTTCCGTCTTTGTCAAACGCTGGCTTCAACGACCCAAGTGATTCCATTGTGGTGCTTGCGCGCACACCTTCGTCACTATCAATCACAAGCGCGTCGCCCTTGCGTTGTGGAATGGAAATTGGAACAATCTCGTCTGCAAGTCGTCCTGCTGCAATTGCAGCAGCAGCACGCTGGTTGCTCTTCATTGCCAAGTCATCTTGTACATCCCGGCTGATGTCGCCTGCTGCGTAACGCTCGGTGCCAAGGCCCATGAGGCAGGCATCGAATGCGCACCACAAACCGTCGCGTTGAATTGCATCAAGCAATTGCACGTCGCCAAAACGGAATCCGCTGCGAGCGCCCATTGCAAGGTACGGGGCATTCGTCATGCTTTCCATACCGCCCGCAATCACAATGTCGGCTTCGCCATTAGAAATCATTTGGTCTGCCAAGTAAATGGAGTTCAGTCCCGACAAGCACACTTTGTTAATGCTGATGCTTGGCACACTCATGGGAATGCCGGCTTTCGATGCAGCTTGGCGCGAAGGCACTTGGCCCTGACCCGCCATGAGCACTTGGCCCATAATTACGTGTTCCACTTCGTGTGGAGCAACGCCGGCGCGTTGCAATGCTGCGGCAATGGCGAAACCGCCAAGGTCTGCAGCAGAAAATGAGGCAAGTGCTCCACTCATTTTTCCAATTGGGGTACGGGCTCCGGCGATGATGTATGAACCTGGCATGACTAGAGCGTAGGCGTATTTACTCATTACCCTCTAACCCATGAAAAGCATCCTCGAAGCCATCGAAAACAATGCCGACACCAAGGCATTTGCCGCCCTGCAAATTCCCGATTCATACCGCGCCGCTGTGGTGCGCAAGGACGAGCAAGAGATGTTTGCTGGCGTGGCTTCAGCCGACAAAGACCCGCGTAAGAGCACACACATTCAAGAAGTAGCAACACCAGAAATTGCGCCAGACGAAGCACTCATTGCCGTCATGGCCAGCAGCATCAACTTCAACACGGTGTGGAGCAGCATATTTGAACCAATTTCTACATTCAGCGCGCTTACTCGCCTTGCTCGCGAGAGCGAATGGGCAAAGCGTCACGACCTTCCGTATCACGTCATGGGTAGCGACGCCTCGGGTGTGGTGTTGCGTGTTGGTTCAGCAGTTCGCAACTGGAAGCCAGGCGACCGAATTACGGTGCATTGCAATCACGTAGACGATCAAGACCCATCGTCACACAACGATTCCATGCTTGGCAGCAACCAACGCATTTGGGGTTACGAAACAAACTTCGGTGGCCTCGCCGACCTCAGCGTGGTAAAGGCAAACCAACTGATGCCAAAGCCTGAGCATTTGTCGTGGGAAGAAGCAGCAGTGAATGCATTGTGCAACAGCACCAGCTATCGCATGCTCGTTTCACCAAACGGAGCACACATGAAACAAGGTGATGTGGTGTTGATTTGGGGTGCAACTGGCGGTATTGGTGCATATGCAACGCAATACGTTCTTAATGGTGGCGGCATTCCTATTGGAGTGGTCAGCTCAGCCGACAAAGCAGAAATTCTTCGCGGCATGGGTGTTGAAGCAATCATCGATCGTCGTGCAGGCAACTATCAGTTCTGGAAAGACGAAACCACGCACGATGAAAAAGAGTGGAAGCGTTTCGGTGGCGACATTCGCGCACTCGTTGGCGAAGATCCGGACATCGTGTTCGAACACCCGGGTCGTTCAACCTTTGCCGCATCAATGTATGTGGCTAAGAAGGGTGGCACCGTTGCAACGTGTGCTGCAACAAGTGGCTACATGATGGAATTTGACAACCGTTACTTCTGGATGCGACTCAAGAAACTGGTTGGCTCACACTTTGCCAACTATCGCGAAGCATGGGAAGCCAACCGACTTATTCAAAAGGGCATGATTCACCCTGTGTTGTCGCAGGTGTTCGACCTGAATCAAACAGGTGATGCCGCATACCAAGTACACAAAAACATGCACGAAGGAAAAATTGGCGTGCTGTGCATGGCCCCACGCGAAGGCATGGGCATTAATAATCCAGAGTTCCGTGAAAAGGTTGGCGAAAAGAACCTTCGTCATTTCCGTAGAAGCTAAGGACCAATCATGTTGCTCACCGAAATTGATCACATTGCCATTGCAGTAAAAGACCTTGAAGCAGCAATCACCTATTACCAAAATGCGTTTGGTGCAACCGTTGACCACCGCGAAGTAGTGGAGTCGGATGGGGTTGAAGAAGCATTGTTGAAAGTGGCAGAAAGTTATATTCAGTTGCTGACGCCAACTAGGCCAGACTCGCCAGTTGCAAAAGCAATTGAAAAGCGCGGCGAGGGTTTGCACCACATTGGGTATCGCGTAAACAACTGCGCCGAAGCACTTGCAGCAATGATTGCCGCCGGCGCAACAGCAATTGACAAAGCACCGCGCCCGGGTAGCCGTGGAACCACTGTTGCATTCATGCACCCAAAGGGCAGCTTCGGCACACTGATCGAATTGGTGCAGGAGTAATCCATCAATTCTTTTGCGCTTGCAATTGCCGCAATCACGGGTTTTCTTATCGGCACACGCCGAGCACGACGCGCACAACGCACCATTAACGAACTGGGCTCACTGAACAAGATTCCCATATCCGCTATCGGAATACTTGCAGCAGCAATCGCAATTCAATTGATAAACCAATTTGAATTTTCGTTGGAACTGTTTGCTTATGGCCTCATGTTCGCCATGTGTATTGAACAATCACTCATCGATGCCACCACTCATCGCCTCACCCGCAGTGTCACCATGCGCGCAGCATTCGTCGGCGGCCCACTGCTGTCCATTGCCGCAATTGCCAACAATCAACCCGGAAAAATTGGAGTCATGGCTCTGTCTTTTACGGCAACACTGGTCACGTTCATGACATTGTCACTCGCATCACGTCGGGGCATTGGCGCTGGTGACGTTCGCCTTGCTGCAGTAGTTGCGATGTTTCTCGGCTACCTCGGTGCAACTTATGTATTGCAAGGTCTAGCACTGGGGTTCATCACCGGCGGCATAGTTGCGTTACTCCTTCTCCTTACCCGCAAAGCCACCCGCAACACTCGCATTGCATTCGGACCATATATATGTATCGGCGCCATGGCTGTGGTGTTGTTCGGCGTGTAGGTTCGCACCATGCATGTGCATTTAGTTGACGGAACATATGAGTTATATCGCCAGCACTACGGCCAAGCTTCGAAGCATTCGCAACCACCACCATTTGCGGGCACTATTGGCGTACTCACCTCCACCATTCAGTTGCTACAAGACGGTGCAACCCACATCGGAGTTGCCACCGACCACGTTATTGAAAGTTTCCGCAACGATTTATACAGCGGCTACAAAACCAGCGAAGGCATGGAACCCGCGTTATTGGAACAGATTCCTATTTTGGAAGACGCCCTTCGTGCACTTGGTGTAACCGTGTGGGCAATGGAAAAGTACGAAGCCGACGATGCATTGGCATCGGCAGTACGCGTGGCATGCGAAGACCACACGGTGCACAAAGTATTTGTGCTGACGCCTGATAAAGACTTAGGCCAGGTAGTGCAAGGTAAGCGCGTAGTGCAAATGGACCGCCGCAACAACGTGATCATTGATGAAGACGCAGTGAAAGAAAAGTTTGGCATCGGCCCTAGTTCAATCGCCGATTACTTGGGTCTAGTTGGCGACTCCGCTGATGGTTTCCCAGGTCTGCAAGGTTGGGGTGCGAAAAGTGCATCAACAGTGCTTGCCAAATATGGGACTATCGACAATATTCCCGACAATCACGAACAATGGGTAAGCGACGGTGTAACCGTGCGCGGCGCAGAAAAACTTGCAACCACGTTGCGTCAAAATAGAGCAGATGCACAACTGTTTAAAACCCTTGCCACCTTGATGCAAGACGTTGAGGTTGGTGAAATTTCTGATTGGAAATGGAATGGTCCAACAGACCGTTTTGCATCTGTGGCAGAAGAACTTGGCGCCCCACAATTACTCGAACGCCTCCGCCGACTGAAGTGACGGCCAGGTGGTCTGCGGCACTCAGACGTTTCCGATGAAGGCTGCTGTCTTCCGACCCTGACCTGATTCTCGAGCGTCCGTT
>JBIKHN010000048.1:0-9372 GCA_044362135.1 Ilumatobacteraceae bacterium | reverse complement strand
GACATCTCGACATGGTGTATGCACACATCAAGTACAGCGATAAAGGTTTCATGGGTTCGGTTACTGCAGGCGAACGTGCACAAGACAGTGTGAACATGGCGCGCATCGCATTCGGTGGTGACTTGCAAGATCGCACCGTTATGACCAGCTTGATCAATGCATCGTCGCCACTGGTATGGGATGCAACCATGTTGGAATCGGCAGAGGTGTATGCGCTGAACAATCAGGCGTGCATCATTACGCCATTTATTTTGGCTGGGGCAATGGCGCCATCAACCTCTGCGGGTGTTATTTCGCAAACGCTTGCAGAGTCACTCGTTGGTATGGCCTTCTGTCAGCTTGTGCGCCCAGGTGCGCCAGTAATTTTCGGTTCATTTGCTAGTTCCATGTCCATGCTCACGGGTGCCCCAACTTTTGGAACTCCAGAACCAGCCATGGTGTTGTACACGGTTGCTGCACTTGCGCGTCGCCTTGGTGTTCCATTCCGCTCTGGTGGTTCGTTGTGCGCATCGAAGCTTCCCGACGCTCAGGCGGCGTATGAAAGTGCGTCAACACTCATTCCAACGATCATGGCGGGAACCAACTTCGTGTTGCACTCCGCTGGCTGGTTGGAAGGCGGTCTTGCAATTGGGTACGAGAAGTTTGTTCTCGACTGCGATCAACTAGGCATGATGATGACATTTGGTAAAGGTCTCGACATCACCGAGAACGGTCAGGCCATGAGCGCAATGCGCGAGAACGAGCCAGGCAATCACTTCTTGGGTACAGCACATACGTTGGCCAACTTCGAAACGGCGTTTTATCGTTCAGACACTGCAGACAACAACAGTTACGAGCAGTGGGTAGACGACGGCAGCCTGGACGCTTCACAGCGAGCGAACAGACTGTGGAAAGAGCGACTTGCCTCGTATCAAGCGCCTGCATTAGACGACGCCATCGACGCCGAGTTGCAGGAATACATCGCTAAGCGCAAGGCTGTTCTGCCCGATACGTTCGGCTGAGTTTCAACCCCCATAACAAAAATCACAGTACGGAGCAACAATGAGCATGATTTCGACACTTCTCGGCAAAAGCAAGCGCGGAGGAAAAACCTCTCCAGCAGCGCAACGACTCGTACGCAACATGCGTTACGAACTTGTGCCGTTGAAGTCGCTTGACCAGGCAATCGCAGACCTTCCAAAAGGTGCTTCCGTTTCGGTGACATGCTCGCCAGCAAAAGGCATCGCCACGACTCAGCAATTGTGTGAGCAACTGCTCGAAAAAGGCCACGACGTGGTTCCACACTTTGCCGCACGTTTGGTTGAAGGCCCAGAGCACGCAGCCAAGTTGGCGGCATGGGTGCGCGAAAAGGGAATCAAGGAAGTGTTCATCATCGGCGGCGACGCTGAAGTCCCACCTCATTACCAATATGCGCTTCCCTTCATGAAGGACTTCCTTGAAGCAAAGCCTGGAGTAGACACCATTGGTTTTGGTGCATACCCAGATGGACACGCAACCATCAGTAAGGGCGACTTGCACAATTCGGTAATTGAAAAGGAAGCGTTGCTCAAGAGCCATGGCGTGAAGGGTCTTGCTTCAACGCAGATGTGCTTCGATGCCCCTCTCATCTTGAGTTGGTTGAAAGACTTGCGTGCAGCAGGTTTCTCCACTCCAATCAATCTTGGACTTCCTGGTGTCGTTGACCGGACGCGTTTGATGTCGGTTGGAGTACGCACTGGTGTTGGCCAGTCGTTGCGTTACCTCAAGAAGAACAAGGCTTCACTCACGCTTATGTTCGCACCAGGTGGGTACGACCCAACCAAGTTGCTGAATGACATTGCGGTGAAAGCAGACGAACTCAACGTTTCGGGAATTCACTCATTCACGTTCAATAGCACTGCCGATACAGCGCAGTGGGCAAACGCAATTTTGGAGCAGCAAGTATGAGTACAACCAAAACTGATGTAGTCATTATTGGTGGCGGTGTTATGGGTGCATCTATAGCACTCGAACTCTCGCGACATGGCCGCAAAGTTGTTGTTATTGACAAGGGTGGTGCTGCAGGCGCAGGGTCTACAAGTGCATCGTCGGCAATCATTCGCTTTACGTATTCCAACTTCAACACCATTTTGATGGCATGGGAAAACGCGCAGCACTGGTTTAACTGGAGCCAGTTCGTTGGAACTGAAGATCCGGATGGCATGGCAAAGTACGTCCAAACGGGTTACTTGGTATTCCTCACCGAGGGTTATGACGGTCTTCGTCAGCGCGAACTGTGGGACGAGTTCGGCATTCCGTACGAAGTGTTGTCGCCAGAAGAAGTGAAGAAGCGTTGGCCAGCGTTTGAAACTGGCAAGTTTTACCCACCAAAGGCCATTGAAGACCCAGCATTCGCCGACGATCCGTACGACCAGTTGTCGGCATTGTTTGACCCACTGAGTGGATTCATGGACGACCCAATGTTGGCTGCACACAACTTGGCCCACGCTGCAAAACAACACGGTGCTGAGTTCTTGTTCCATAAAGAAGCAAGTGAAATCACTCGTGATGGCGATGTTGTCAGCGGAGTTGTTCTGAAGACTGGCGAGCGTTTTGAAGCGCCAATCGTTATTAACGCTGCTGGTCCGCATGCTGCAGCAATTAACCGCATGGCTGGTGTGTACGACGAGATGAAGGTGCACCACCGTCCGTTGCGCCAAGAAGTCTTCTCACCACCAGCGCCGAAGGGATTCCGTTTGGAAGACAATGCTCCGGTTGTTGCAGACCTCGACCTTGGTCAGTATTTCCGTCCGCACATGGGCGACTTGCTCAACGTGGGAACCACTGAACCTGCATGTGATCCGCTGCACTTCTTGGATGACGCAGACAACTGGAATGATTCGGTGTCGGTGGAGTTCTTTGAGCGCGTGATGTTGCGTTTGGCCCGTCGTTTGCCAGACTTTGGCATTCCACACAAGTTGCTTGGTATCGGTGCGTTGTACGACGTGACTGACGACTGGATTCCGTTGTACGACAAGTCCAGCCTGCCTGGCTTCTTCATGGCATGTGGTACGAGTGGCAACCAGTTCAAGAACGCGCCACTCGTTGGCAAGTTTATGCGCACGCTGATTGAGGCACAGGAGCAGGGAATTGACCACGACGTGACTCCGGTAGAAGTCATGGGTGAATTCACTGGTATGCCGATCAACCTCTCAGCGTTCTCGCGTCTTCGCACACAGGCGGACACCGCCGGAAACGTGATGGGTTAGTCTCGTTCAATGCAATCATCACTGGAGCAGTTGCTGCTCACAGGAAAAGTGTTATTGGCAGACGGCGCGACTGGAACGAACTATTTCACTATGGGGCTTACCTCGGGCGAGCCACCAGAGTTTTGGATCACTGACCACCCAGATCGTGTTGAATCGTTGCATCAACAGTTCGTCGATGCGGGCTCTGACATCATTCTTACCAACACGTTTGGTTGCAACCGCCATCGATTGAAACTGCATAACGCGCAAGATCGTACGTTTGAGTTGGCAAAAGCTGCTGCACAGATTGCGCGCAAAGTTGCCGATGCATCACCAAGGCCGGTGGTGGTTGCGGGTTCGGTTGGTCCAACAGGAGAACTGTTTGAACCTCTTGGAGCGCTTACCGAAGCCGATGCAATAGATGCATTCGCAGAACAGATTGAAGGCTTGAAGGCTGGCGGTGCCGATGTTGCGTGGATCGAGACCATGTCGGCGCCGGAAGAGGCAAGGGCCGCAGCGCTTGCTGCCATTCGCGTGGGCATGCCGTATGTGTGCACCATGTCATTTGATACAGCGGGCAGAACCATGATGGGCATCATGCCAAACGCGCTGGAAGATGTGTTTGCTGGAATCGATCCGCAGCCGCTTGCCATTGGCGCAAACTGCGGAGTCGGTGCATCCGACATTGTGGTCTCGGTTTCGGAGATGGCTACGTTTTCCACGCCAGTGGTGTCAAAGGGTAATTGCGGAGTTCCGAAGTTCGTTGGCACCACCATTGTCTATTCGGGAACTCCAGAACTGATGGCCACGTATGCCGAGTTGGCAATTGATGCAGGTGTGCGCATTGTTGGCGGATGTTGTGGCAACTCGCCGGAACATGTTGCGTCCATGCGCAAGGCGATCGACGGCCACACACGCGTCAGCGCGCCGAGTGTTGAACAGATTGTGAATCAACTTGGTCCGCTGACGAATACGGTGCCTACTGAGTCGGATACCAGCACTCGCGACGCCCGACGTCGTCGTACAAAAACTCAGGAGTAACGATGACACGCGTTCGATATGTGGCACCAGGATATGAAGCAGTTGAAAAGGTGTTCAACAAGTATCACGGTGAAGGTATGCCAGGTGCTTCATTTGCTGCAACTCAAAAAGGCAAACATGTTGTCGATCTGTGGGGAGGAGTGCGGGCTGATGGGGAACCGTGGACCGATGAAACTATCTGTCGGATTGCTTCGGGGACCAAAGGTGTGTGTGCCGTTGCAATCATGATGTTGGTCGACCGAGGACTGCTTGACTTGGAAACACCGATTGAAACCGTTTGGCCAGAGTTTGCTGAAGGGGGTAAGGGCTTCGTATCCGTTGGAGATGCCTTGGCCCACATTGCTGGAGTTCCCGGTCTTGAGCGTAAGTGCAGTGCTGAAGAGATTGGGGATCCAATCCTGATGGCTCAATATGTCGCGGCACAGCACCCAATGACACCAATTGGCGTTCCTTCGTATCACGCAACGACGTATGGATGGATTGCGAGTGAGCTGTTGCGTCGTGTAGACGGACGAAGCATGGGCGAGTTTGTTCGTGACGAGATTGCAAAACCACTTCACTTAGATATCCATATCGGGGTGCCCGAATTAGAAGTGCAGCGAATTGCTGAGATCACGCGAACGGACAACTACAAACTTTCAGCAATGTTGAGTGATGACATTGACCCGCGCCTGGATTACGTATACGGGACGGTCCCGACAGTGATGGATGCTCTTTCGGAGTATCCCGGTTTTGGAGGTATTGCTAATGCCTACTCAATGTCACGGATGTATGGTGTATTGGCCAATGGCGGCGAACTTGATGGTGTTCGCTTGATGAAGCCAGAAGCAATTGAACTTGCTCGCAAGCAGCGCTCAGTAGGTAACGACCCGCTGTCTGGACGGCTTCTACGATTCGGTGTGGGTTTCGAGTTAAACCCGAACCCATCGCGGCTGGGAATGGACCAACTCGCATTTGGGCACACAGGTGCTGGTGGTTCTACCCACGGCGCTTGGCCAAGTTTGCACGGCAGTTTTTCGTACGCGATGCGCGAGTTTCAGTCGGAAAATGCTGACAGTCGTGGAATTGAATTACTTGACGTGCTCGATGAGTGCATGTCGAAGGCGCAATAGACGGCGAAGTAAGGGTTACTTACCTTTCCACACGGGGTCACGTTTTTCGGCAAAGGCATTTGGGCCTTCCATCGCATCTTCCGAATTGATTGCTTTCATGTATGCCTCGTTTTTGCGCATGGCTGCATAGCTGTCTGCAATATTCAAGTCTTCTGTAGCCCGAATAATGTCGAGCACAGCAGCAACGCTGAGTGGGGCAGACAAGCAGATCTCGGCTGCCAACGCTCGAGCTGTGTCCATCAGTTCAGCACTCGGTGCAACCTTGTTCACGATTCCCCACGTCATTGCTTCTTCGGCGGTTAAACGACGACCGCCGAAGATGATTTCGTTTGCCAATTGACGGGGTAACAGTCGTGGTAAACGAATTGAACCTGCATCGGGAAGCACACCAACGCGTGTTTCCGGAAGAAAGAATCGAGCGTGTTCTGCAGCAACGATGAAGTCGGCTGACATAGCAATTTCAAAACCGCCACCAACTGCCATGCCGTTCACGGCAACGATGATCGGCTTTGGACGATGCTTCAGCTCGGGAAATCCACCGAAACCACCCGCACCGTAATCCGATTCAAATGACTCGCCGTCCGCGGCACTGCCCAAGTCCCATCCGGCTGAAAAAAATTTCTCTCCGCCGCCAGTCAGAATCGCAACACGTTGAACCGGGTCTGCCATGAATGCAACGAATGCGTTGCTCAGCTCGCGACTGGTGGCTGCATCAATTGCGTTCGCCTTTGGTCGGTCAAGTGTGATCTCGAGCACCTTGCCATCAAGCGAAGTGGTGGTGTGCACGGCCATGGCTATTTCTCCTCGATAATTAACGCATCTACCGCAACAGATGACGTGGTGGTAACAAGCACGGGGTTCAGTTCAACCTCTGCAAGATTGGAGCCAACGACATGCTGTTGCAGCGTCAGTATTGCACTGACGAGTGAATCAATATTGGCCGCAGTTTTGCCGCGGTAGCCATTCAGAATTGGAGCAATGCGCAAACGCTGTAGCGCGCTGCGAAGGTCGTCGGCTGTTGCAGGAGCAAGCATGCACTGTGTGTCTTTCCAGAGTTCGGTGAGCACACCGCCCGCGCCAACAGTGATGAGCCAGCCAAGAGGGGCAGACCTACGAATGCTCACCAGTACTTCGGCAACGATGCCGGTGACTGTCTGTTCAACCAAAAACTCGGCGATTTCAGACGGCATGGCGTTCAGCGCTGCAGTGAGTTGATCGGCGTCGCGCAGGCCAACGGCAACAGCGCCTGCTTCGCTCTTGTGGGCTAGCCCAAGACCTTTCAACGTGATAGGGAAGCCAATGTGCTGAGCCTCTGCAAGCACGGAATTGCGGGTGCATCGAGCACCTTGCGGCACGGGCACACCCCATGAAGCAAGCATGGTCTTGCTGTTTGCTTCATCAACAAGGGCCGTTTCGCCAGGTGCAGTAACGGGGGCAGGAAGCGCCATTGGCGAATGAGTGCCCAGCCATGCAGCGCGGTCGAGCGCTACCAGAGTTTCGCGTAGTCCCTGTGCTGCGTTTAATCCAAGCGACATGATGGAGTTGCGCATGCTTTCTGAAAAATTCTCAGACATGGTTGCCACGCACACGGCGCGCCGGCCAGTTGCTTGTGCCGCTGCAGCAAATGCTTCGGCAGCAACAAGCCAGCTGCTGGCATCTTGATCGTCGCGAGGTGGAGCATCGAGAAGCAACAACGTTGTGTCATGTTCGCCGCGCATGGTTTCGCTAAACGTTGCAGTCATGGCTGGTTTATCGCCCCACATAAACGTGTGGTAGTCAAAAGGGTTGCCAACATGCACCAGTTCGGTAAGCGTTGCTTCAATGCGTGCAGTCTGTTCTGTGGAAAATGGTTCGAACTTCAGGTTCGTAAATTCCGACATGTCGGCAATGAGCGATGCCTCGCCGCCAGAACATGACAGCGATGCAAGTCGGTAGCCGCTCAGCACACCACCGTTATCGAGCATTTTCAACGTTTCAATCAGCTCGGTTGGTGTCTCTACGGTGGCAACAGCGCAACGTTCGAACAATGCCGCATAAGCCTGACGATTACCCGCAAGCGAAGCGGTGTGCGAAGCGGCAATGAGTGCACCTGCTTCAGATTTGCCGGTTTGCAATGCAACAATGCGCTTGCCTTTGTCGTATGCCAATTGCGCAAGCTGAGCGAAACGAATGGGTTCGCGTACGGCTTCGATGAACATGCCAATTGCGGTCACGCGGTCGTCATCAATGAACGACTGCAGCGCATCCTCAACACCTCCACCAGCCTGATTGCCCACAGTGACCATGTAGGCCATGTTCAATCCGCGTTGCTGCATGGTGAGGTTGATTCCTACGTTGCCACTTTGCGAAATGATGCCGACACCGTGCTGTACCGGCAGGCATCCGTGTTCATCTGGCCACAGTGCGATGCCATCTAATGCGTTGATGTAGCCGTAGCAGTTCGGCCCGAGAATAGGAAGCTCGCCCGCACGGTGTACAAGTTCGGCTTGCAACTCGACATCACCAGATTCTGCAAAACCAGAGGCGTAACACACTGCACCACCGGCGCCCATTGCACTCAGTTGCGAAATGGCGTCAAGAGTGAGGTGTCGATTTACCGCAACAAAGGCAGCGTCAGGAACGCCAGGTAAGTCAGCAAGTGAAGCAAAGCATGGAACGCCGTGCATCTCTTTCTTGGTTGGGTGTACTGGCCAAATCTTGCCTATGTAGCCCAACTTCTGACACTGCTCAACCACTCGTGCTGCAGGGGAGCCACCAATGACGGCGATACTGCGTGGGTTAAGTAAGCGTGAGAGATCGGGCATGATGGAGATCAGCCGCCGTACTTGCGCAGCAGTTGACGCGAAATAATGTGACGCTGAATTTCGCTTGTGCCGTCCCAAATGCGATCAACGCGAGTGTCGCGCCACATGCGCTCAAGCGGCAATTCGTCCATCAAGCCCATGCCCCCAAAAATCTGAATGGCTTCGTCGGTAACAAACTGGCACATTTCGCTAGCAAATACCTTGGCCATAGCCATTTCTGCATCGTCAAACTTTCCGTGTGCGTCATTCCAAGCAGCGCGCAATGTCAGCAACTCAGCGGCATCAAGTTGCGTTTGCATGTCGGCCAATTTGAACGACACGCCTTGGAATTTTCCAATCTGCTGACCGAATTGCTCGCGAGTGGCTGCCCATTCGATACTCATCTGCAATGCACGACGAGCACGACCAACGCATACCGCAGCAACCTGCAAGCGAGTGGAGCCAAGCCATTCGTTGGCAACGTCAAAGCCGCCGTGCAGCTCGCCAAGAATCTTGCTTTCTGGAACTCGGCAGTTATCAAAGTTGATAATCAAGTTGTGATAGCCAGAGTTTGAAACGCTGTTGTAACCGGCAACCTTTTCGCAACCCGGGGTGTCGAAGTCCACCAAGAAACCAGTGATCTTTTTCTTTGGGCCCTTTGAAGTCTGTTCCTCTGCGGTTGCTGCAAACAAGATGGTGTAGTCGGCAAGATCAGCGTGCGAAATGAAGTGTTTCGTTCCGTTGATCACCCAGTCTTTGCCATCTTTTACTGCGGTGCACTTCATGCCACGAACGTCAGAACCAGCATCTGGCTCGCTCATGGAAAGGCAGTCAACTCGTTCGCCTGTAATGGTGGGAATGAGGTACTCCTGAATTTGTTCGTCTTTGCACGCGCGCAAGATGTTCGATGGGCGAGCAACGATGTAATGCAATGCATATGACGTGGCACCAAATTCGCGGTCTACGAGAGTCGAATCGAATGAGTCAAGTCCGCCACCGCCGTATTCGGCTGGCATGTTGCATGCATAGATTCCGGCAGCGATTGAACGGTCCTTAATCTGCTTCACCAAATCCGGTGGCACATTCCCAAGTTTTTCTACGAGATCTTCGTGCGGGATGAGTTCTTTTTCGGTGAAGGTGCGAGTGGTGTCAACAATTGCTTGCTGCTCGTCGGTGAGTTCAAAGTTCATGTCGGTCCTTTACTTGTGTTTGATTTTCATGACGCGACCA
>JBIKHN010000153.1:0-3382 GCA_044362135.1 Ilumatobacteraceae bacterium | reverse complement strand
AGATGAACGTTCGTCTGAACCGCATATCTGACCTCAGCCTAGAGGTATGGTTCGCATATGGCATCCCGGTTTACCTATTCGCGATGGGACGGCACTCAACGTGGGTTTGAGATCGATGCAGACTCGCTTCTGGACGAACTCGCCGATGAATTGACCTATCACGGGGACATCAATACGGCAATGCGCAAGATGATGCAAAACGGTATGCGCGATGTCAATGGCAACCAGATGCCAGGTTTACGCGAATTGATGAAGCGCTTGCGCGAACAGCGTGAACAGATTCAAGAACGTGGCGACTTGGGTGGCGTGTATTCCGAAATCGCCAACGAATTAAATGACATTGTTGATGAAGAGCGACAAGTTGCAGGAAATAACTTCACGCTCGACATGTTGCCCGACGATTTGGCAGGCAAGATTCGCGAATTGCAGCACTATGACTTTGAATCCCCTTCTGCGAAAGAACGTTTTGAATCATTAATGGACAAGTTGCGAGAGCAATTAATGCAGCAACAATTGGACCAAATGTCGAGTGCAGTCCAGAACATGTCGCCTGAACAAATGGCGCGCACCAAAGACATGATGGCCGCATTAAACGAAATGTTGGAGCGTCGGAAGAACGGCGAAGACCCGCAATTTGAACAGTTCATGGAAAAGTTTGGTGATTTTTTCCCAGAGAATCCGCAAACACTTGACGAACTGCTCGAACACATGGCGCAACGCATGGCCATGGCACAGGCCATGTTGAACAGCATGACGCCAGAGCAACGCGCACAACTGCAACAGCTTTCCGAGCAGTTGCTCGAAGACATGGACTTGCGTTGGCAAATGGATCAGTTGTCGCAAAACTTGCAGGGCATGTTTCCGCAAGCCGGGTGGAACAAGCAGTACGACTTTTCTGGACAAGAGCCAATGGGTTTCCAGCAGGCCATGCAGTCCATGCAGGATTTGTCCGACTTAGACCAACTCGAAAACCTCATGAAAAACGCCAGTAATCCGGCTTCTTTGGCCGAGGCCGATATGGACAAGGTTCGAGACCTGCTGGGCGACGATGCAGCCAAGTCACTTGACCAACTGTCGAAACTGTCGAAGATGATGCAGGATGCCGGGCTCATCGACCAGCGCGAGGGGCGTATGCAACTCACCCCTCGGGCCATTCGCAAACTTGGTGCTAACGCACTGCGTGAACTGTTTGGCAAGTTGCGCAAAGACATGGTTGGTCAACACAAAATTGATGCAACGGGAATTGGCCATGAACGTGCCAACGATACGAAGCCGTACGAATTTGGAGATCCATTTCGACTCGACCTGCATGGAACACTGCGCAACGCATTGCGACGAAATGGATCCGGACTTCCAATCGGTTTATCACCAGAAGATTTTGAAATTGAACGCACTGAACATTCCACTCGTTCATCAACGGTGTTGTTGTTAGACCTGTCGCTCAGCATGCCAATGCGCGACAATTTCCTGCCCGCCAAGAAGGTGGCAATGGCCCTGCACCACCTCATTTCGTCCCAATTTCCAAGGGATTATTTGGGGGTTGTTGGGTTCGGTGAAATCGCTCGCGAACTGAAACCAGAGAGCATTCCCGAAGTGTCCTGGGACTTTGCGTATGGCACCAATATGCATCACGCATTCACGCTCGCTCGAAAAATGTTGTCGAGGCAAACCGGCACCAAACAAATCATCATGATTACTGATGGGGAGCCAACTGCTCACATCACGCCAAGCGGCGAAATCTTCTTTAATTACCCTCCTGTTCACGAAACAGTGGAGGCAACTCTGCGTGAAGTAATGCGCTGCACGAAAGAACAAATACGCATCAATACCTTCATGCTTGATGCAGATAATGGACTTCGCAGGTTCGTTGAACAGCTCACAAAGATCAATAAAGGCAAGGCTTTTTTCACTACCCCAGACAATTTGGGTGACTATGTACTTGTTGATTTCTTGGATCACAAACGAACCATGGCTGGTCGTCGCTAGGGAGTCCACCCTTGCGAAACCGTGTGTATTTGCATTTTCCCCATATCTTTGCCACAATGACACCGTTGTAATTACCTCGGTGTAGGCGCGTCATCGCGACTGTTCGAGGAACTAGGGAGGAAAAATTCGTGGAAGAAGATCACATCATTTTGAGCGCAGACCGTGCGTGGCAAGACCAAGCAAACTGCCTCGGTGTAGATCCCGACCTCTTCTTCCCAGAGCGTGGTGCTTCTACTCGTGAAGCAAAAGAAGTGTGCCGCGGTTGTGTGGTTCGTGGCGAGTGCCTCGAATACGCATTAGCGAATGGCGAAAAGTTTGGTATCTGGGGCGGATTGTCAGAGCGCGAACGTCGTCGTTTGCGTCGCCAGCGCGCACAAGCAACGCGCAACACGGCAACTGCGTAATTTTTCGCGCTAGTTCTTTTTAACTCTGCAACGTTCTGTTGCGTTGCGCAAGTTTCCACTCAATCGTTTTCTCATTCGATAAGTCGAGCTCTGCCCAACGAGCACGTGGAATTTCTGCAAGCACTCGTGCTGGAACTAAACCAACAAGTTCTGCGCGATCAATTGGTGCAAGTGCAGCAACAGCGTCATAAACAGCCATTGGCCCAGTGATTTCAGGGGCAATCAGGTTCATACTCACCTGTGCACTTGGACCAACTTGTAATCCAAGTGTGCGCACCGAATCGCTACGTAGTTGTTTGCAAATATCTTTTGCTGTTTCCAGTGTTGAGTCTTTTAACCAAATGTTGTACGCCACCAAAATTGGTCGTGCACCAACACACATTGCACCGGCAGTTGGGTGCGGATTTGCAGGGCCGTAATCAGGAAGCAAATCAACGAACGCGTGCTTGCGAATGTAGGGAAGTGTGCGCTCTGGTCCGTACAAAAAGCACGGCACGCCAAGTTCTTCCGAAGCGAATTTCGCGAATTCATTTCGCGCCGCAATTGCATCATCAAACGTGCTTGGCTCCAGTGCAACGAATGGAACGACATCGACAATGCCAACACGCGGATGAACGCCATTGTGCTGTGAAATGTCGAACATTTTGAGAGCTTCACGAGCGAGCACTCGTGCAGCATCGGTGCCAGCAAGTGTGAACACACTGCGGTTGTGATCGGCATCGCTATGCAGATCGAGCAGGTCGGATCCGAGAGCGGTAGACAAGGACTGGAGCAGGGAGGGGTTGCCGCCCTCGCTGATGTTGATGACGCATTCGAGCATCTTTCTTGCTTATCGCATTCAGAGCACCCCGTGCTACCCTGTAAGCATGTTCTCCGGTTGGGAAGGTATCGTCGTCATCGTTATCGCTGTTGCCTTGTTTGGCTCGCGCCTCCCAAAGATTGCTCGCAATCTTGGACAAGCACAGCAAGAGTTCAAAAAGGGTCAGTCTGCA
>JBIKHN010000152.1:0-3415 GCA_044362135.1 Ilumatobacteraceae bacterium | reverse complement strand
CAAGCCCACCAAACTTCATGGAACTCGACGGAACGCGTCACGCCGGTAACCGTCAAAACTTCCAAGATCTTCTGAAGCTGACACAAAGTTTCAACATCGTTCACTTCACTGCCGGCTATCCGGTTGAACCAGTCGACTTGCACTCCTCCATTCGTCACTTGGAATGCACCTACGACATGCTGACCATGACCGACAAGCCAATTCACTGCTACAGCCTCGGTCGCCAGCGCAACCAAGACGTGTTGGAGATGTCACGCATAGTGCGCGGTATCGACGATGCAACACTTGACAAAGAGCCATCGGTATTCACCATCATCAACTCGTCGTCGCCATTGCGCCTCGACATTCCGATGTTGCAAGGCATCATGGAGTACTCGGCACGCAACCAGATCATCGTCATCACACCGTTCACACTTGCTGGTGCAATGGCTCCGATCACACTTGCTGGTGCCTTGTCGCTGCAAAACGCTGAAGCGTTAGCCGGAATGGTGTTCACACAGCTCGTTCGTCCTGGCTCGCCAGTGATGTACGGCGGGTTCACATCAAACGTTGACATGCAATCGGGTGCTCCAGCATTTGGAACTCCTGAATACATGCGTACCGCAATGGCTGGCGGACAACTCGCACGTCGATACAAGGTTCCGTTCCGTTCCAGCAACGTGTGCGCAGCAAACGCGCTCGACGCGCAAGCCGCATACGAAAGTGTGTTCTCACTATGGGGCGCTATTCAAGGTGGCGTGAACTTCTTGATGCACGGCGCAGGCTGGATGGAAGGCGGACTTCACGCTTCGCTCGAGAAGTTTGTACTCGATGCCGACTTACTCGCAATGGTTGCCGACTACTTGGAGCCAATCGTTGTTGACGAAAGCACGCTGGCATTTGAAGCGATTCAAGAAGTCGGTCCTGCAGGACACTTCTTCGGCACGCAACACACTCAAGATCGCTTCCGCGATGCGTTCTACAAGCCATTGATTTCTGACTGGCGCAACTACGAGTCGTGGGAAGAAGCTGGCAAGCCAACAGCTGACCAAAAGGCCAAGCAACTCGCTCAGGCATACGTTGAAGAGTTCGTTGCCCCAGAACTGGATTCCGCAATTCAGCAAGAACTGTTGGAGTTCAAGCAACGTCGCGTCGCCGAGGGCGGCGTAGCAACCGATTTTTAGTTAACAGATTTACGTTTAATACGGAAGGAAATCAAACATGAAATCATCAGCACGCGTAGTAGTTGTAGGCGGTGGAGTTGTTGGAGCATCTGTGCTCTATCACCTCACCAAAGCAGGTTGGTCCGATGTTGTGCTCGTAGAGCGCAAAGAACTCACTGCAGGTTCCACTTGGCACGCCGCCGGTGGTATGCACACACTGAACGGCGACCCAAACGTTGCTCGCCTTCAGCAATACACCGTCAACTTGTACAAGGAAATTGAAGCCGAGTCTGGTCAGAACTGCGGCATTCACTTGCCAGGTGGTTTGCAACTTGCCGACACGCCAGAACGCCTTGACTGGTTGAAGATGGCAATGGCGCGCGGTCGCTACTTGGGAATGAAGATGGAAATGCTGTCCATGAAGGAAGCAAAAGAACTCAACCCACTTCTTGAAGAGAAGTACTTCGTTGGTGCGTTGTACGACGAGGACGAGGGTTCAGTTGACCCTTACGGCGTTACTCACGCATACGCAATTTGTGCGCGTAATCGCGGCGCAGAGGTGTACACCAACACCATGGTGAACGACATCAAACCACGCCAAGACGGCACCTGGACCGTGTACACCGACAAGGGCGAGATCCACACGGAACACGTGGTGAACGCCGGTGGTTTGTGGGCACGCGAAGTTGGTCGCATGGTTGGACTCGAATTGCCAGTGTTGGCAATGGAACACCACTACCTCATGACTGAACCAATGGACGAAGTCATCGATTACAACAAAACGTTTGGCAAAGAATTGCCACACATGATTGACTTCGCAGGCGAAATTTATGCCCGTCAAGAAGGTCAAAGCATCTTGCTTGGAACCTACGAACAGGACAACCGTCCGTGGGCTGCAAAAGACACTCCTTGGGACTTCGTGTTCCAGTTGTTGCCACACGACCTCGAGCGCATTGCTCCAGAACTCGAACGCGGATTCGCACACTTCCCTGCCGTTGGTCGCGCAGGAATCAAGAAGTTCGTCAACGGTCCATTCACCTTCAGCCCAGACGGCAACCCACTTGTTGGTCCAATCAAGGGCATGCCAGGAATGTGGTCGGCATGTGCAGTTATGGCCGGCTTGTCACAAGGCGGCGGCGTTGGATTGTCACTTGCTAACTGGATGGTGCACGGCGATCCGGGCGCAGACATTTGGGGTATGGACGTTGCTCGTTACGGCGATTTCGCAACGCTTGCGTACACCAATAGCAAGGTGCGCGAAAACTATTCGCGTCGCTTCCGCATCACCTTCCCGAACGAAGAGCTACCAGCAGCACGTCCGTTGCTCACCACTCCTATCTATGACCGTTTGATCGAGCACAACGCAGTGATGGGCGCAGGCTTTGGCCTTGAGCACCCACTGTGGTTCCAGGACAAGGGCAAAGAGCCAAAGGAAGACGTCACGTTCTACCGCTCGAACGCGTTTAACAACGTTGCCGAAGAATCAAAGGCCGTTCGCGAGCGCGTTGGCTTCTCCGAAGCATCAAACTTTGCGAAGTACAAAGTAAGCGGCGCTGGCTCAGCAGCGTGGCTCACCAGCTTGTTCACCAACGCATTGCCAAAGATTGGACGCACCGTGCTTACCGCGATGCTGAACCCAGAAGGCAAGATCGTTGGCGAGTTCTCCGTGTCACGAATTGGCGAGGAAGAGTTCTTCTTGTTCGGCTCACAAGCCGCAGAAGTGCATCACCCACGTTGGTTCATTGCTCACCTGCCAAAGGACAGCGCAATTCGTTTCGAAAACTTGTCGTTGTCGATGGTTGGTCTCACTGTTGCAGGCCCACGTTCACGTGACTTGTTGCAGAAGCTCACCGACACTTCACTTGCAACCAAGGACTTCCCGTTCATGGCATTCCGCAAGGTGAACATCGGCATGGCACCAATTTGGTTGTCACGCATGACCTACACCGGTGACTTGGGATACGAAATGTGGATTGCGCCGGAATACCAGCGCTACCTGTTCGACCTCATCATGGAAGCAGGCAAGGAATACGACATGCGTTTGTTCGGATTCCGTGCACTCATCACCATGCGTCTCGAGAAGAACTTCGGCACGTGGTTCCGTGAGTACCGCCCGATTTACACACCACTCGAAGCTGGCATGGAGCGTGCGATGAAGTTCGATCACGAATTCATCGGTCGTGCTGCAGTTGAAGCCGAAATGAAGAATGGTGGACCAAAGCGCAAACTTGTGATGTTCACGGTTGATGTAGACCCTGAGCGTCCAGCAGACG
>JBIKHN010000005.1:0-29015 GCA_044362135.1 Ilumatobacteraceae bacterium | reverse complement strand
CAACAGGAAGACGCAGTGCGTACGTTGCAGTACATATGTTTAAAGGCTCTGCGTATGCCGAGTATTTCGAAGCTGTAGAAGCGATTCTGCGCAAGTATGAAGGCAGGCCGCACTGGGGAAAGATACACAATCTCGATGCGAGTGACATTTCTAGCCTGTATCCTGAATTTCAGCGTTTTATTGAAGTTCGGAACCAACTCGATCCCGAGGGTGTGTTCACAAACGACTATTTGCGTCGTGTGTTGGGTCGCTAGCCCTTCACAACCACAGGAACATACCTGAGGACCCCCCAACACATACAGATCGAGGATATTTTCATGACGAAAACATGGTTAGAGCTTGGCGTGCCCAAGAACATTATTTCAGGATTGGTAGCACGTGGAATCGAAGCTCCATTTCCTGTTCAGGAAGCTACGTTGCCAGATGCACTTGCAGGCAATGACATTTGTGGAAAAGCACCAACTGGGTCTGGGAAAACTCTCGCCTTTGGTATCGCAATTGCAGTAAAGGTAACCAAGAGCCGACCGGGTCGCCCCACAGGATTGGTGTTGGTACCTACGCGAGAACTTGCAGCCCAAGTCGCAAAAGAAATCTCACTGTTGTGCGGAGGAAGCGATATTCGAGTATCAGCTGTGTATGGTGGCGCCGGATACGGACCACAGGTAAAGGCTGCTCGCGCATCCAGCATCGTGGTGGCTACACCGGGTCGTTTAGAAGACCTCATCAAGCGTCGTGATCTCGATTTAGGAGCAGTCGCCGTCGCAGTTATCGACGAAGCAGACCGCATGGCCGACATGGGATTCATGCCTGCGGTAAAGCGCATCATGCGAGCAGTTACCACTAACCGTCAAACGCTGTTGTTCTCGGCAACTCTCGACGGTGACATAGACATGTTGATTCGCGAGTTTCAAAATTCTCCAAAACGCCATGCGGTTGCTACTGCAGAAAATGCGGGCGAAATTGACCACTTATTCTGGAACGTGTCGCGCGATAATCGCACGAAGGTGCTAGCAGAAATTGCCACTCAGTACGAACGAGCAATTGTGTTTTGTCGCACCAAGCACGGATCCGATCGTCTGGCTGGAAACCTTGAATCGATGGGCATCAACACGTGCGTCATTCACGGTAACCGAAGCCAGGCACAACGTGAAAAGGCGCTTGAGCAGTTCCGTCGTGGAAAAGCAACTGTCATGGTTGCCACCGACGTTGCAGCACGAGGCATTCACATTGACGCAGTTCCTGTCGTTGTTCACTTTGATATGCCAGAAGATCCAAAGGACTACATTCACCGTTCAGGTCGCACAGGCCGTGCGGGAATGAAGGGAACTGTCATCTCACTGATCGACAAATCGATGCGCCGCACGACAACTTCGTTGTGTCGTGGTATGAAGTTTGACGTGATTTACGACGAGCCGAATTTCAACTTGAGCGAACCAGCAAAGCCAGTACGCCCAGGCGAGATTGGAGCTGTGGTTGCTACGTTGTTGAAGGTCGAATCAGACTAAAGACAGATGTCTTGTGGGCGCACTGGAATGCGCTCGATATCTTTTCCGATTGCATTTCTGATGGCCGCGACGATAGCGGGAGTTACCGAAATACATGGTGGTTCACCGATGCCTTTGGCTCCTAGGGGAGCCTGAGGTTCGTATTCCTCAATCATCACGGCAACGACATCGGGCGCGTCAAGCGCGGTTGGCAGCAAGTAATCGGTGAAGCTCGGGTTTCGTACTTTGCCGTCTTTCATAACAATTTCTTCCATCACTGCAAGACCAAGACCCTGTGCAATGCCACCCTCTAATTGCCCGATTGCTGAAAGAGGGTTAAGCACTCTGCCAACATCCTGAGCAGTGGCAATTTGCACCACTTTGACTAAGCCAAGTTCTGGGTCAACATCGACAACAGCTCTGTGGGCAACAAAAGCGAACGCGGTATGGCAATTGCCCTGACCATTTTCGTCGAGTTCCTCTGTAGCGCGATGATGATGTTCGTATGTTTCGCTGATTTCGATTCCTTCGGATGCTTCTGCAACCGAGATGCGGAACGTTCCGACTTGATCAATAACGTCTGTGCCATCGATAACAAGACGCAGAGGGTCAATGTTGTGCATTTTTCCTACATGATGGAACAGGCGTTCACGAACCAGACGGCAGGCTCCGTCTACGGCTCCACCGCTCATCCATGTTTGACGCGATGCTGAAGTCGAACCAGCAGAACCAATCTGGGTATCAATCGGTTCGATGATCACTTCATCAACACCGAGAACACTGCGCGCGATCTGTGGTGCAAGGGTCACGAACCCTTGACCTACTTCTGATGTAGCAAACTTGAGTGAAGCGACACCATCAGCAAGTGTGCAACGTGCTGTTGCATAATCGTCGAAACCTTCGCTATACATGAGGTTCTTCATCGATACACCCCATCCAATTCCACGAATGATGTTTGAGCGCGATGCCGTGAGGCCGCTTCCTCCCGGGAGCGCAAGTTCATTGACCTCTGCGCCTAGAGGTGGAGGCAGCGGAATTGCATCGGTTTCGGAGATGCAGCGGGCGACCGGGGCAACGCTTTCCATGATTTGACCAGTGATAAGCGGATCTCCCGTGACCATTGCGTTGATCAACCGAATTTCTACCGGAGATCTGCCAACTGCAGCAGCGATCTTGTCCATCTGTGATTCGTGCGCAAAACAAGCCTGCACAACACCAAAGCCTCGCATTGCACCACAAGGTGGGTTGTTGGTTCGTACTGCAAACCCATCCACTGTTGCGTTATCGCACTTGTATGGGCCTTGAGTGTGCGTGATGCCGTTGATAAGTACGGCAGGAGACGTACTGGTGTAGGCGCCTCCATCGAATACAAATCGAGCATCGATCTTGACGATCTTGCCGTTTGCATCTGCGTGGTGTCGCATGAAGATGGTTGCTGGGTGGCGATGCACATGTCCGAAGAAGCTTTCCTCTCGGCTGTACTGCATCTTGATCGGGAGACCAGCCTTGAGAGCAAGCAAACAACAATGAACTTGCAAACTGATGTCTTCGCGAGCACCGAATGCTCCACCAACTCCGCCAAGTGTGAGTCGAACCTTCTCCGCAGGTAAGTCGAGGCATGCTGAAATCTGCGACAAGTCCTCGTGGAGCCATTGGGTAGCCACGTGTAGATGGACACCAAGCCCGTCGGAGTCGGGGATTGCCAGCGCAGCTTCAAGTCCTAAGAATGCTTGGTCTTGCATGCCGATCACATAGTGGCCCTCAACAACGATTGGTCCGGTTGCCTGTTGGTCTCCGCGAATGATTCGTTGATGTCGAATGACATTGCCGTCTGGGTGAATTGGATCGTGCGTACCAGCTACAGCGACTTCAGGGTCGGTTAACGGTTTCAGCACCTCGTACACCACGTTGATAAGTGCAAGTGCGCGTCTGCACGTTTCGGGATGGTCGGCAGCCACGGCTGCAACTGGTTCACCCATATAGCGAACAAAATCCTGTGCAAAGACCGGTTGGTCGCTGCTGATGAGGCCGTATGTGGGTTTGCCGGGAACATCATGTGCAGTAATTACGCACTGCACGCCCGAAAGAGCAAGTGCAGCAGAAGTATCAATGGAAACTATTCGGGCATATGGGTGCGGCGATCGCAGTGTTGCACCCCACAGCATGTTTTCTGCGTGCATGTCCGAAGTGAATTCGAAACTACCTTGAACTTTGTGAGCGCCATCTGGGCGAAGCGCGCTTGCTCCAAGAATGTCTCTTGGTTTGGTGACTGTGGACGATGATGCCATGTTCACTTCACAGTATTTCTCGACCGAATGGTCGCTTCCACAGCGGCGAAAACGCGACCGTAACCCGTGCACCTACAAATGTTTCCGGAAATAGCTTCCTTCACTTCAAACTCAGACGGCTGAGGGTTCTTTTCCAGAAGATGATGTACTGCAACAATCAGGCCTGGCGTACAGAAACCACACTGAACGGCACCTTCATCAACAAAACTTTGCTGTACGTCGGTAAGTGATGAATCAGTTGTTATCCCTTCCACGGTGACGATTTCGCTGTTGATAGCCGTTGCGGCCATAACTAAACACGCACAGACTGCGGCGTCGTCCATCAGCACGGTGCAGCTGCCGCATTCACCTTGTTCGCATGCACCTTTGGTACCCGGGAGACCGAGGCGTTCACGAAGCACATAGAGCAGGCTTTCGCCAACCCATGAGTCCTGTACTTGATGCGTTTTCCCATTCACACGGAGTTGGTAAAACTCATTTGCACTCATTGGTAAGCCTTCCTTAACAAGCGTGAAGCGAGAACCGAAATGGCATGTCGTCGGTATTCTGCTGAGCTGCGATGATCGTCAATTGGTGATGATTCGGCTGCCGCACGTCGTCCAAATTCATTAGCCACATCGAGTGAAATCGACTGGCCAGCAGAGAGGTCTTGTGTTGATTTAAGCCATGCTTCGGACTCGCGGCACCTGATGATGGTAGGACCAACAGAACCCAGCGCAATGCGCACATTCGCCTTCTCATGGTCTGCGACTAAGCATGCTGAAGCAACTGAAATGACCATCGCATTGCGCACACCAACTTTTGAGTAACCCTGCCAACCACGAACGATTGGAAAATCAATTGCTGTGATGATCTCGTCATGCTGACGCACACTGCGTTTCACTCCAGTCATGAAGTCATGAATTGAGACGACGCGAGTTGAATCGAGCGTGTTCAGATGGATCATTGCATCAAGGGCGAACATTACTGGCAAGGTGTCGCCAGCCGGGGAGCAAGTTCCGAGATTTCCGCCGAGTGAACCTGCCGCCCGAATCTGAGGTGAACCCACTGTGCGTGCAGCCTGTGCCAATGCAGGAATAGCAGTGAGCACTGGCTCGCCTTCAATAACCGAATAGGGAACACCTGAACCGATGGTCATGATGCCAGGAGTATCTAGACGAATCGTGCGTAGCGCTTTAATGTCGCGAAGACTCACCATGGTGGTCGGCTTCACATGGTTGAAGTTGATCTCAACCATGAGATCGGTTCCGCCCTGAATGAGTCGCGCATCTTTATGATCACGCAACGCAGTAAGAGCCGTTGTCAATTCTTTGGCAACGATAACAGCCATATCTAGTTGCCATCCCAATCTGCGAAAGCGTCGATCATTGCATGTACATCGCCAAGTGGGTACAAGATTGGGCACGTAGCTCCGTTATTCAAGTAGTGGCGAACCTGTTCGCGGGCTTCGGCAGGAGTTCCACTAGCGGTGAGCATCTGCACGATCTCGTCTGGAACCAACTTCGAAGCAGCAGTCACCTGTTCGTGTGTTGCTGGCCACGTGAGAACTTCGCCCACCTTGTCGAGCAACGATTGGGGAACGCCTGATGCCTTCATGATGTGTGGTTGCTGGCCAAGGTACTGAGTAACCATTTCACGAGCCATGTCTAAAGCGGTCTGGCGATCTTCGTGAACGCTGCACACCACAAGTTGAGGACGATCAATATCTTCGATCTTTCGTCCCGCTTTGTTCGCGCCCGTTTGCAGAGCTTCCATGGCTTGTTTGTTGTAATCGGGGGAGACTAAGTAATTCAGCACCACACCGTCGGCTATCTCACCAGTGAGTTCCATCATTTGCATCCCTGTTGCGCCAATGTAAATAGGCACATCCTTTGCACGGCGCTCCTGATACACATAGTCGAGTTCAATTCCATCAAAGTGCACGAACTCGCCATTAAAGGTGACATTCTCATTGTGCAAAAGCGCACGAACTGCAGTGACGATTTCACGCATTGCGCGAAGTGGTTTCGCACGAGAGATGCCAACTTTTTGAGCCAATGGGTCCCACCATGCACCGATTCCCAAAATGACGCGACCGGGTGCAAGGTCATCAAGTGTGGAAAACGTGGCTGCTAGTCGAGCCGGATTGCGGCTCCAACAGTCAACAACTCCGGAACCAACTTTGATGGTGTTGGTAACTGAAGCAAAAGCAGCCATCGGAACCGTTGCTTCGCGGACCAATCTGCTCTCTGCTTGCCATACGGCTTCGAACTCTTTTGATTCTGCATACTGCGCAAAGGCCATGCCTTCGCGTATGGGGTGTGCGTCTTGTAGGTAAATGGCCATACGGGCCTTGCCGGTCTGCGGATTGATTGCTGCTGCGGGAATGCTCATGCTTCCAACCTTTCAAATAATCTGTGTGCTTGTTCGCGAGCTTTTGATCGAACTTCTTGTACATCCATTCGCGTCAATTTTCCATCTTCATATACGCGCTCATCGTCAACATCAACAGTGAGAACCTGCATGTCGGTAGTGAAGGCGGTGTGCCATGGACTATCCATACTGTCGTATGACCAAACCACTTTGTCGTTCTTCGCCTCCGGGAAGAATTGGTAATTGTTGTTTAACCACGTGTCAACAATTGTCGGATCCTGAGTGACGTCGTATTCGCGAAGGCGAACATAGGCGAGGCGAGATTCCTCCATCATGTTCGCACCGATGCCATCTGTACCGAGGAGAACGGGATTAGTCCACTTTGTGGGTTGTGCGTATCCGACTGAATTATTCATATTCGAACGTGGGTTATGAACGATTGAACCCTTGAGATCTCGATCTAAATGCACCGCATGCACGAGTAGCCAGTCGTCCTGGGCTAAAGATTCAAGACGTGATCCAGCATCTAGGTCGTCAATACCTTCCGCAACATGAATGTGCACGCCTACACCTAGTGAAGAAGCTAGGGATGCAGCTTCATTCAGTGTCTCGTCTCCACAGGTAAACGCTGCGTGAACGCCAATCATTCCTCGGCCACCACTTTTGATGAATGCAAAACCCTCATCGAGTCCGCGACGCGCTGCAGACGTCATTTTCACAGTTTGATCGACACTCGAGTGCAGTTTGCCGTCGTTGTCCCATCTATCGGTAACGCCGTAACTTGTGTTCACGCGTACGCCAACATCGCGACATGCCTTGGAAATGGTGGCGAGAGATCCTTCAATTGCGTTTGGCGATTCATGGTGATCGATGATGCATGTTGTTCCGCTTGCAAGTGCTTCGGCGGCTCCAAGTGCTGCAGACCAATAGATCATTTCAAGATCAAGCGCCGCATCTATTTGCCACCAAATGTTTTCAAGGATGGAAATGAATGAATCGGTGGCTCCACGCGGTGCTGGCATTCCGCGAGCAAGCGAACTGTAGAGATGGTGATGAGCACAGACCATCCCTGGAGTTGTATTCGTCATGCTTAATCCTCAGAGCTCGAAT
The DNA here is from genome assembly GCA_044362135.1 of Ilumatobacteraceae bacterium. Taxonomy (GTDB): domain Bacteria; phylum Actinomycetota; class Acidimicrobiia; order Acidimicrobiales; family Ilumatobacteraceae; genus UBA3006. The sequence continues at coordinate 21,781 of JBIKHN010000005.1, read as the reverse complement.
CGTCGCGCTTCATTGGCAACTTTGATCGCCACACACCATCGAAGTCGTACAAGGCTGCGGCAACGGCACCTGCGGTTGGAACCAATCCGATTTCTCCAACGCCTTTGATGCCGTATGGGGAATTTGGCTGAGCTGATTCAACGAGCTGAACTGAAATCTTCGGAACGTCCTTGGCTCGAAGGATTCCCAGGCTGCGTAATGTTTTGTTTAGTGGGAAACCTGTTTCTGGGTCGCTAGGGAAGTCTTCGCTTAGTGCATATCCGAGGCCCATGTGAACAGAGCCCTCAATTTGTCCTTCGCACAGCTGTGGGTTTACAGCACGGCCGACGTCGTGGGCTGCAACAACGTGTTCGATCTTTCCCGTTTCGCGATTAATAACAACCATCTGAGCTGCGTATCCAAATGTGGAGTGAATGATTGGGTTCTCCACACCGGGTTCACCAAGTTTGGTTGTCCAGTCAACTCGGTATTCACCAAAGTGATCTACACCAACTTCGCAATTGGCCGCGCGTGCTGCTTCACAAGCTGCTTTGACTGCACCTGCACCCATGAGGGTTCCGCGTGAGCCTGTCGTTTGACCAAGTCCGAGCTCGCGCGTTGTGTCAACGATGACATCGATGAGTGAACCGTCTACGCCAAGCTCTTCCACGGCAACCTGCTGTGCAACGGTGTTGATTCCTTGGCCCATTTCGGTCCAGCCATGACGAACTTCTATCCGGCCATCATGCTTGAAGTGAACGACTGCTCGTGTGATTTCCTTAAATCCATTTCCGAGACCGCTGTTCTTTAGACCTAGGCCTAGACCGATTGCTTTACCTGACGCTCGAGCTTCGTCGTATGCAGGCTTGATTGCGTCGAGGCATTTCGATGCGCCAAGGCAACCATCGTCCATGATTTGTCCAGGACCCCACACCATGCCGGGCATGATGACGTTTGCTCGGCGAATGGACCAGCCGTCAATTCCAACTTTGTCAGCCAAGCGATCAAGCACACCCTCCATCGCAAATTGCGCTTGGTTAGCGCCAAAACCGCGGAAGGCTCCACATACAGGATTGTTGGTGCGTACCGCAATCGCTTCAACATCAATGTTTGGCACTTGGTATGGACCACTCGCGTGACCCGCCATGCGTTCGAGCACTTTCATGCCAACGCTTGCATACGCACCGCTGTCACCGATCGCACGCACGTGAAGTGCGAGAATTTTGCCCTCAGCATCGCAACCAATCTTGTACGACATGTCAATGGGGTGGCGCTTGGCGTGCATGAGAAAGCTTTCCTCTCGCGAAAGCGTGCACTTCACTGGAACCTGCAGCAACCATGCAGCCAGTGATGCATGTGCTTGGTTGCTCATGTCTTCCTTGCCACCAAAAGCTCCACCGTTGGTGATCAATTCAACAGTTACTTGCTCATTGGGTAAGCCCAGAAGTTTTGCAATGTCGTTGCGGTCGTCCCAAATACCTTGACCTCCGGAATACACATGCAGGGAGGTTCCATCATCGGAAGGAACGGCGAGTGTGCTCTCTGGCTCTAGGAAGGCGTGCTCAATCCGTTGAGTGCTGAAGTCTTGTTCGACGATGTGTGCGCACTGAGCAAAGGCTGCATCAACGTCTCCACGTTTGTATGTGCTGGTGCTCAATACGTTTGATTGTGTCTTCCACACTGCAATCTCATCAGTGTCTATTGCAAGACGCGGATTGGTGATTGGCTTTAACACCTCGTATTCAACTTCAATCAACTCGGCCGCTGCGCGAGCTGTGATTCGGTCTTGTGCAACTACAACAGCCAGTACATCTCCCGCATACGACGTATAGCCATCAATTGGAATCATGACTGGCCAGTCCTTGTAGATGATGCCAACCATAAGTTCGCCAGGAACATCCGCTGCAGTGAACACCGCTGTGACTCCGCTCATGGCGAGAGCTTTCGAGCTGTCAATGCCAATTACTTTTGCTCGCGCATGCTTTGTGAAATGCAAAGAGGCGTGCAACATTCCGTCAACTCGTATGTCGTCCACATAACCGCGATCACCAAGCGCGAGTTCGTGTGCTTCGTACTTAACACTTCGCGATCCGACTCCGCCGACTCGTGGTAATTCTGGTGCAACACCCTGTGCAACCATCTCTATAGCGTCGAGAACTTTTACGTATCCGGTGCATCGACATAGGTGTGCACCAAGATGGCGGGCCATGTCTTCGCGTTTGAGGTCTGCTCCTTTTTTGTCAACCTGCGCCTTGGCGCGAACAACAATGCCGGGAATGCAGAAGCCACATTGCAAGCCACCACAGGCAGCAAAAGCATCTGAATATTTCTTGCGCTCTGATTCATCGATTCCTTCAAGTGTCGTGACTTCGCCACCTGCGACCTTCTCCAAACTGGTTTGACAACTCACCACCGCCTTGCCATTGACAAATACGGTGCAGCAGCCACATTGTCCACTTGGTGAACATCCATCCTTCGGAGAAGTGATGTTGAGTTCTTCGCGCAGGGCGGAGAGCAGATGGGGATGGTTGCTCCGCACGCTGACGGGGACTCCGTTCGCCACAAACTGAATCAGAGTGTCTTCCATGCCGTCCCCTCGCGAATTTCTAGGTTTACCATACACCTATTGGGTTTGGGATTTACAGAATGTAAAAAAAGCCCTTAGTCGGCGACGATGGCTCCGCGTTGACCGGTGATGCGCTGGTACACCTCTGGACGGCGATAGCGGTCGAAATCGAACAGGGTGTTCTTGTACTGGTAGCACCAATCCAAGTCGCAGGCGGCCACTGCGATCTCGTCGCCGTTAGTCGCTGTTTTGGCAAGTATTTCTCCGGACGGTCCGATGATGCTGGAATCGGCAAGGCTGTCGACGCCTTCTTCAATGCCACCCTTGGCTACACCAACCACGAATGTTCCGTTTTGGTATGCGCCACTTTGCATAACGAGCGCATTATGGAATCCAGCCAGGACATCCTGTGATGGATCCGGAACGTAATGGAGAGGTGTGTTGTATCCACACAGAATCATTTCGACGCCTTGTAGGCCCATCTCGCGGTACGTTTCTGGCCACCGCCGGTCGTTACAAATCATCATTCCAACACGACCACCAAATGCTTTCCACACTCCGAAGCCATCGTTGCTCGGCGTGAAGTAGTAGCGCTCAGCATGTTGAAATGGTCGATCTGGTTCGTGCTCTTCGTGCCCAGGAATATGGACCTTTCGATATTTGGCGACAACAGATCCATCTTTTTCAACCAGTATTTGGGTGTTGAAACGCTGCCCTTCAGGTGTGAGTTCGGCGTAACCAAGTGAGAAACCAATCTCCAATCGTTTTGCTTCATCGAACAGCGGCTGAGTTGCTGCATTTGGCATTGACGTTTCGTACCAGTGATCAGCTTCGCTGATGTTCTGAACAAACCAACGTGGGAAGAAAGTGGTGAGAGCCAACTCCGGGAACACCACGAGGTCGCAACCAGCAGCCGATGCCTGTCGCAACAGGACGATCATTCGCTCAACACATGATTCCCGTGAATCATCTCGCTGGATAGGTCCTAACTGAGCTGCTGCAACGGTGACGATCCTTGTCATGACGATGAGCCTAATTGTTCGCGCAAGGGCTAGATGGAAGTGCTACGAGAATTCGGTCTCTGCGAGAGTCATCATGGTGTGCAACAAAATGTTCGTGCCATCTTCGAGATCCTCTGGAGATGTGTACTCAGCGGCATTGTGGCTGAGGCCGTCTTTGCTCTGCGTGAAGATCATGGCCGTAGGGCACACGCGGGCGAGCATTTGTGCGTCGTGTCCAGCGCCGGAAGGCATGTACTGCACGGTTTCACCAAGATCTGTTGCATGGCGATGAACGATGTCGATCACTCGCTGGTCAAACTGCACTGGTTCAAATCGTGCAAGTGTCCGAACCGAAGTAGTGACGCCTTCGCGTTTAGCAATTTCTGCAATAAACAGTGATATCTCTTCTTCGGCTTTACGCAGCAACATCTCGTCGGTGTTGCGCACATCCAATGTCATCGTTGCCTTTGCTGCCACAACATTGATCAAACTTGGATGGACATCAATCTTTCCAACGGTGCAAACTTGGTTGCCGCCATATCGCAAAGCAAGGTCGTGTAGGAACTTCGCAACTTCTGCCACAACAACAACTGGGTCTTTGCGCAAACGCATTGGCGTAGTTCCCGCATGATTGCTTTGCCCAATGATGGTGAGTTCTTGCCAAGAAATTCCTTGTACTCCGGTGACTGCGCCAAATCGCACACCGTTGGCCTCAAGAAGTGGACCCTGTTCAATATGCAATTCAACAAAGGCATGGGGAGGATTTTGTGGGCATGGTGTGTTTCCTGCATACCCGATGCGTTGAAGTTCATCACCTAGGCGAGGACCGTCAATTGCGCGAATATCTAGTGCTTCCTCTACTGATAACCCACCCACGAACACCAGCGAACCGAGCATGTCGGGAGCGAATCGTGCGCCTTCTTCATCGGTGAATACGCCCACGGAGATCGGTCGTGGTGGAGTAACGCCTGCTTGTTGAAGGGTTTCAATTACTTCCAGACCTGCAAGCACGCCAAGATTTCCATCGTATTTTCCACCCGTTCGAACGGTGTCGATGTGCGAGCCAGTCATAACTGACGCGCCAGACCCAACATTCCACACACCAATAATGTTGCCAATTACATCAATAGAAACTTCGAGCCCAAGATCTTTCATCCATGTGATGACAAGATCACGCCCTTCTTTGTCCTCGTCGGTGAGCGCCAGACGGCAGTTACCGCCACCTTCAATCGGTGATATTGCTGCCAATGCCATGATTCGATCCATGAGCCGCTGACCGTCAATACGCAGTGCATTCATAGTGTCAGTGTAGAAGCATCATCTTCAGACTGGGATGAATAAGAATGTCCATATGATCGCTGATTCACGTATTGCGGAACTCATGAGAGCGGAAGTCGAGATATTTGTTCGGAATCATCCACGCTCACAAGAGGAGTCAACCCGATCACAGGAGTCTTTGCTGGCAGGAGTCCCGATGCCATGGATGAAGAGGTGGGCGGGTCCATTTCCAGTCATCGCCGACAAGGCAGTGGGAGGGAGCATCGTTGATATCGACGGCAACACTTATGTTGACTTTTGCTTAGGTGACACCGGCTCAATGACAGGTCACGCCAATGCTCCAATTTCCCAAGCGATTGCTGATCAGTCGCAGCGTGGTTTCACCACGATGTTGCCATCATCGGATTTGTCGTGGGTCGCCAACCATTTATCTAATCGTTTCGGGATGGCAAAGTGGCAATTTTGTCTCAGTGCAACCGACGCGAATCGGTTTAGTTTGCGTCTCGCCCGACAACTCGCCGGCAAGCCGAAGATTGTGGTGAACGACTGGTGCTATCACGGAACCGTAGATGAAACGCTTGTCATTTTGGATGAGGAGGGCAAAACGGTAAGCCGTCCTGGCGCAATTGGTCCCCAGGTGCATCCTGGTGTCACAACCATTGCTGTGCCGTACAACGATCTCTTGGCCATGGAGAGTGCGCTTGCCAGTGGAGAGGTTGCATGTGTGCTGATGGAACCGGCACTGACGAACATAGGAATCGTGTTGCCGCAAAACGGATACCTAGAAGGTGTTCGCCAACTCACTCGAAAATACGGCGTGATTCTCATTCTCGATGAAACACACACCATCTGTGCTGGCCCGCAAGGAGCATCGCGGCTGTGGGGAATCGATGCTGACATGTTGGTAATCGGAAAAACAATTGGTGGGGGAATTCCGGTTGCCGCTTACGGCATGTCTGCAGACATTGCACACAAGGTTGAGCATCTGATGCATGGCCACGACCTTGACGTATCGGGTATCGGAGGAACGTTGAGTGGAAGCGCTTTAGCCGGTGCTGCAATTCGTGCAACGCTTACACATGCGCTGCGGCAGGAGGATTTTGATATCGCCATTCCACTAGCCACTCGTTGGAGCGAAGGTGTGCAGAATGTCATTAGTCAATACCAATTGCCCTGGACCGTGCAGCAACTTGGATGCCGTGCTGAATACTGGTTTTCTGAGCATCCGAAAAATGGTGCCCAGGCAGCGGCTTCAGTCAATGACGCCCTTGAGTCCTTTATGCACCTCTATGCATTGAACAGAGGCATTCTGCTTACGCCATTTCATAACATGGCGCTCATGGCGCCTTTCCACAGCGAAGCCGATGTGGATTTACACACGTCGGTCTTCACGGCGTGTGTTCAAGAATTGCTTTCATGATCGATATCACGTTGTGGAGTTTCGTTGCAGTTGCGGTAGTTGTTCTCGCAACAGCGTGCACACAGGCAGTTGTTGGTTTCGGATTCGCGTTATTGACGGTTCCAGTCATGATGCAAATTGTTGGTCTGCAACGCGCCGTGATACTTGCGTCGTTGATCGGCACAGCGAACAACGTGTTTCAGTATCGAGATTTGAAACATAATCAAGATAAACCGCAAGTTAAACGGTTCTTGTTGGCTTCTTGTGTCGGAGCGCCATTTGGACTTATTGCCTTCATCTATGCAAATCAGCAAGTGCTAAAGATCCTGTTAGGAATTGGCGTGCTGTTCGGAGTGTTGTTGCTCGCACGTGGCCGCGACCTCACAAATGCTCACGTCAGTCTTGACTGGTCGATGGGGGTCATCAGTGGCTTTCTGTTGACCTCAACATCGACAAACGGTCCACCATTGGTGTTTGCGATGCAGGCGCGGAAAAGTGATCCGCAGGTTTTCCGTTCAACGTTGAACATGGTGTTTTTAATAAGCGGCATTTACGGATTGGTGTTGTTCGCTGCATTTGGTGAAATTGCACTGTCAGATATCTGGATTTCACTTGCATTACTCCCGAGCATGATTGTCGGTGTTTACGCCGGTCGATTCATTCGCAATCGCGTTGACCCCGATCGTTTTCGGTTACTGGTTCTGATATTGCTTGCCCTCGCGGGGCTCAGCAGTTTATATTCGGGTCTGCTCGGCTAACAGTTGGCCTACTGGCCAAACCATTGCAACCAACCCTCTTTTGAAGTTGGCTTAAATACATAATTGGTTTCACGAACTTGTCCCATTGCAAGGAACGCTGGGTCTGAGTAGCGATGACCCGGATAGACAATGGTGTCGCTCGGCAAAGAAGCGAGCATGTTCAAACTGTTATACATATCATCAGGGTTTGAACCGGGAAGGTCGGTTCGGCCGCATCCTTCAAGAAATAAGGTGTCACCTGAAACCAAATTTCCGTCGACGAGGAAGCATTGACTGCCAGGTGTGTGGCCGGGCGTATGTAACAACGTGATGGCGATTTCACCAACCATGATGACATCGCCGCCTTCATGTGATGTGAGGTGAGATGCAGACACTCCAGTCGTCTTTGTGACCCACTCGGTTTCGGTTTTCTGGATATGTATCGGAACGTTGTTGATTTCGAGCAACGAAGAAATTCCTTCAATGTTCCATCCCATCATTTTTCCACCCACATGGTCGGGGTGATAATGAGTGCCGAGAGCTCCAACGAGATTCATGTCGTCTGCCTGAATAAACTCTGAAATTTCATTGACTGCATACGCAGGATCAACGATTACGCATTCGCGTGTTTGCCGATCACCAATTAAATAGACAAAATTGACCATCTGTTGTGCCATCTGGTCTTGTGTGGCGAAATCAGTACCAGACAACAATTGACGAAAATACAAACGATCGTTCATGTTTTCAGACTAGTGACCTACGATGGACCCATGGAGCAGCAGTGAAACTTCAGCCACACGACAAAGTGTTGATCGGCGGAGAGCTGGTCGAAATTGGCAGCGAGATAGCCAACGCCTTCGCAGACGGTGATCGGCTCATTGCAACTACCTCTGCAGGATTATTGCTCATTCCCAAATCTGATTCTGATTTGGTTTCGTCCTGCATCAACGGATCAATCGAGGCATTCTCCGCTTTGGGCGATGTTGCAGACAGCCAAATCATGTCTTTCTATGAAGGATTCGCTCGCCGTTTGAACGATGAGGCAATCTTCAGTCAGATACGAGCGGCAAACGAACGAAACGTGGCTGATGCGCAGGCTAAGGGACGTTCAACGACTCGTCTGGTTCTGTGCGAATCTATGCGCCAAGACATGATTGCCGCTTTATTGATTTGGAAAGAATTGGTTACTTCAAACACCGTGCGTGAGACATTGAACCACGATGGATGGTCGATTGAATCTCATGTAGCGCCTCTTGGAGTAGTCGGATTTGTCTTTGAAGGTCGCCCCAACGTTTTTGCAGATGCGACAGGAGTGCTCGCAAGTCGCAATGTGTGCGTTTTCAGAATTGGCAGTGATGCACTCGAAACCGCTCGAGCAATCATGGACCTTGCGGTTACACCGAGCCTGCAAGAGGCTGGGCTTCCACCTGCATCTGTATTGCTCCTGCCGTCAAAGACACACGCTGCAGCTTGGGCCCTGTTCTCTGACAAACGATTGTCGCTTGCTGTTGCACGGGGTAGTGGATCTTCGGTCGCTCTTCTTGGCGAGATTGCTCAGCAGCACGGCATTCCTGCGAGTCTGCACGGCACCGGTGGCGCGTGGATGGTGGTTTCCGAGGTTGAAGACGTTGATCGGCTGAAGAGTGTGGTCCAGAACTCACTAGACCGAAAGGTCTGTAACACGCTCAATACTGTGGTGCTCACCACAGGGTCGTTGGATAAATCGTTACAGACGGTTATCGATGGAGTACAGCTTGCCGCACAAATGCGAAATGCTTATGCGGTCTTGCATGTTGATGGTGTCGTGGCTTCTGCTCTAACCGCCTGCACTGTTCCACAAGATTTTGTAGTTGAAGCAATTGATCACTCAAATCTTGGAACTGAGTGGGAGTGGGAAAACACACCTGAGATATCAATTGTGGTTGTCGACAACGTGAATGATTCTATCGGTTTGTTTAACGCCCACTCACCGTCATTTGTATTGTCCATTATCTCTGATGATAAAACAGAAGTCGATCTAGCTTGGAGTAGGTCCAACGCACCATTCTTTGGTGATGGTATGACTCGCTGGGTTGATGGTCAGTATGCATTAAGAAAACCAGAACTCGGATTATCTAACTGGCAAAACGGTCGTACGTTTGCTCGTGGGGGAATCTTGAGTGGCGACTCTATTTACACTGTCCGCTATCGCGTAAGACAGTCCGATGCCGAGGTCAAGCGTTAGTAAACGACATGTTGTCAATAAGACGAACCCCGTCGACAATAATTGCCGCAACGATCACATCGTTTTCACTCACAGCCTGAACCTGTTCCATGGTTCCACTTCGAACAATCGAGATGTACTGCACATCAATGGCTGGATCACATTCAATTTCTTGTTTCACGGACTCGATCAACAGTTCTGACTGTTTCGTGCCGTTGTTCCATAATGCCACAGCGTTACTGAGTGCGGCTGGCAACACAGATGCACTAGTGCGTCCAGATGGGGTGAGGAATCTATTGCGGCTTGACATTGCCAATCCGTCATTCTCTCGTATCGTCTCGCTTGGCGAAATGACGATGTCGGGGTGTAGTTGCGATGACATGTCATTGATTACTGCAACTTGCTGGTAATCCTTTAGGCCGAAGTAGGCGATCGACGGCTGGACCAAGTCGAAGAGACGATTAACAACGGTGGCGACGCCGGCAAAGTGCCCAGGGCGATCTGCGCCTTCGTAACCAAGTGCATTTTTAGACGGTGTCAGCAATTTGACTACATCCTCGGGGAATACATCGCTTTTCGCAGGCGCGAACACCGCATCTACATTTGCGCGAGTGCAAATCTGAAAATCAGTTTCTTCCGTACGTGGGTATCGCGTGAAGTCGGTTTCTGAATTGAATTGCAATGCATTCACATAGATGCTCACGACAACTACACCACACTCGGCTTTCGCCTGTTCAATGAGGCTGACATGGCCTGCATGTAGCGCTCCCATCGTAGGAACAAAACCGACGGTTTGGTGTTGCGGAATTGACTTCCGCCACGTTTGAAAACTTGAGCGGTTAGTGAAAAGAGTGGTCATCGTCTGGCCACGATCCATTTCGAACTTCTTCAACAAATTGTTTGCACGCATCGACACTGGTAGAACGAATGTCTGCATACTTGCGCGTGAACTTCAAGGAGTTCTGTGTCAAGCCAAGAATGTCGTGAAGCACGAGTACCTGTCCATCGCAATCGGGACCTGCGCCAATACCAATGGTTGGAATGGAAACTTTGTTTGTGATCTCTTTAGCAAGATCACGAGGCACGCCTTCAATAACAACTGCAAAAGCTCCAGATTGTTCTACTGAATGTGCATCTTCCAGAAGTCGTTCGCGTCCACCTGCCTCACGACCATCAACTCGACCCTGCACACGATGACCACCCATGCGGTGGTAGCTCTGTGGAGTCAACCCAATGTGGCCCATCACGGGTATATCAACACGCGAAATTGCTGCGATGGTGTCAAACATTGTGACTCCACCCTCCAATTTCACGGCAGCAGCGCCAGCCTTCACGAGGCGAATCGCACTTCGAACGGCTTGTTCTGTATTGACTTGGTACGAACCGAACGGAAGATCACCGATGATCAGTGCCCGAGGATTTGCTCGCGCCACCAACTTCACGTGGTATTCCATTTCTTCAAGCGTGACCGGAATGGTGTTTGCGACACCTTGAACAACTGAGCCGACGGAGTCGCCCACCAGAATCATGTCAACCCCAGATTCATCAACGATCCGGGCAAAGGTTGCGTCATAGGCAGTAATCATGCTCAGGTGTTTTCCCGAGCCTTTGTTTGCCATCACCATCGGCACGGTGATGCGTGGTCGCAATTGCGCTTCAGTCACAAAATCAGGCTACCGATTAGATTGCAGATCATGATTTCCGGTCCAATCCATCGTTTCAAGGAGCGATTGGCGCACGCATCATGGCGCTGGCTTGAACTTCATGGATCAATAGGACCGGACACTGGGAGAGGAAGGCGATTCGGGGCCTTCGGACAGAACAGCATCATTTGCTTTCCACAGACGACAATTTTCAATGAGCAATACATCCACATCGGGTCTAACACCATGATCGGAAGCCATGTCGCTCTGTCTGCCGGAATGATCCCTGGTCAGCAGTGTTTAACGAATCCAGTCGTGCGCATTGGGGATCGGTGTTTGATCGGACGGGGCAGTGGAATCGTTGGCCACTTGGCAATTGATATCGGTCATGATGTGTGGACAGGCCATCACGTCTACATCACCGATCAAAACCATGGATATGAAAACGTTGATCTTCCAATTTCAATGCAAACTCAACCTGAAAAACCTGTTGTCGTTGGGGATGGTTCGTGGATCGGGGCGGGAAGTGTGATCCTGCCAGGTGCTCACATCGGTAAGCATGTTGCTATCGGTGCGAATTCTGTGGTGAATGGGATCATTCCAGACTTCAGCGTTGCAGTTGGTTCTCCCGCAAAGGTAATTAAGCGATATTCCGAGCAATCTGGCTGGATGCCAGCAGACGAATTTAAATAGATAGGTCCATTGGGATCTTGCACGACGTCATGCGATTGTCGGCGGCAAAGGTTGAGATCTTCTCACTAATGGGCAGTCCTTCAAACGTGGATTCCGAGAACGGCTCATTCACCCCGGTTCGGAGTAACGCAGCATATTCTCGGCGGTCTTTGATGAGCTGTTTGTAGTCGGTAATCCACAACGGAACAATTGCCTTACCCTTTGCATCCGAAGGCAAGACCTCAGAAATCTCTCCAATCGCTTCTTCGAGTGTGTCTGTTGCCTTGTCCACTAAGTCGGCTCGATCGCTCAAGGCATTGGCACCCACATCAGAAATTTCGCGAAGGTCCGCAAGGGCCAGTCGTTCCGTCATCGCTTGTTTACAAATTGCTTCAGCTCGCACAGTCCATGCTTCGTCATCAATTTTGTTGACAGATTCTTTGGAAGCGAATCCAAATGCATATATCCACATAGCAACAAGACCTGTGATTGATATGCCGATAACTGTTCGAGCGGCGATACGGGATACGCGTTGCCAAATAGTTCGGTTGACGTTTACGGGGGGAGTCACGATGAGAATAGTACTTCACGCTTTGCCATTTTCTCATTCGCAACTTTGACTCTCAAGTAGAGTTACGCGAATGGAGCAGTCTCGGTTTCGATTAGCGATTTCGTTACTTCGACAGTTGCTGAAATTACATCCGCGGCCGTTTTTCATTGCAGTTGCTGGTGCATCGGTCTACGCAATCTGCACGGTGGCATCCAGTTTCGGATTGGGCTTTGTCGTCGATGAAGTGATAATTCCGCGGTTTCAAAGCGACATCATCAATCAGCAGACTTTTGTCACTGCTTGTCTGATCGTTATTGGAATTGGACTATTGAGGGCGGTGGGGGTCGTCATTCGCCGCTCATATGCGGGCATTTCTCACTGGTCTACATCTGAGTCCCTATCCACGCAGCTCATTCGACACACGATGCGTCAGCCGACTTCTTGGCATCAAAAACATATGACCGGTGATTTAGTCGCAAGAATTGGTGTGGATTCGGACACGGCCGCTGCAGTGCTGGGTCCACTTCCGTTCAGTACTTCAGTGGTGTTGCTGGTCGCTCTAACCAGCTTCTGGTTGGTAGTGATTGACACTCCACTTGGGCTGTTGGCAGTCACCATTATCCCGTTGTTGTTTGCACTGAACATTGGATACCAACGACGCATTGATCGACATTTCGATTCCGCGCAAAAGGCATTGGGAGATCTATCGGAGGCTGTTCACGAAAGTTTCGATGGCGTGATGGTGGTGAAGGCGTTCGGAGCCGAAGACAGAGAGCATGTTCGACTGGGACGGATTTCCTCAAAGTTGAAAGAAGCACGAATCAAAGCAGTGAATGCTCGTGCGATTTTCGAAGCACTTGTTGATGGCACACCATCGCTAGTGAATGTCGCACTCATTGCGTTTGGAGCTATTCGCGTTCGCAACGGTGCTTTAACGATCGGAGAGTTGTCAAGTTTCATTTACTTGTTTACGTTGCTGGTATTCCCGTTGCGCATTATTGGGTACCTACTCAGTGAGATTCCACATTCATCCAGTGGTTTCAAGCGTGTGCGCGAGATTCTGGATGAGACATTGGAAGAGCAGCCACTGATCAACGTTCTTCCACCAGACTCTGCACTCGCAGTGAAAGTTATAGACGCAAGGTTCTCCTATGCAGAGACTGATGAACCGATCTTTTCTGAAGTCAATTTTTCGATACCCATTGGGTCCACAGTTGCCGTCGTCGGCGAAACAGGATCTGGAAAGTCAACGCTACTGAAGTTGATAGCAGGATTGATTCGATCCCAGCATGGTGAGGTTCACGTATCGCAAGGTGGTTCTGCGATCGTATTTCAGGAACCTTTTCTGTTCTCTGGTTCGCTGCACTTCAATTTGACTCTCGGAAAATCTATTCAGATTCCTGATGTAGCACGGGCGCTATGGGCGTCGGTGAGCGAGGAGTTTGTATCAGAACTTGAAAACGGTATTGACACGGTTGTTGGTGAACGCGGTATCAGTTTGAGCGGCGGGCAAAGGCAGCGAATTGCGTTGGCTCGCGCTATTGCAAGCGGTCGCCAGATCTTGTTGCTCGACGACACCACGAGCGCACTTGATCCCGCAACAGAGTCATTGGTGATCGAACGTCTTTCGTCGCTGTCCAGTACGACTACAACAATTGTTGTCGCATCTAGACCAACAACAGTCAAGATCGCAGATCATGTGCTGTTTGTTCACAATGGCAAAGTTCACGAATTAGCCACACATGATGCTCTCATGAGTAGCAACCTGGCCTATGCCGCTCTTATGAAGTCTTTTGAAATGGATCGGAAAGCGTCATGAGCACGGACCTTGAACAACGTTTTCCATCTGCTCGAGTCATTGGAAGAGGTGTAACCGTTGCTCCTGCACTGAAAAGCGGGATTGGGCTGACGTTCGTGCTTGCCATGTTTGGTACCGGTGCTCGTTTGGTGATACCAATTCTGATCCAACAGTCAATTGATCATGGATTGCAGCCGGGTCGCGTTGATATTTCGTTCATCATGCGAATGTGCATCATTGGCGCATTATGTGTTGTGGTGTCATCGTTCTGTTTGCGTGAGGCAACTAAACGACTTGGAACTAGAGCCGAAAGTGGATTGTTTGCCCTACGTTCACAACTGTTTGATCACATTCATCGATTGAGTCTCGAAGAACACAATAATGAGAAACGCGGAGCGTTGGTGTCGCGAGTGACGAGCGATATTGAAACGCTCACACAGTTCTTTTCTTGGGGTGGTCTCGGGTTATTGCTGGATGGATCGCAGATGATCGCTGTTGCAGCCGTGATGCTCGCATATGACTGGCGACTTGCATTAGTTGCTTTTGTTACGAGCGCGCCCCTGATTCTCGTTCTGCGATTTGTTCAGTCACGTTTGGTCAGTGCACACAATCTTTCGCGTGAACGTAACGCTGATTTCTTGGGATCGGTATCCGAACTGATGGCTGGTGCGGAAACACTCCGTGCTTACGACGCTGAGCAATCGATGATTGACACTGTTGCAGTATCCATGCGCAATCGCAAGAAAAGCAATATTCGTGCTGGTGTTATTGGTGCTTTTCTTTTTCCTAGCGGTGAAGTGTTCGCTGTCTTCACGGTCATGGCGGTCGTTGGCACTGGTCTACTTATTGGACCGGCCGGAGGCCTCACATCGGGTGCACTAGTTGGTTTCGTATTCCTCACGTATCGCTTTCTGGAGCCAATTGCCGAATTCACGGAGATCATCGATCAGTTGCAGAGTGCTGTCGCTGGATTGCGGCGGGTGTTGGGTGTTTTGGACACACCTATTGGCCCTCCGCAACCTCAACATCCACGCCCACTTCCACAAGGTGGTCTGTCAATAGATCTAAAAGACGTGAGCTTTGCGTATGGCTCAAGGCTTGATGAATCCGATGACGACACGCCAGTGCTCCATGACATCTCTTTGCATATTGCATCTGGTCAGCATGTTGCACTCGTCGGTCCATCGGGATCAGGCAAGACAACAATCGCTCGTTTGATCGCTCGATTGACTGATCCAACTATTGGTCGGGTGCATATTGGGGGAGTATCGCTAACAGATGTTGCAAATGAAGAACTTCGTGGAAGACTCATTGTGGTGCCACAGGAGCCATTTCTGTTTGCCAACACCATTGAATACAACTTGCAGTTTGCGGATCCTCAGGCAACTTCTCAAAGCATGTTCCACAGCTTTGCTGAACTTGGACTTTCGGATTGGCTTGAAAGCCTCCCTCTCGGACTGCAAACACATGTCGGACAACGTGGATCTGCGCTATCTGCTGGCGAGCGGCAGTTAGTAGCCCTCGTCAGAGCATCAATAGTAAAGCCCGATGTGCTCGTACTCGATGAAGCTACGTCGTCGGTAGATTCCCTTACCGAAGTCCGAATATCTCGTGCCTTAGAGCGTCTAGCTCTCGGTCGAACCACAATTTCTATCGCACACAGGTTGTCTACCGCTTCGCGAGCCGACCGAGTGATCATGCTGGAGCATGGTCGGATCGTAGAAGATGGTTCCCACCTTGCATTAATTTCCGCAGGAGGAAAGTATGCATCGCTCTATGAAACGTGGATTAACTCAACAAGCGGTGTCGGCAATGAATAAGCGTGGTTTATTCGTAATTGCTTTGAGCGCCATTGTTCTCACTTCGTGTAGCGAATCTCAAGAAACTCGCGCTGTTTGCTCATATGCGGCAGAACTGGAATCATCGCTAGTCGCGACAGGGGTTGCAGTAGAGAATTTTTCCACGATCTCACAAAGGCAGCTACAAAGTACGTTCGCCGTTCTTACTGGGACGCTATCCATTATCTACGAAATTGCGCCGTCAACGGTCAAATCTGACGTTGAACAAACAAAGCGTTCGTACGAGGAGCTATCGGTTGCTTTGCAGAATGTGTACTGGGATGGGAAAGTTGCTGAAGGAGATGCCAGCGTCCAGAACGCGATAGGCAATCTCATTCGTAATGACAACGTCAAATCGCTTGAGGAACTCAGATTATTTATTGCAGAGCAGTGCAAAGTTGAGATCTCTCAAGGCATTAACGCAGCACCCGGTGATGATCAATCGATCAGTTCAAGTTCCGTTGTGGTGGAACCGCTTCCCGATATCAACTACGGATTTGACAATGAAGAGACGGCAATCACGTCGTATGCCTACTTCATTGCGGAGCAACGGGGTTTAGCCATTACTTCTGAGCAGGCCTTGTGTTTGGGTACGCGAATGATCAGCATCGCCGAAGGAAACCCAACGCTGAGTGATGAAATTTATGAAGATGCATTGACTGCGGCATTTAGCGAGTGCGGTATACCGGTCAAGTAGATTGACGGTTATGGAAATAGTTCTCATTCGTCATGCGGAACCACAATGGGTAAAAGATGGCAAGAGTGTCGTCAATCCACCGCTCACCGAGAGAGGAAGCCGACAGGCAGAATTACTCGGTCAGCGGCTATCGGATGAGAAGTTTGATCATGTGTTTGCATCCCCGCTGCAGCGAACGCATCTGACAGCGCAACCAACGCTGGATCGTCAACACCGCAAATTGGAGATTGAACCTTTCCTTGAAGAGATTCGCGAACCGGCTTGGCATGGTGCCCCAGCCGAACAAACCATTAAGGCGTATCGAGATGAGGTGAAGAATGCTTCACACGAGCGGTGGAATGGATTGAAAGGCGGGGAGTCAGTAAAAGACTTCGTTCAGCGTATTCACACCGGTGCTACCGAGTTTCTTGAACGTAATGGAGTTCACCGATTGAACACCGAGTTACCGGTTTGGCAAATCGACGAGCCGGGCGAAAGGTTTGCATTCTTTGCTCATGCCGGCACGAATAGTGTTTTGATCTGCCACCTGCTTGGAATATCTGCCACGCCGTGGGAGTGGGAACGATTTATCATCAATCACGCTTCAATAACAACGATTAAGGCAATCAAGTTGGGTGATGGATACGCCTTTTCTCTCGAGCGGCTCAGCGATGTTGAACACCTTTCTGATGAGGATCGCACGCGCTAAAAATTGTTGAGGGAATCGCTGATGATTCTCACATCACCGGCGATTCCCTCAACCTATGTTCGGCTGAACAACTACGGCTGCGGGAGCAATTCCGTAACGTTGCAAGCGTCAACTGCCTTAACAATCGGATAAGGGTTCACAGCAGCGCCACCCTTTGGGTGTACTTCAAAGTGCAAGTGGTTTGATGTTGAGCCAGTTGAACCGAGGTAACCAATGACCTGACCTGCACGCACCGTCTGTCCAACTGTGAGGCCAGCAGCGAATCCGTCCAAGTGGGCGTAGAAAAAGTATGTACCATCAGCGATGGTGAGACGAATTGAGTTTCCACTCAATGTTCCACCAGTAAGCATTCTGGTGATTACACCGTCGGCGACTGCGTAGATTGCCAATCCGCGTGCACCAATGATGTCAACGCCCTCATGTAGACGGCCACCAGGACGTGGTGCATGCCATGAATCTGAGAATCCACAACGACCCTGAACTGGAAAAGCCTGCAGGGTTGGTAAGCCAAGTTCTGCAAGCGATGGAATAAGGCCAAGTGCTGCAGCTGTTGGAGCATCAAGAGCTGTTGTTACGTTCAATCCCTGTGCTGATTGGAACTTGCCGATTGAAACTGAAGTTGCAACACCAAACACGCCGTCTGCGCCACCCTTAACTTCGATGCCTGCGTTGATCAGGGCGTTTTGCAACGTGCGAACATTTTCACTCTTTTGGCCACGAACTGGAAGCGAATCAATGGTGATTGGTGAACCAGTTGCAGGTGCAGCAGCTACAACTGGGGCAGCAACAGGAGCAGATGCAGCAACAACAGCTTTCTTACCTGATGCCTTAGGTGCTGGTGCAGCGAGTAGTCCAAGTGCAATGGCAGTTGACTCATCAACGGACTTCGTTACAGACAGACCCTTCATGGCTTGAAACTTTCCAAGAGCGATCGATGTTGCCAAACCAAACTTGCCATCGGCGCCGCCCTTCACCTGTACGCCGCTATTGATGAGTGCTTGCTGAAGTGACCACACAGCATCTCCCGATGATCCAACTTTTGGGAAGTTCGACTTCGACAATGGTGCAACATCTACGAGTCCCAAGAACTTTGCAGTCTTGGCATCAAGTTTTCCAGTAGGAGCGAAACCTGCAACTTTTTGCAATGACTTCAGAGCAACCTGTGTAGCGGTACCAAATGAACCATCAATACCACCCTTAATCGTGAAGCCACGGGCAACGATTGCTTGTTGCAAGCGGGTGACTTCAGGACCGTTTTCGCCCATTTTGGGAAGTGAGCTCGACTTTGCAGATACCGACTGAGCGGCAACTGGTGTTGCCGTAACTGAAGCAGCAGCGGTGATAACACTGAGCGATACTGCAGTTGCGATGATTGCTTTGCGAAAGATTCCTGTGTTCATTTCTTGCTCCCTTGACTTGCTGGTGTGAGACCCGCATAAGGGATCGGCCAGATTCAGGGGAACTTGAGGAATTAATCACTAATAATGTTTTGCTGACCACGCAGAGTGGCATAATTCGTGTTTGTGTGGCTTGCTGACCACAAAACGTGTTGTCGAGCCGAATTGTGCCCCAGTGAAGCCCCTAGATCAGGAGATGCGAGTAGCGTCTCGGCGATGCGCAAGCCTGAAATTTCCCCTCAGAGGTTCAGGAAAATTGTGTGGCTCGCCTTTGGCTCGCTCTACGCCATCATCGTCTCAGGCTCATTGGTCCGCCTTACTGGCTCAGGCCTGGGCTGCTCGGATTGGCCCAATTGCAACGAAACCAAATTTGTCGATGTCTCATCTGGACACGCAGCAATTGAGCAAATAAATCGTCTGTTTACGGGATTCGTTGCGGCTTCAGTGATTCTGGCCGTTTCAGCGTCGCTGTTTCTCAACCCACGAGTGAGGCGGATCACCGCAAATGCCGGAATCTTGGTCTTTGGGGTGTTGGTTCAAGTGGTTCTCGGGGCATATGTTGTTTGGACGGGACTGAATCCGTGGTCCAATATGGCCCATTTTCTGGTTTCGATATTTTTGGTTTCGTCAGCGTTCTTGCTGATCAAACGTGTTGAGCTCTTGATCCATAAGCCAGACGATCGAGCCTGTACGGATAGGCGTCTTCGACAGATGCTGTTTGCGAGCGCCTGTGCGGTGATGTTCCTTGGCACAGTTGTGACAGGGGCAGGACCGCATTCGGGTGCCGAACAGGTCACTCGATTGGGGATCGACGTCAGGGTTGCCACGCAGTTGCACTCAGCATCAGTTTGGATATTGGTTTTCCTGGCCGTTGTTCTGGCGGTTCGGGCTCGCAAAGACGCTGCTCGATGGGAAGTTGAAGGTCCTTCCATCTTGCGACTTCTCGCGGCCATCAGCGCCCAAGGTTTCATTGGTTACGTGCAGTACTTTGCTGGAGTACCAGCCCCACTGGTCGCCATCCATATCGCTCTATCGGTAGTGGTGTGGCTGTGCGTTTTCGCGATTTTTCTTCCTGCCAGTGCCCTGCTTGTGCTTGACTAGAAGCACACAAAGTTTGGGGATGCAGTGACTGATACGAACAATTCGAAATCCCGCATCTTTGCTTTTGCACGGGCTTTCGCGATTGTGGTCGGTTCGCTCCTCATGTTCTCGGCGCCTGGTGTGGCAAGCGCGGCCGATTCGGAGAATTCAATCATCGTTTCGGTGCAGGACCAGGCGAATAACAACGGAGTTTCTGAAAAGAAGCCAGTTACAGGTGTAAAAGTTTCAGTATCCAATTCGGCGGGTCTCGCAATTGGCGAAGGAGTTACCGACAGTGCCGGACTGGCAACTATTCCAGTACCAGCAAAAGATGATTACGTAGTCACTCTCGATGTTGCATCGCTACCAACTGGAGTCACACTTGTTGAAGGCACAAAGACTGTTGTCAATATCGTTAAAGACTCCTTCACGACGAATTCAAAGCGAGTGACATTCTTTGCCGGTTCGGTCGGGGAGTCGGGTGCAAGTTTGTTTGACCGAGTTGCTCAGCGACTAGTTGACGGCATTCGCCTTGGTCTCATTATTGCAATTTGCTCGGTTGGCCTTTCGCTGATCTTTGGCACGACGGGCCTCACCAATTTCGCGCACGGAGAAATGGTCACCTTTGGTGGTCTCATTGCATTCTGGTTCAACGTTTTGCTCGGCATTCCACTTCTCATCGCGGCACCAGTGGTAATTGCTTTAGGCGGCGTACTCGGTCTTGCAATGAATGGAATCATCTTTGCCAAATTGCGCAAACGCGGAATCGGACTTATTTCGCAACTCGTTGTTTCTGTAGGGCTTTCGATCATGCTCCGCAACATGTACCTGTATCAGTTCGGTGGGCGCACTCGACCTTTAGACGATTTCAGTTTGCAGGTGGCAAAGAGTTTTGGGCCTGTAAGCATCACCATGCGCGACCTAACAACTGCAATCATTTCGTTGGTTGTGTTGCTGAGTGTTGCAGCTTTCCTGCAACGATCGCGCACAGGTAAAGCAATTCGCGCAGTGTCAGACAATCCGTCGCTTGCATCTTCAACTGGTATTGATACGCAAAAGATCATTCGTGTTGTGTGGTTCGCTGGTGGCGCACTTGCTGCGATGGGCGGAGTGTTTCGTGGTTTGGATGAACAAGTTGGCTTTGAAATGGGATCAGGTTTGATCTTCTTGATGTTCGCCGGAATCACGCTTGGTGGTCTTGGCTCGGCATATGGCGCGCTCATCGGCGGCTTCTTCGTTGGATTGCTCGTTGAACTGGCATCACTCGTCGTTCCAGCCGAGTTGAAGAATGCGCCTGCTCTGTTGATCTTGATCATTGTTCTCGTGGTTCGTCCTCAAGGAATACTCGGTCGCAAGCAGAGGGTTGGCTGATATGGACATCATCAAGATTCTCGAAAACACCATCTCGGCATTCTTTGGTATTGATGCTGCGTATTTCGCGTTGGCCGCGATTGGACTCAACATTCAATTCGGATATACGGGTTTGTTGAACTTTGGCCAATCAGCGTTCATGGCATGTGGTGCATACGGATTAGGAATGACGTCTCAGTACTTCGGAGTGGGAATGTGGTGGGGAATACTCATCGGTCTTGCGCTTGTCATCATCCTTGGTCTGCTTGTTGGCATTCCAACTTTGCGTTTGCGAGCTGACTATTTGGCGATCGTGACCATCGCTACCGCAGAGATTGTGCGGCTTGTCGTCCGTTCAGTTCGATTCAAGGAATATTTCGGTGGAAGCGACGGCATTAACAGTTTCAGTTCGTCATTCAGAGATTTGAGTCCATTCGACCCAGGCGCTCAGTACGGAGTCCGACCATTCCAGTACAGCGGATACTCGCTGTGGACCATGATCGTGGGTTGGTCACTCGTCATCATCTTCTCCTTCTTGGTGTATCTGTTGATGAAGAGCCCATGGGGTCGTGTTGTCAAAGCTATTCGTGAAGACGAAGATGCTGTTCGCAGCCTTGGTAAGAACGTATACAGCTACAAGATGCAGTCACTCATTCTTGGTGGAGTAGTTGGAATGTTCTCGGGAATGATTTTTGCTCTCGACCGTGGCTCTGTACAGCCCGACAATTACAGCCGCGACGTTACGTTCTACGTACTCACGGCGTTGGTGCTTGGTGGGGTTGCACGAGTAAGCGGTTCAGTGATCGGTCCAATGATGTTTTGGGGGATCTATGTGTTCAGCGACAACTTCTTGCGCGAATTGACCAAAGATCGTCCATTTGAAATTTTTGGTATTGGAATCATCC
>JBIKHN010000047.1:0-9518 GCA_044362135.1 Ilumatobacteraceae bacterium | reverse complement strand
GCAGTACGCGACGGCGAAGAGTACGGCGTGCGTAACAGCCAGGCAACTGTGCTTGCACCAACCGGAACCATTGGCCTCATGATGGACTGCGATACCACTGGTATCGAGCCAGACCTTGGTCTCGTGAAGTTCAAGAAACTCGTTGGCGGCGGCAACATGTCCATCGTTAACCAGACAGTGCCACGTGCGTTGAAGAACTTGGGCTACGAAGGTCCAGTTGTTGACCGAATCATTGCCTACATCGACGTAAACAAGACCATCGTTGGTTCACCAGACTTGAAGGCAGAACACTTGCCAGTGTTTGCTTGCTCAATGGGTGACAACACCATTCACTACGAAGGTCACGTTCGCATGATGGCTGCAGCACAGCCGTTCTTATCAGGTGCAATTTCCAAGACCGTCAACATGCCAGAAGAAGCAACGATCGAAGAGATCGAAGCACTGCACATGATGTCGTGGGAAATGGGCATCAAGGCTGTTGCTATCTACCGTGACAACTGCAAAGTTGGTCAGCCACTTTCCACCGCGAAGAAAGACGGCGAAAAGGGAACTGCTGATGCAGCTGCAGCAGCAACGCAAGTTGTTGAGCGTGTTGTAGAGAAAATTGTCAACCAGCCAGTACGCCAGAAGTTGCCACGCTCACGACGCGGACGCACCTTCGAATTCCGCGTTGCTGATTGCAAGGGCTTTGCAACAATCGGTGAATACGAAGACGGTCGCCCAGGCGAAGTGTTCCTCACCGTGTCGAAGCAAGGTTCAACACTTGCAGGCATCATGGACAGCTTCGCAAAGAGCGTGTCGTATGGCCTTCAGTACGGAGTGCCATTGCGCGCTTTCGTTGAAGCGTTCATCAACACCCGCTTCGAGCCAGCCGGCATGACCGATGACTCCGACATTCGTATGGCGTCATCCATCATTGACTACTTGTTCCGTCGTTTGGCAGTTGAGTACCTATCGACTGACGAGCGTGCAGAACTTGGTATCTACACCCGCGAAGAGCGCATGCAGCCAACACTGCCAGGCGTTGAAGAGTCGGTAACCGACACAGCACAAGGCGTAGACGTCATCAGCGATCCAAAGACCATTCCATCGGTGCAAGATCTTGTTGCACAAATGGATGCGTCAGCACATGCAGCAGCAACACCAGCAAAGACTGGCGCTATCTGCTCATCATGTGGATCAGCCAACATGCAGCGCGCAGGTGCGTGCTATGTATGTGGCGATTGCGGATCTTCGAGCGGCTGCTCCTGATCTAACGCTGCGAAGCACCAGTAAACGGAACTTCACATATCGTTGCGCGGCGCTCTGCGTCTGGTGCAACGAGTGTGAGTTCTGTTCCTAGTGGTGCATATTCCAGCTCAACCATGCCAAGTGCAACGTTGTATTCCAGGCGTGGTGACCACGTAATGGAAGTGATCTGACCAACCTTTTTGCCGTTGGCCATTACCGGCCACGGATCGCGTTGACCAGGAACACGGTCGCCACCAACATTGAACCCAACAATGCGCTGCGGCAAACCCTGTGTGCGTTGCTTGCGCAGTGCATCAATGCCAATGGCGTCGATGTCGCTGTCGAGTGAGCAGTACTTTTCAAGGCCTGCTTCAAGTGCGGTGTGTTCGCGAGTGATGTCGGTTCCATACGTCATGAGCCCAGCTTCAATGCGCTCAATCAAGTTTGGACAACCAGGTCCAATGTCGTATTTTGCACCGGCTTCGCAAATGGCGTCGTATAACAATCCGCCAATTTCCCAATCGTCAACCAAAATTTCGAAACCACCTTGTGCGCTCCAACCGCTGCGCGAAACGCGAAGTGGGTGACCGCGGAAGTTCAGAGTTTCGAAACGGAAGAACTTGATTGCACGAACTGCTTCGCCAAACACTTCGGCAACAACATCTTCTGCTTGTGGGCCTTGCACGGCAAGTGGGTTCACATCAATTTCACTCACTTCAACATCGAGGCCAAGACCAAGCGCCAAACCGCCTGCCCAAAACGCCACGTCGGAGTCTGAAATAGAGAACCAGTAGCAGTCTTCGGCAATGCGAAACACCACAGGATCATTCAGCAATTTGCCGTTGTGATCGCATAGGGGAACAAGCCCGCCACGACCGACGTCGTACTTGCGAATGTCGCGCACGGTCATCATTTGTGCAAGCTTCGCTGCGTCTGGGCCTTTCAGTTGCACTTGGCGTTCGCACGCGACATCCCAAATTTGAACGGACTTACGTAAGTGCCAGTAGTCCTCTTCGAGGCCACGGAAACGTGAAGGAAGCAACATGTGGTTGTACACGGTGTATGCCTGAACAGGGAACTGTTCAATACGCGAGGTATACGGCGTGTTGCGCACGCGGCGCGAAAGTGCAAGGAGAGGAGCGTTCACGGTCCAACCCACTTGATGTCACAGATTTCTGCGCTTCGACCTTCAAAGTTCCATACACGACCAAATGCGCGCACGCGGCCCATGCTGGCTTGGGCAACAGCAACTTCAGGGCCCATCCAGTACTGAGTATTCACGATCATTACTGGCTCGTTGTTGCGCTGGCCGGTGATTGGGGCAACAGCACCTTGAATGAACTTGCCTGCACTGAACTTGCGTGTTTCGCCTTCGCGAACAAATGTGATTGGCGCGCGCTCTGCGCCGAGGTATTTGCCAACCAGCAACTTGAATAGGCCAGTGGTGCCGCGGCTTGCGCCTGAGAAAATACTTTCCAGCGCTGCAAACTGTTCATCGGTTGCACGCTCGTCAATCCACAATGCGAGTGTCCAGTTTCCGCGCTCCATCTTTCCTGGTATGTCAAGCAACATGGCAACGTTCAATCCCGAAAGGTCAAGATCGCCGATTGAGCCTTTGTCAATGCGTACACCCGACCACGCTTGGCAATAGCCCTCTGTTGGAGGGTGTTGACCGAGCGATACCACGCACGGACAAAACACCGTGCAGTTGCAGTTCAGAATCAGTTCGCCTTCCAGCGACCAGGCGGCAATGCCGCTGTCTTTAGTTTTTGTTGCTGTGCTCATAAATGCCTTTCAGTGTGAGTTATGTAGAGAAATTGCTTCGGGTGTGAAGAACAACAGTGCGGCCCAAACCAAAAGCGCAATGCCAATTGGTGCGGTAATCTTTGCGCCGTACTTCGGCAGCTTTTCCATCACCATGATTCCGGTAACGAGTGCCATGAAACCCCAGTGCGAAGCAGTACCAACAAATGCCAACAACATGAGTGCCCAGCAGCAGCCAATGCACACCACGCCATGGCGAATGCCCATTTTGAAGCCACCAGCTTTACCCGAACGCCAGTGCGCCATAAAGAATGTCATTGGTCGCAGGCACAAATCGCGACACATGTTTTTGATTGGTGTGAATTGGTACACGCCGGCGAGTGCAAGAACGCCAGCAGTGAGCGAGCGCGAGGCGAGAGTTCCGTGATGAGAAAGCAGCTCGGTATGACTGAGTGCAATTTGCAAACCGCCACCAACAAGTGCGAACGAAGACCACATGAAGACGTAACCGGCAACGAACATCCACCAGGTGTCGTGCGAAGCATTGCCAAGAATTTCGCGAAGTGAATTCAGCATGGGAACAGTGGTGGGAGTCATCATGGCTGCGGTCATGGCAAACCATGCGGCCAGCACGGCAAATGAATTGCGTTGATCGGTAATGGACTGATGGAGACCAATGTCGAGCGCCCAGGTAGCGGCAACGAACACACCAAAAAAGGGCCACGGTGATATCAGGCGCGGTTCTGCCTGATTTTGCAGCGATTCGCTGGCGATCCCCATGGGTGAATACTATATTTATCACCAGTCATGAAGCAAACACGCCCATCCATTAATCGCAAATTTGAGTTCGACCCCATTGGGTTCGCTCAGTGGTTGTTTAACGAACGCAAACTTCGTGGTTGGTCTACGCGTGAACTCTCGCAACGTGCAGGAATTTCTCAGCCTTATGTAGTTGCGCTCGAACGTGCGCGTGCTGGCGAAGAGCGACGCGGCCCAACACCAACGGTTGATGTTGTTGCAGCGCTAGCGCATGCGTTAGACAAAAACTTGCTCGACATTTTTGTGTATTCACTGCGACCAGTTGCGCAACACGTGTTGCTGGTAACTCAGGGCAGTGCAACCCCACCGCTTGATATTTTGCGCGCAGAGTCTGGCGAAACGGTGGATAACTGGGTGCATCCCATCACGCTGCACCGAGAAAAGTCGGCCACGTATGATCAAAAGAAGATTTCAAAGCAATTGAGCGCAGAAATTGCTGCAATGAAAGAGCGCATCAACGGCAACAACGTTGGCTTGGTGTTCACCGAAACGTCAAACGTGATGCAACACGTGTCGAACCCGCAAGCGATTATTGACTTTGAACACAAGTGGGCCGATGTGGTGGCCGAAGCTGTGAAAAGTGTGGGCGGTCACGCGGCGTGGAACGTGTGCGTGTATACCGCAGCATCGATGAATGCGTTGCACGGTGGCGCTGCATCTGCACAGGTGTTGTTCGATACTCACAGCGAAGTGTGGTTTGCTTCGGGCGATGACGTAACCATTGGCGATCTAGCCAAACAGAAAATTCTGCAATTAGTGGCATAAAGGAGAAGACCATGACAGATGTACGTGCGATGTTGGTAGGAAAAGTAAACGATGAGTGGACGCGTCGCGTTGAGACCATTTCATCTGATGCTCTTGGCGAAGGCGATGTGCTCATTGCTGTTGAGTATTCGTGCATTAACTACAAAGATGGTCTTTCCACCACTGAAAAAGGAAAAGTTGCGCGCATTGACCCATTGATTCCTGGTGTTGACTTGGCGGGTACAGTTGTCGAATCAAGCGATGCATCCATTGCAGTTGGCGCAAAGGTCATTGTTCATGGCAACGACATTGGTGTTGCGCACAATGGTGGCTTTGCAACCTTGGCACGTGTTCCTGCCAAGTGGGTTATTCCAATTCCTGCAGGCCTCACCACCAAAACCGCAATGATGGTGGGCACAGCCGGCTTCACCGCAGCGTTGTCGGTGGATGCCCTGGAGCGTGCCGGACTGAAAACAGGATCTGGCCCGGTCATCGTCACTGGCGCAACTGGTGGCGTTGGCTCGTATGCAGTGGGCATGTTGGCCGCACGCGGTTACGAAGTGGTTGCCAGCACAGGCAAGGCAAGTGAAGGCGAGTGGCTGAAGTCAATTGGCGCCGCAGACATTATTGATCGCAGTGAAACCTCAGTTGAGCAAACAAAACCGCTTGAAAAAGAGCGTTGGGCTGGGGCAGTGGATTGCGTTGGTGGCAACACGCTTGCGTACGTATTGCGCACTCTTAAGTACGGTGCGTCAGTTGCTGCAAGCGGACTTACTGGTGGAGCAAACCTGCCAACCACCGTGCTGCCGTTCATTTTGCGTGGCGTAAACCTGCTCGGTATCGACAGCGTGAATGGCTCCATGGATGACCGCAAAATGATGTGGACACGCATTGCCACCGACTTGAAGCCAACGTGGCTCGATACTCAAGAATCAATCGTTGTTGGGCTCGACACCGTTGAGCCTTACCTTGATGCAATTCTGCAGGGCAAAGTTAAGAGTCGCGTGCTCGTAGACCCGCGTATCTAATCGCGAAGTTACTCAGCCAGCATCTGGCGTAAGACCGGCTGCAACTATTCCAGCAATTGCAGCGGATTCGTCGTTATCGCTGGTGTCGCCGCTAATGCCAATTGCACCAATAGTTGCTCCGCTTGCATCCTTGACTAACACGCCCCCCGGTACAGGAATGAGTGAGCCACCAATTGCTGCGGTTGCAGCGTTAATGAAGTAAGCCTGTGACTCTGCGCGTGCCATGAGAGCACGCGAACCCATGCCAAGTGCAAGTGCGCCATTTGCTTTTCCAAAAGCAATTTCAAAACGCTTGTTTGATGATCCATCTTGCTTTTCGAAAGCAACAACATGAGCGCCTTTGTCGAGCACAACAACCGAAAGTGGTTTGAAGTTACTTTTCGCAGCTTCGGCCTGTGCGCCGGCGATGATGGTTTTAGCAATGGCAAGTGTGATCATGATGATGCTTTCTGTTGTGCTTTACGTTGAATACGACGTGAATGAAGAATGGGTTCGGTGTAACCCGAAGGTTGTTCGCAACCCATGGTGATGAGATCGCGTGCAGACTGGAACGCAATGGTGTCAAAGTTGGGGGCGAGTGGCGTATACGCCGCATCGCCTGCGTTTTGTTCGTCAACAAACACGGCCATGCGTTGCAGCGAGGCTTCAACTTGATCGCGTGTAATGACGCCGTGGCGTATCCAGTTGGCAAGTTGTTGAGAGGAGATTCGGCACGTTGCTCGGTCTTCCATGAGGCCAACATTGTTGATGTCGGGAACCTTGGAGCAGCCAATGCCCTGGTCGATCCAGCGCACGACATAGCCAAGAATGCTTTGCGCATTGTTATCGACTTCGCGTTCAATTTCTGCTTGTGTCCATACGGCTGGGTTACCAAGTGGAATGGTGAGCACTTGTTGCAACGTTGCATCGTTTCGGCCAGCAAGCTCGCGTTGGCGTTGCTTCACGCTGACATGGTGATAGTGCGTGGCATGCAAAGTGGCAGCAGTAGGTGAGGGCACCCAAGCGCAGTTGGCTCCCGATTGTGGATGGGCAATTTTCTGCACCAGCATGTCGCCCATTACGTCAGGGGCAGCCCACATTCCTTTGCCAATTTGGGCCTTTCCCGGGAATCCACAGGCCAGACCAATGTCCACATTGCGGTCTTCGTAGCTCTTAATCCAGCCCTGCATTTTCATGGTCGCCTTTGGCACCATCGGGCCGGCCTCCATGCTGGTGTGGATCTCGTCGCCTGTGCGGTCGAGGAACCCAGTGTTAATGAACGCCACACGAGACTTAGCTGCGCGAATGCATTCCTTCAGATTTACCGAGGTGCGGCGCTCTTCATCCATGATGCCGATCTTCAGTGTGTTCTGCGGCATTCCAATAATTCGCTCGACTGCAGTAAACAAGTCACACGAGAATTGCACTTCTGCTGGGCCATGCATTTTTGGTTTCACAATGTAGACCGAACCGGCAGGGGAGTTCTTTGACTCGTTTCGGTTGCGTAGGTCATGGAGTGCGCACGTTGCAGTCACCAATGCATCAACAATTCCTTCGTGCATTTCCTTGCCTTGGGCATCAATGACGCATGAGGTGGTCATGAGATGCCCAACGTTGCGCGCCAGCATGAGCGAGGTGCCTCGTAATGAAGCAGGTTTCCCATCGCTGCCTGTAAACGTCTTGTTCTTAGCGATTGAACGTGTGAACGTGCGACCACCCTTGGTTACCTGCTCGGTGAGTGTGCCCTTCATCAAGC
The DNA here is from genome assembly GCA_044362135.1 of Ilumatobacteraceae bacterium. GTDB lineage: Bacteria > Actinomycetota > Acidimicrobiia > Acidimicrobiales > Ilumatobacteraceae > UBA3006. The sequence continues at coordinate 2,198 of JBIKHN010000047.1, read as the reverse complement.
CCAGCCAATTGCGATACACCGTCACTTTGTCGGGTGCGTCTACTGCGGCAACGGAATCTTCAAAGTCCATAATTGCGGTAAGAGCAGATTCAAGTACTACATCGCACATTCCAGCCGGGTCGGTTGCACCAATCGGATGCGATCTGTCAATAACAATCTCAATGTGCAGGTCGTTGTGTTTCAAGAAGATTGAACTCGGTGAAACTGAATCGCCTTTGTGCCCAGCGAATGCGCGCGGATCGGCAAGCGCATGTGCGACACCAGAAATAAAGCCAACTAATTCACCACGCTGTACTTCGTAGTTCGTAACTTGTCCATGTTTTGCACCAACAAGAGGCACGGCCGCGTCGAGAAGTTCGCGAGCCCACGCGATGACTTGCGCACCGCGCTGTGCGTTGTATGCGCCTCCTGGGTTTGGTGTTCCCAACGCATCAGTTCCATACAGCGCGTCATACAACGAGCCCCAGCGTGCATTTGCAGCATTCAACGCGTAGCGCGCATTCATTACGGGAACCACAAGTTGTGGTCCGGCAATGGTCGAAATCTCAGGATCTACATTTGCCGTTTCAATTGCGAATGCATCGCCATCGGGAACGATGTAGCCAATATTGCGGAGGAATGCTTCATAGTCGACAACATCAAACGGGCCATCAATATGGTCGCGATGCCAGTCGTCAATGCGGTGTTGCAGCTGTGCGCGTGTGTGTAACAGTTCGTTGTTGCGTGGCTCAAATTCGCTTGCAAGTTGGGCTAATCCAGCCCAAAAACTGTCTGCAGATACTGGCGTTTCAGGGAGTACTTCACCTTCAACAAAAGCCACAAACTCGGGGTGGACCAATAGGCCCGCACGTTCAATCATCCGTTAGTGCGACATGGCATGCGCTTGATGCCGTTAATGAAGTTGCTCTGCAAATACGCAGGTTCTCCAGTAATCACCAAGTTTGGCAAGCGACGACGAATTTCGTCGAACATCACAGCAATTTCGCGACGCGCCAAGTTTGCACCTAGGCAGAAGTGTGGACCGCCTGCGCCGAAACCAACTTGGGCTGGTGCAAGTGTGCGTGCGATGTTGAACTGGTGCGGGTTCTCATAAATTTCTTCGTCGCGGTTGCCAGAGTTGTACCACATCACCACTTTTTCACCTTCTTTAATTTTCACGCCACGAATTTCGGTGTCGCGTGTTGCAGTGCGGCGGAAGTGAATCACTGGCGAAGCCCAACGAACGATTTCTTCAACAGCACCCTTGGTCTTGCTTTCAAAGTCTCCGTACCACGCAGCTTTTTGATTTGGGTGCTCGGTCAGTTGCAACATGCCATGGCTAATTGCATTGCGTGTTGTCTCGTTTCCGGCAACAACTAACAAAATAAAGAAGCTGCCGAACTCTTGCGAGCTCATGCGGTCGCCATCAACAATTGAATGCATCATGACGCTGGTGAGGTCCTCGGTTGGATTAGCTAAACGTGCTTCACCCAGTGCTTGTGCATAAGCAAACATTTCAAGTGCCACATTGATGAGGTTTTCAATTGTGCCACCGAAGTCTGGGTCGCCTGCACCAAGGATGACGTTGGTCCAATCAAGAATCTGACGCTCGTCGCTTTCGGGAATGCCCATCATTTCGCAAATGATCTGCAGTGGGAATGGAGCTGCAATGTTGTCAACAAAATCGAATTCTTCGTTAGGTCCGTACTTCGCGAGCACCTTGTCCACGATGGACTTGGCCTTGTTCTTTACGTACTCTTCAATACGAGTAATTTCCTTCGGCGTAAAGCCTTTTGAAACGATGGTGCGCAGGCGTACGTGCTTTGGGTCGTCCATGCTGATCATGGAGCCGAAGAATTCATTCAACTCAACGGTGAGGTCGGCAATATTGGAGCCCTTTCCGCTGCAGAACAACTCTGGGTTGCGGCTCACATGCCAAATATCGTCGTGCTTGGTGAGCGCCCAGTAGCCAGGCCCTACAGGGAAGTTGGCAAGCGGGATTTCAGGGAAGAACTTCACCGGGGCTTCGCGGCGCAAGGTGGCAAACACCGACTCTCGGTGCTGGCGGGAACCCTTCCAAAATTCAGGGTCTGAGATGTTGATCGAGTCCACTGCGACAGGGCTGAGTTCCATGCCGAAATGGTACCGTTGCTTCACTATTCACTACGGATCGAACGGAGTTTTCAATGTCCGAAGCAGTCATCGTCGCAACCGCCCGC
>JBIKHN010000151.1:0-3454 GCA_044362135.1 Ilumatobacteraceae bacterium | reverse complement strand
CAATTCTTGGTGTTGTTGTGGTGCTCGCACTTGCATTGTTCGCTTTGAAGTCCGACTCCATCAAAATGATCGCACCGTTTATTCCGGCGTTTCTTGGTGGCGGAATGATTCTCACTGCAATGCTTGGTAATGCGTTGCAGTTGATTTCAAGCGCCAACCTTTCTGGAACAGTATTCGAAGAAGGTGTGCTGGTGTACATCAGCTACGGAACCGTGCTCGTTGCTTGGAGTGCACTTGCGTTTTGGGGACCAACGTTGTGGGGTCGCATGTTGCCGGCAACAGCTGTTGCTGGAATTGGTGCACTTGGTTTTGTTGCAACAGTGCTCGCAGCCCTTCCGATGTACATCGCTGGTTTTGCTGATCAGCAAGCTGACTCAGTTAAAGATTTTGATTATTCCGGCCCGGCAAGTTTGTGGAATGCAGTATCGACAGTAGGCCATGCGTTGTTTGCGCTATGTGTAATCGCAGCGATTGCTACAGCTGTGAAAAGTTTTGCAACAGGAGAACGTGTTGCAGGAAATCCTTGGATTGATGGGGGTGCACAATGACCGCCGCAGTTGATCGCGTATTGCCAGCAGGTCCGGTAACTGCTGCACGTCACCCACTGTTTATCGCTACGGGTGCGGTCGTTGCTGCGGGCACCATGTTGATGTTTGGCATGTTGGCCGTGTGGTTCAAGTTCCGAGACGCATCTCCATTGCGCGTTGGCAGGAACAACAAAATGATTCATGATTGGCTTCCTGCAGATCTGAAGATTCCCGAAGTTGCAACGAACACACTTGCCATCACCATGGTGATTGCGGCGATTATGGGCCAGTGGGCGGTGTACTCGGCAACACGCAAAGACGCACAGCACACCACGCTCGCATTGTTCATTACCGGAGTGATTGGTGTTGCAGCAGTGAACGCACAGGTAGCGATTTACAAGCAGATGGGCGCAGTGCTTGCTGACGGCGCTTATCAAACAATGTTTTACGCAATTACCGGAACAATGCTTGTGCTCATTTGCACGGGTATTGCGTTCTCGCTCGTAGCAGCGTTCCGCGTGTTGGGTGGCCGAGTTACTGATCGTGCAGTGGTCACCGCACATGCCATGTATTGGTACTTCCTCTCCACAGCGTTTATTGCGTTGTGGTTCGTCGTGTACGTGCAGAAATAGGTAGCGCAATGTTTTCAACCGGATCCAAATACTTCTTCGGAATCACTTTTCTTGGGACTATCGCATTTGCTGTGTACATGCTCCTCATTGGTGAGTCTGCAATTGGTGGCACTGCACTATTTGGTCTCGTAGGCGCGACCGCCCTGCTCACCGGTTTGGTGCTGTTTACTCGTGATGGATCAAACGGAGAAGAAGGCGTTGCGGCATCTACTGCAACTCCAACAAGCTCAATTTGGCCACTGATTGCTGCTGTTGGCGCAACGTTGTTGCTTGTTGGGACGATCACTTCCACCGTAGTGACATTGCTTGGTGTGGTGTTATTGCTGGCAGCGCTTATTGAGTGGTCGGTACTGAGTTGGTCAGAGCGCGCCTCAAGCGACGCGGCTTATAACGCTGCGTTGCGCAAGCGCTTGCTCAATCCAATCGAGTTTCCTGTTATTGCAGCTGTGGGTCTTGGAGTAATCATTCTTTCGTTTGCTCAAATAGCGCTTGCTGTTGAAAAGAGCACGGGTGCAATTGCGTTCATTGTTATTGGGACACTGATTCTTGCTGCCGGCGTATTGTTCTCTCTCCGCCCAAGTCTGAAGCGCGGTCTCGTTACCGGAATCTGCGTATTTGGTGCAGTTGGAATTGTGGCCGCGGGTATTGCGGGTGCAGGTGTGGGACTTCGCGAAGACCTCGTAGAGGCAAAAGAAGAGGGCCACTACACGCATCAAGAGTGTGGTGCAGAGAAGTCGAAATACTTTGACAAGCTTCCATTAGAAGGCGTGTCAGCAACCTCTAGCGTCGACACTCACATCGATCTCATTGACGGAAAGCTTGTTGCATCAGTACAGGGAATCGCAGGAAATCAAGAAACGATCACTGTTCCACGTTCTAATCCAACAAACATCGTGTTCCGCAACAAAACCGATGGGGAATATCGACTGGTCGCAAGTTTGGGCAGCAAAATGATTGCCGAAGGTGTGAAGGAAGATGTGGTGCAGTGCACCCAGCTGATTGAACAGGGGTTTGAACAATTGCTGATTCTCAATATCCCTAAGCCAGCAGAAGCCGGAAAGCCTTTCACGCTGACCGTTCCAGGACTTGCCGGACAAAGCATTGAGGTGATTGTGCCGTGAGACACCAAAACACAACTGAATACGCAACCAGTGGCGTCAATAGGCTTGCGGCTATGCGTCGTCAAGTAGTTGGAGCAGTCTCTGGTATTGCGAGCGCCATGTTCCTTGCTGGATGTGCAACAAATGCACCGCAAGACACGTGGCAGCCAAAGGGACCAAACGCAAAAATCATCGATGATCTGCAAAAGCCAGTTTTTGCGGTTGCTGGAATTATTGGTGTCATCGTTACGGTGGCGGTGATTGTTGCTGTCTTCAAGTTCCGCGACAAAGGTCAGCCAATTCCGCATCAGTCGCACGGCAATCCTGCACTGGAAATCACACTGACGATTATTCCTGCGCTCATTTTGACCGTTGTTGGTGTTTTCACATTCCGTACGGTGTTCGATCTTGCAAAGACCAGTGACACGGAAATGATTATTAACGTCACTGGTCAACAGTGGTGGTGGGAATACGACTATCCAGTTCAAAATGAATATGGAATTACGCAACCAATTATTACTTCGGGCCAATTGGTCATTCCTGCTGGAACCAAGGTGCTACTTCGTCAAACCAGTCGCGACGTCATTCACTCATATTGGATCCCAGCCTTAAACGGAAAGCGCGACGCCGTTCCTGGTCGCGTGCACCTCAACCGAATTGAAGCAGACAAGCCTGGAATTTATGCCGGTCAATGCACCGAGTTCTGCGGTCTCTCGCACGCCAACATGCGCATGGAAGCGGTTGCTCTGAGCAAAGCTGATTTCGCGAAGTGGGTGGCAAACCAATTGAAGTCATACACGCCACCTGCAGAGAACACGCTTGCCAAAGAAGGCGAAACCGTGTTCATGAACCAGTGCGTTCGATGCCACCAAGTGAACGGCATGAAGCGCGCAGACGGCACACCAGTCATTGCTGCTCCTGATGAAAACATGGTCTCTGGTGCCGCGCCAAACCTGTCGCACCTCATGAGCCGCAACACGTTTGCTGGTGCAATGTTTGATTTGTTGAACAAGTCGTGCCGTGAAGATGTGTGGACTGCCGACTCGGAGTCGTTTGGCACCAAGTACCTGAGTGGTGTGAGCGAAGAATGTTTAAATCAAAAAGATTTGCGTGGCTGGTTGCGCAATGCTCCAGAGATGAAGCCGATGTATGCAAACCCAGCATTGCTCACCAGCACTGGTGGCAAGTACCGCGG
>JBIKHN010000046.1:0-9571 GCA_044362135.1 Ilumatobacteraceae bacterium | reverse complement strand
TCCCACATTTGAACGCCAGCATTGAAGGCGACAATTTGATTGTCCATAGCTATGTCGACCTCGGTATTGCTGTTGACCTTGACTATGCAGGACTACTGGTTCCAGTAGTGCGCAGCGCAGACGCAAAGCGATTGCGCGCCATTGCTCGCGAGATTCACGATCTTGCATCGCGTGCGCGTGGACGAAAGCTTTCGCCAGATGAGATCAATGGTGGAACATTCACTTTGTCAAACAATGGTTCGGCTGGTGCGCTCATTGCGATGCCAATCATCAACCAGCCACAAGTTGCCATTTTGTCAACCGATGCAATTGTGCGGAAGCCGGTTGTCGTAGCCATGTCAGACGGAAGCGAAAGCATTGCAATTCATCCAATGGGTCACTTGTCCATGTCGTGGGATCATCGTGCATTTGACGGTGCATACGCAGGTCGCTTCCTTTCTCGTGTGAAGCAGATTCTTGAAACACAGGACTGGTCAGCCGAGCTGTAAAGCCAGCTTGCCAGCGCACTCATGAGCACACCCACTTCGCCACTTCATGTGAGATGGCTTGGCCGTGTTCCGTATTCTGAAGCGCTGGTATTGCAACAGGCCATTTTTGAGCATGGCGTAGATCAGCATCTGTTGCTTCTTGAACATCAGCATGTGTTTACCTATGGTCAGCAAGCCAACCTTGAGCAAAATCTGAAATGCAATCCAGATGCAGTTGGCGCAGAACTTGTTTCCGTTCATCGCGGAGGCGACATCACCTATCACGGACCAGGACAATTGGTTGGATATCCGCTGCTGAACTTGTTGGCTAAACATGGAGACAGTGGTCCTGCAGATACTTCTGCTTACATCCACGACGTTGAGCAATTAGTTATCGACACTCTGAGCGAACTTGGTTTGCCAAATGCAAGTCGAAAAACTGGGTTTCCTGGCGTATGGCTAGACGCAAAAACTTCGCAAGCACGCAAGATTTGCGCAATCGGAGTTCGTGTTGCGCGTGGAGCGAGCGAGCGACGAACCATGCATGGATTTGCGCTCAATGTAAGCACCGACTTGAGTTATATGCGCGAGCACATCGTGCCCTGCGGAATTGCAGAATATGCAGTGACATCGCTTGCTGAAGAGGGAATTACCGCAACGATGTTTGATGTAGTCAATGTTGTGAGCAAACTTGCCGCCATGAAGTGGGGCAATGAAAACTCCACGCGATACGACGTTGCTTGGGCTCATCAACCAGAACGCGATGGACTGAGCATTTCTGTGCGTAAACCCGATTGGATTCGCCCACATGTAAACCACACCAGCGAAGTGTTGCTGACAAAGAAAACGCTTCGTGATTTGAATTTGGTGACTGTGTGCGAAGAAGCCGGCTGCCCGAACTTGAGCGAGTGTTGGAAAGACGGCACTGCAACCTTTATGGTGCTGGGCGATCGATGCACGCGAGCATGTGGATTTTGTTTAATTGATACGCGTAAACCACTTGATCCAGATGCGAATGAACCAACACGAGTTGCTGAAGCGGTGAAGCGCATGGGTTTGGAATTTGCCGTGCTCACCATGGTTGCTCGCGATGACTTGGCTGATGGCGGCATGCAGCACGTTGCCGACACGATTCGTGCAATTCGCAATGAAAACCCAGGCGCCCAGGTTGAAGCGTTGATCTCGGACGCCAAAGGAACAGATTCTTTGGACACAGTATTGAACGAACGTCCAGATGTGTTGAATCACAACATTGAAACTGTTGCTCGACTGCAGCGCATGGTACGGCCTTCTGCTGGATATGCACGCAGCCTGTCGGTACTCGCTCGTTCGCGTGCAGCGGGTTTGACTACAAAGTCTGGGTTCATGCTTGGTCTTGGTGAAACTCGTGAAGAGGTTGAGGCAACCCTGACTGACCTTGCAAGCGTGGGAGTCAACATTGTGACCATCGGACAGTACTTGCGACCGAGCGCACAACACCTTCCGGTTGTGCGTTACGCCGAACCATCAGAGTTTGAGCACTACAAAGCATTTGGTGAACGACTTGGCATCAACCACGTTGAATCAAGTCCGCTCACTCGTTCGAGCTATCACGCAAAAGACGCGCATCGAAATTCATCCCCACTACTTCACGCATAAAGGCAAACATGACGACAACATCTCTTCGCGAAATTGCTGGCACCATTCAGTCGCAGCGCACGGTTGAAGGCGGTGGTTTCAATGTTCGTCGACCATTCCCAACCGCAAAACTGGATCAGATCGATCCGTTTTTATTGCTTGATGAAATGGGGCCAGCGGATTATGCGCCAGGCAAAGCAGTTGGCGCACCAAGCCATCCGCATCGTGGATTCGAAACCGTGACATACATGCTGTCGGGCAGCATGGTGCACGAAGACTCAACAGGCACCAAAGCGGTGATCAAAAAAGGTGGAGTGCAGTGGATGACTGCGGGCTCCGGAGTAATTCATAGCGAGTTGCCAACTGATGACATGATGAAACTTGGTGGTCGAATGCATGGCTTTCAGCTGTGGGTGAATTTGCCTGCAGCACAGAAAATGATTGATCCTCGTTATCAGGGCTACGAAGCAGAAGAAATGGCCACCGTGCAATTGGCAAAGGGTGGACACATTCGGGTGGTTGCCGGGGTGGTGCATGGTGCGAAGGGTCCTGTTGAGACCACGTCGCCAATGACGTATGCGCACGCCGTGTTAGAGGTTGGAGATGTTGTGGAGTGGTTGCCAGAAGTTGGGCATACCGCACTCATTCATGTGTTTGATGGCGAAGCGCGCGTGAATGAATCAACGAGTGTTTCTGGCGAGATGGTGGTGATGCAGAGAACTGCAGGTTTGGTGCGGGTTGAAGCAACAACATCTGCTGCGCAAATTCTGATTATGGGTGGCTTGCCGCTTGGTGAGCCCATGGTTCGCTATGGTCCTTTCGTCATGAATACCAAGCAAGAGATCATCACTGCCGTTGAGGAATACAACGACGGCAAGCTGGTGAAGGTGGGAAAGAACAGCCTGTGAGTTCAACAATTGCCACCACTTCCGATTACATCGAACGCATTGCAAAAGTTCGCGCTGCCATGACTGCGCAGAACGTAGACGCAGCATTGCTCTCTGTTGGTCACGACCTTCCGTATTTGTCGGGTTACGAAGCAATGCCGCTTGAGCGTTTAACCATGTTGGTGGTTCCGCGCAGTGGACAAGTGAGCATGGTGGTTCCGCGTCTTGAAGTTCCGCGCGTTGTTGCACAACCGGAAGTGTTTTCAATTGTTCCGTGGAATGAAACCGACAACCCAATTGCAATTGTGGCGAAGTTGTTGGGCGATGCCAAGCGAATTGCGGTTGGCGATCAAATGTGGGCGCGCTTCCTGGTGGAATTATTGCCACACGTTCCAGGTTCGACCTTCACTCGTGCGGTTGATGTGGTTGGCGCATTGCGCATGTCAAAAGACGCAAGTGAAATTGCGGCTCTTCGTGCTGCAGGTGCTGCAGCCGACAGAGTTGCAGCACAATTGCATGCGGGCAAGATTCCACTTATTGGTCGTACTGAAGCCGCGGTTTCAGCCGATATTTCTGCGCGCTTGATTGCAGAAGGTCACGATGTGGTGAACTTTGCAATTGTCGCTGCTGGCGAAAATGCTGCAAGCCCGCACCACCACGCGGGGTCACGAGTAATTCAGGCAAACGAAATTGTGCTGTGTGATTTTGGTGGAACGATGAATGGATATTGCAGCGACATCACGAGGTGCGTGTTTACTGGAGCGATTGCAAATGATGTTGCCGATGCATACGTGGTGCTCTTTGAGTCGCAGGCTGCTGGAGTTGCAGCAGGTGTTGTAGGAAATGCTTGTGAAGATGTTGACCGCGCGTCACGTGCAGTGATTGAAAAAGCGGGCTATGGCGAGTATTTCGTGCATCGCACCGGTCATGGAATTGGCATGGAAGCGCACGAAGATCCGTACATGGTGAGCGGCAATAAGTTGCCAATTGCTGCGGGTCATGCATTCAGTGTTGAGCCGGGCATTTACATTCCGGGTAAATGGGGCATGCGTTTAGAAGACATTGTTGTGGCAACAGTGAATGGCCCGGACTCAATGAATGCGGCAAACCACAATTTGATCGTCGTTGAAGCCTAAGTTCTTCAGGTCATGATTCGTTTAGAAGCAGCAACGGTGATGTTGCAATGGGCCGTAGGTGGTCTTGCCTTTTTGTGGTTCACCACACGTCGAAACGAAGTTGGTGCTGGTTACGGCATGTTGCTGCGCATTACCTATGGTGCGTTTGCGGTAATCGCAGTGGTATTGGGTAACCGCTACGGACTCAGCATTGTTCGCGAGATTTCGAGCGTTGCTGTTGCCATTGCTGCATTCGTTCTCATTCGAAATAAGCGATCAAAGCTTGACCTGATAGCTCCGCTTCTAGGTATTCCAGGAATTATTGCCGCAGGAGTATCTGCAGCAAGCGACGGCAGCGGCGGCGATGTTGTTGTGTCGTTGTTGCGGGTTGTTGTTGGAACACTGTTTCTTGGCGCCGTGAGCGACACGATGTTGCTTGGTCACTGGTACTTGGTGCAACCTGGAATGCCGCGCAAGTTGATCAATGAAATCACTGATGCCGTTATTTACTTGTGGCCACTTGAAGTAGTGGTGCTGCTTTTGCCAACAGGAATGTTCAGCGTGCTGAATGGAACTATTGATGACGGTTGGGATGGCGTGCTTGGTTGGTTCTGGCTTGCATCGGCGGTGGTGACGGGAGTGCTTGCTCTTGTCACGCGTGCAGCATTAAAAGAACGAAGCTATTCGGCAGTAATGGCTGCAACCGGTTTGATGTATTTAGCAATTCTCACTGCGTTTTGCACCGACATTGTTGGGCGCGCATTACTCGCTTAAATCGGTGAGTTTGGCGCCACAAGCGCCCAAGGGCGTGAGCGTTCCATGGCAAGACCCAGTTCGAGCAGTAGTTGCTCGCTGAAATGGCGACCGTTTACTTGCAGTGCAACAGGTAGGCCGTCAATGAGTCCAGAAGGAATAGAAATTGCTGGGTTGCCATACATGTTTGCTGGAAAAGTCAGTTTGCCGTTGTTTCCCATTCCCGCTTCAACGCCACCAAAGTTTGATGGCAAAGGGCCCTCTGCGTTGAACGCAACATCGGGGTTGCTTGCAGTAATCACAAAATCGGCCTGTTCAAAGATTTCGTGCATTCGCTGATTCAGCGCTGCGCGTCGCGATTCAATTTTTGCGCGAGCCTCAGCACCGTATTTGCCAAGAGTCGCTGCTACTCCCAATCGCATTTCCGGTGTCAGAACGTCTGCGCATGCTGGCCAATGGTCTGCCAACTGCATTTGAATTTCGATCATTCCACTGATTGACCAGGCGGCACCCATGTTGGGGAGCGTGGTGTCAATGGTGATGATGTTCATTCCAGTAATCGACGCAAGATGCTGAGCGTATTCCTCGAGCTGTTGCCACATTGCGGGGGAGACCACAGCACCACCCCAGTTAGGTGCGAGCACGGCATTTTTTCCGCGCAATGATGTTGCGTGACTACCTAATTCGTTTTCCCAGTTTTCAACTCGCTGCAAGCTGAGTGGGTCTCGCGAATCGTGCCCATTACACACGTCGAACCAACGAGCAGTGTCACGAATGCTGCGTGCCATCACTCCTGTGTTCACGGTGAGATTTCCAAGTTCGGTATGCGGCGCGCGTGGAATTCTGCCGAACGTTGCCTTCAGACCAACAAGTCCGGTGAAGCCTGCAGGAATTCGAATGGAACCTCCGCCATCTCCACCGGTTGCAATAGTGACGAGACCGCCTGCAACTGCGGCGGCGCTTCCACCCGATGATCCGCCCGGCGTGCGACCCATTTGCCACGGGTTGTGCGTTGCTCCGTTGAGCACAGTGCGAGTGACATTAACGCCACCAAACTCGCTTGCAGTGCACAAACCAATTGCATTCGCTCCACCGGTTTGCGTGGCGCGCTGAACCATGACCGATGTGTGTGTCGCTTTGCGATCTGCAAAGACAACGCATGCCTCTGTGTATGGCCAACCTTCTACGGCATCGAGCTCTTTGACTCCAAGTGGAATTCCGCCGAATGGTTTTGACACATCAGCAGACTTTGCTCGTTGTATTGCACCTTCTGGATCGACAAATGAAAATGAATTCAGCGAACTTTTTTCAATGGCATGTAGCGAAGCCTGTAACTCTTCTAATGGGGAACGTTCTTTGTTGCGAAAGGCATCGACAAGCGAGCAGGCATCGCCCATCCATGGAATATCAGTTGTGCTCATTGTCTTAAAATAGTCGGTAAAAACGCTCTATCTATTAGTGTGCAAGCGTTATGGATACCAAAGCCTTCCTCGGAATTGAGCCAACGGGAATTCGTACGGCCACAACCGGTCAATGGTCAATGATCGTTCGACCAGGCGTCGTAACGGGTGGCAATTTCCTCTGGGGTGGATGTGGATTGGCTGCAGCAGTTGCAGCAATTGAAGAATTATCTGGTCGCACGTGCGTGTGGGCTACTGCCCAGTATTTGTCGTATGCGCGAACTGGCGAAACCATGGACGTCGATGTGACGCTTGCTGTTGTCGGACATCAGATCACCCAGGCGCGCGCAGTGTGCCGCGTAGGAGACCGTGAAATTCTTACTGTGAACGCAGCGGTAGGCGAGCGGCCATTTGAGTATGCGCATTCGTTCGTGAAGATGCCCGATGTGCCACCACCGAGTGCACTCAAGCAACGCGCACATCGCAGCGACGTGTCAAACACCATTCACGAAAAAATGGAAGAGCGTTTTGTTATTGGGCGAGAACTTGAAGAACTAGACGAAATTCCAAATGACGGTCGCACCTTGATGTGGGCTCGCATTCCAGACGTGATTGACGGCGTAGATACGGCAACTTTGGCTGTATTGGGCGACTTCGTGCCGATGGGTGTTGGTCAGGCGCTCGGTATACGTGGTGGCGGAAACAGCCTTGATAACACGCTCCGCGTGGTTCGCCTCGTTCCCACCAAGTGGGTGTTGTTAGACATACATATACAAGGTGTGGAACGCGGCTTCGGACACGGAACAGTAAACATGTTCGCCGAAGACGGAACGTTTCTTGCCACTGCAAGTCAAAGTTGTATTGCTCGAATGTGGAGGGAACCAAAATGATTCGTCGCAACGGAATGACTGTTCCACTTCCAGGTCATTTACACGATCACAAAGAAAAGTATGCGCAGTTAGCCGACTGGGGCTATAGCGATATTTGGTCTGCTGAAACCGATGGCGCAGACGCGTTCACCCCATTGGCGCTTGCCGCAGCGTGGGAGCCACGCCTTCGTCTTGGAACTGCAATTGTTCCTGCATATACGCGCACGGCTCCTGTGATCGCGCAAAGCGTTGCTGCACTTGCCGATGCTGCGCCTGGTCGCTTTGCAATCGGAATCGGGTCGTCGAGCAATGTGATCGTTGAGCGTTGGAATGGTGTGCCGTTCGTAGACCCATACAAAAAGGTTCGCGACGTTGTTCGATTTATGCATGACGCATTTTCTGGAGAGAAAATCACCAAGGAATATGACACGTTCAAAGTCGATGGATTTCGCCTGAGCATTAAGCCAGCGCAAAAGCCAACGATCTTGATCGCTGCGCTTCGCGAAGGAATGTTGAAGTTGGGTGCACGTGAAGCAGATGGTGTGATCATCAATTGGCTGAGCGCGCAAGACGTCACCAAAGTTGCCAAAGTGGTAAGCGACGCAGCAAACGGTGTTGAAAAAGAAATTACTGCGCGTATTTTTGTGTGCCCAAGTGAAGACACCGAAGTAGTGCGCGCTGGCGCCCGTTTCGCAATTGCTGCATACATGAACGTTCCTGTGTATGCCGACTTCCATCGCTGGATGGGACGTGCTCCGTTGATGCAGGGAATGTGGGACGCGTGGAAAGCAGGCGACCGCAAAGCAGCGTTGGCAGCAATTCCTGACCAAGTGGTGGATGAATTAGTGGTGCACGGCAGCCCTGCACATTGCCGCGACATCATTTCCGAATATTTCAAGAATGGTGTAACTACGTCATCGCTTGCGATTCTTCCGCTCGATCCAAACTTGGATTACTGGAAGTCTGTTGAAGCACTCTCGCCAAGTGCCAGTTAATTCGTCGGTTTTGCTATGACATCAATTGAGTCCGATACCGAGGTTGCGGCTCGGCTGGAATTTGAAGAGACTCAACGCAGCGAAGGGTGGAGGTTGTTGCGTGCCGCATTGCGAATGCAGCGACGCAATTTGTTGCTTGGTGCACTGGTAGGGATTTTGTGGGCTTCCTTCAAGGTGGCAGTGCCACAGATGACGAAGTACGCCATCAACGACGGCATTGAAAAGAATGGCCCGTTATTGCGGTGGGCATTGATTATCGGCGGTCTTGGCGTGCTTACGGGCGTGCTTTCGGGAATGCGCCGTTATATCGCATTTCGTGAAAGCAGATGGGCCGAAACTTTGTTTCGTGAGCGTCTGTTCTCCCACGTTTTGAATCTGCATGTTGGCTATCACGACAAGGCACAAACAGGGCAGTTGATGAGTCGAGCATCGAGCGACCTGATGCAAATTCAGGGGTTCATTGTGATGATTCCCATCACGTTGTCAAACGTGATTCAGATTTTTGCGGTTACTGCCATTCTGTTCATTACCGATCCGATCTTGGCCATTGTTGCGCTCATTCCACTGCCTTTTGTCAATCTTTCAGCGCGACGGTTCAGTTATCGAATTCACCCTGCGTCAATCGCGGTTCAAGCGGAACAAGCACAGTTGGCAAACGTTGTTGAAGAGAGTATTTCTGGCGTTCGTGTGGTGAAGGGTTTTGGTGCTGAACAAGTGCAGTTTGAGAAACTTGAAAAAGAAGCTGACGACATTTTGCGCGAATCAATGAAGGCTGCACGCATCCGTTCCAGTTTCATGCCGGCCATCGATGTGTTACCGGCACTTGGATTAGTCGCGGTTCTTGGGGTTGGTGGTCATCGTGTGCTGAATGGTGATTTGACCATCGGCGATCTTGTTGCATTCAACGTGTATCTCACGTTGCTTATTTGGCCGCTGCGCAATATCGGCATGATTGTCGCCCTTGGTCAACGCGCCGCCGCTGCGCTCGTTCGAATTAATGAAGTCATGTCAACAGAATCTGAAATCACCGATCCTGTTCAACCAAAAACGTTGCCGTTGCAAACGACAGAACCAGTTGGTGCAGTGAAGTTTGACAAAGTGATATTTGGGTACAACCCAGAATTTCCGGTGCTCCGAAACTTCAGCATGGAAATACGAGGTGGCGAGAGCATCGCCATTGTTGGCGCAACCGGATCTGGAAAGTCAACTGTTACTCGACTGCTGTTGCGGTTTTACGACACGCAAAGTGGACATGTGTTTCTTGATGGAATAGATGTTCGCAAGTTAAAGCTTGCTGACCTAAGAAAGCACATCGGTGTTGTCTTTGAAGACACCGTGCTATTCAACGATTCGGTGCGCAACAACATTGCTTTTGCTAACCCCGATGCAGGGGCGGAAGAAATTGAACGTGCAGCAAAGCTCTCTGGTGCACATGATTTTGTTTTGCGATTGCCAAACGGGTACGAAA
>JBIKHN010000150.1:0-3490 GCA_044362135.1 Ilumatobacteraceae bacterium | reverse complement strand
AGCCATCGGCCTGAAACGGCTGTATCATAAGGTTTCCGCAATTTGCGGGTGTAGCTCAATGGCTAGAGTTCCAGCCTTCCAAGCTGGCTATGCGGGTTCGATTCCCGTCACCCGCTCCATTACGGTTGCCTCATGCCACAGGTAACCACACTCACCACCCCTTCAGGCTCTCTACGGGGCAATTTGCGCCCAGATGGTGGTTGCGAATTTCTCGGAATCCGATTTGCGCATGCCGATCGCCTCATGCCTCCTCGTGACATCACTTCGTGGGATGGCGAGTTAGACGCAACAAAATTCGGTCCAATCTGCCCGCAAGTTCCGGGAATGTTGGAATCCATGTTGGGCTTTGACGGCTCCAACATGTCGGAAGACTGCTTGAATCTCAACGTCTTCACAGGCAGTGCACCAACTGGTGCAACGAAACTTCCTGTGCTCGTCTGGATTCATGGCGGTGCATACACCAATGGTTCAGGGTCTATTCCTTGGTATCACGGAAGCGCCCTTGCATCGCGCGGATCAGTTGTTGTCTCCATTAATTACCGACTTGGCGCATTTGGATTCCTTGGTGAAGGTAACTACGGAACACTTGACATGGTTTCGGCACTTCGTTGGGTGCAACGAAATATTGCTGCATTTGATGGCGACGCGAACAACGTAACGATCTTTGGCGAATCAGCCGGCGGCTCGGCTGTGGTGTCGCTCATGAGCAGCCCCGAGGCCAAAGGGTTGTTTCACAAAGTGTGGGCAATGAGCCCAAGTATTGGCCAGCTCAGAACACTTCCCCGCGCACAAGAACTGCAAACTCAGTTTCTTGAAATTGCACAGGTTTCCTCAATTGATGAATTGCGAGCATTGTCACTTGACGACATGCTGGCTGCACAAGCAAAACAAATGGCCATTCCTACAACGAACTTTGATTTCTATACACCCACAGCGGGCGGATCTGCACTTCCCTTTGACATCTTGAGTGCAGCAGCACAATCTCCACTTCCTCTCGTACTTGGTTCAAACCACGACGAAGATCGTTTGTGGTCGGCATTTGACCCGATGCAAGCCGAATTTGATAATCATGATTGGGAGCGCGTGAGTGGCGAGGTATTCGGCGATCGCGCATCTGATGCTCGCGCGGTGTACGAAAAACTTCGACCAACAGAATCACCACGGCAACTCATTTCTTCAGTGCACACCGATACGGCATTCCGTCAGCGAGCGCAACGACTTGCAGAAAGCCATGTGGCCGCTGGCAACCCCACATGGATGTATTGGTTCACATGGGCTACTCCTGCGTTCGGTGGCGTGCTTGGTAGTTGCCATGCACTTGACATTCCATTTGCGTTCGACAACCTGAGCGCTCCAGGCACCGACATGCTGACTGGTGATGGCGTGGAACGTGCGGGAATTGCTCAGCGCTTCGCAGACGAGATTGTGGAGTTCGCAAAAGCATCTAAGCCGACCTGGCCGGCCTTCAACCTTGGCAACCGCCAAACCCTTGAGATCAACGCCGAAATGAACGTCCTCACAGACCCCGAAGGCGAAATCCGCTCACTCTTTGTGAACTAGTTCGAGAATTGCTCAATTTTGAGGGCTCACTGTCGCTCTAGTCCTTATTTCGCCTACGATTATGAGCCTTGAGTACCAACGCATCGCTCCCCGAACTTGAAGCCATTGTCCGCCAATTTGCTGGCGTAGAAGGCGGCATGTTGCCAGCACTCCACGCAGTGCAGCATCACGCCAGATATATCAGCAAAGAATTGATCCCTGTATTTGCCGATGTATTTAATGTCACGGTTTCCGAAGTACATGGCGTTATCACGTTTTACAAAGACTTCCGCACCGAGGAGCCTGCTGGCCCAATCGTGCAAGTGTGTCGTGCAGAAGCGTGTCAGTCACGCGGCGGTCGCGATGTGTGGGACCGCGCGCTACTTGCAGGCGACGGCAAAAAAGTTGTAGTTGAAGAAGTGTTCTGCTTGGGACACTGCGCACTCGGGCCTTCAGTTTCAGTAGACGGTCGCCTTATCGGTGGCGTAAACGAAACATCGATTGAAACCATCATTGGCGACGCAATCGCCAAGCGCATTCCGGAGCCATCTATCGACACCACTGGCGAAGGCATCACGGTGTACGTGCCGCGCGACGCAACATCCCGCGCTGCAGGAGCAGACGATGTTGCCGCAGCCTTTGCAAAACAAAAAGGTGTACGTGTTGTACGCAACGGCTCATGGGGCATGATGTGGCTCGAGCCAATGATCGAAGTTGCAACCACAGAAGGCCGCATTGCATATGGACCAGTTCTTGTTGACGACGTTGCCAGTTTGCTGAGTGCCGATGTTTTGAATGGTGGCGCTCACCCACTTCGACTTGGTCTGACCACCGAGCTTCCGTGGATCAAGCGTCAGCAACGTGTTACCTATCAGCGTGTTGGCGTTGTCGACCCGCGTTCTGCACAGGACTACGAAGCAAACGGCGGAGTAAAAGGTTTGAAGCGTGCACTTGCAATGACACCAAGCGATGTTGTTACCGAAGTTACCGACAGCGGTCTTCGTGGTCGCGGTGGCGCAGCATTTCCGACCGGAGTTAAATGGCGCACAGTTCTTGAAGCACCAGGCACCACCAAGTACATCGTATGCAACGCCGACGAAGGCGACAGCGGAACATTTGCCGACCGCATGCTGATGGAAGGTGACCCGTTCATGTTGCTTGAAGGTATGACCATTGCTGGTTGGGCTGTTGGCGCAAACACCGGTTACATCTATGTGCGCAGCGAATACCCAGAAGCAATCGAAGCGCTCAACAAGGCAGTCGACTCAGCCGCAGAGCAAGGTTGGCTGGGCAGCAACGTATTGGGTTCTGGTTTTGCTTTCAACATTCATGTTCGCGTTGGTGCAGGTGCATATATTTGCGGCGAAGAAACCGCATTGCTTGAAAGCCTCGAAGGTAAGCGCGGAGTTGTTCGCGCAAAGCCACCGCTACCAGCACTTGTTGGTTTATTTGGAAAACCAACTGTGGTCAACAACGTGTTGTCATTGGGAACAATTCCAGCAATCCTCGCCGACGGTGCAGCAGCGTATGCAGCACTTGGCGTGGGGCGCAGTCGTGGAACGCAAGTGTTCCAGCTTGCTGGCAACATCGCTCGCGGCGGAATTATGGAAACCGCATTCGGCATCACGCTTGGCGAGCTGGTGAACGACCTGGGCGGTGCAACCGAAAGCGGTCGCCCAATTCGTGCGGTACAAGTTGGTGGACCTCTTGGCGCCTACTTGCCTACCGACAAGTTTGATCTGCCAATGGACTACGAATCATTTGCGGCAGCAGAAGCAATGGTTGGCCACGGCGGAATCGTGGTGTTTGACGACACCGTAAATATGGCCGCACAAGCCCGTTTCGCCATGGAGTTCTGCGTTGCCGAAAGCTGCGGAAAGTGCACCCCATGCCGCATCGGATCCACCCGCGGCGTTGAACTAATTGACAAAATCACTGCAGGCATTAATCG
>JBIKHN010000149.1:0-3493 GCA_044362135.1 Ilumatobacteraceae bacterium | reverse complement strand
AAATTGAAGGCACCAAAGTTATTGGTCAGTTCCCTGCAGGCGAAGGCACAGTTGCAGACCAATTCGGTTTGGTGTTCGACCTTGACAGCCCGCTCGTTGAGTGTGTGAACGTTGCACTTGCAGCATTGAAGGAATCAGGCGAGCTCGCAACAATTGAGCAGACTTGGTTGTCAGACAAGACCAGCGCACCAGTAATTAGCCTCGGCTGATTTCGCGTTAGGTAAAACGTACGCAACTACAAACTGAACGAAAAGAGTTTGAACGACGGCAGCGCCGACGTAGCAACATCATTGCTGCGTTGAGCACTGCCGTCGTTGTTGTGCTCGTCGTGTTTTTGGTTCCACGCATGCCGCGCTGGGACCGTGTGAAGAAATCATTTTTTGATTGGGAACGCCTTGTTGACTCGTTTCCTCGATTGCTTGAAGCATTTATCCTCGATATCAAGATTTTTGCGTGGACAACTCCAGCAATTTTGATCGTTGCAATTCTGATTGCCATTGCGCGGAGTACGCGCAACCCTGCTCTCTTCCCTGTTCGGATTTTTGTTATTGCCTACACCGACATCATGCGCGGTGTTCCCGTTATTTTGTGGATCTACTTAGTTGGATTTGGTGTTCCAGGAATTGGTCTTGAACGCCCGTGGAACTCGCCACTCATTTGGGGCTCAGTCGCGCTCGGCATGACCTACAGCGCATACGTTGCCGAAGTATTTCGCGCAGGTATTGAAAGTGTGCATGAAAGTCAGCGTGCAGCAGCCAGGTCGCTTGGTCTATCCAGTGCGCAAACTATGCGCCACGTCATCTTGCCTCAGGCCATCCGTCGCGTGGTTCCGCCACTCATGAACGACATGGTGTCCCTGCAAAAAGACGTTGCTCTCGTCAGCCTTATTGGGCCAATTGAAATCTTGCGTCAGGCCGGCATCGATAAGGCGAAGTTCGCTAACTTCACGCCCTACATCGGTGCTGCGCTTATCTTCCTTGCCGTCACCATTCCGCTCACCCGCTTTACTGACTACCTACTCACTCGCGAACGCGACCGCACGGGAGCATCGAAAGTCCGATGAGCAACAAACTGAATCTCAGCGGAGTGTCAAAGTCATTTGGCACCAACCAAGTGCTGAACGAAATTTCGCTTGCAATCAACGCTGGCGAAGTCATTTCGTTCATCGGCGCCAGCGGTTCGGGCAAAACCACTCTGCTTCGTTGCATCAACTTGCTCGAGCAAATTGATAACGGCTCAATTCATTTAGACGATGTTGAAATCACCAAACTTGGCGTTGACGCAAACCCCATCCGTCGCCGCATTGGAATCGTTTTCCAAAGTTTCAACTTGTTCCCACACATGAGCGTGCGCAGGAACATCACACTTGCACTTACTGAAGTACTCGGTAAAAGCAAAGATGAAGCATCGTCAATCGCATCAACCTTGCTCACCCGTTTTGGACTAAGCGACAAGATCGATTCGTACCCCGACAGACTTTCTGGTGGTCAGCAACAACGCGTTGCTATTGCTCGCGCTCTCGCGTTGAACCCCGAAGTGTTGCTGCTAGACGAAATCACCTCAGCTCTCGATCCGGAACTTGTTGGTGAAGTACTCGACGTGGTTCGCGAACTTAAAGGAAGCGGCATCACCCTGTTGCTCGCCACCCATGAAATGGGATTCGCCAAAGAAATCAGCGATCGCGTGTGCTTCCTCGCAGACGGCACTGTTGCAGAGCTTGGTTCGGCGGAACAGATCTTTACTGCACCAACTGATGCTCGAACGCAACAGTTTTTGCAGCGCGTTATCAGCGCTGGCCGCTTACGCGGTTAAGCGTCTGGCAAGACGTAATCGGCAAACTGATCGCGAAGAGTCTTCTTCGAGAACTTGCCAACACTCGTCTTGGGCACTTCTGGGATAAACACCACATCGTCCGGGATTTGCCACTTGGCAAGCGTTGGCTTGATGTGGTCCAACACTTCATCCTTAGTCAACGTATGGCCATCAGCCACCACTACGCAAGCAAGCGGACGCTCCGACCATTTTGGGTGTGGCACGCCAATTACTGCAGCTTCTTTAATTTTTGGATGCGACATCAGTTCGTTTTCAATTTCAACTGAGCTGATCCATTCGCCGCCCGACTTGATGAGGTCTTTGGTGCGGTCCACCAAACGAATGCGGCCATGTGAATCCACCGTTGCTACGTCGCCCGTGCGCAACCAACCGTCTTGCGTAAAGCTTTCGCCAGCGCGAGCGTCGTTGTAATAGGTAGACGCAATCCAGTTGCCACTGCACTGCAATTCGCCACTAGTTTCGCCGTCCCACGCAACTGGAGTGGTGGTTCCTGGCTCTACAACTCGCGCATCAACACCGAATGCAATCTGCCCAACTGTTGTGCGTAGTTCTGCTTGTTGATCCATTGGTAATTTTTGGTCTGCTGCCGACAAGGTACACACCGCTGCAATTGGGCTGGTTTCGGTCATGCCCCACGCCTGCAAAATTGGCAAGCCGGTTTGTTCGCGGTAACCCTCGCTCAATGCTTTCGGCACTGCAGAGCCACCACATGGAATTGCGCGAAGCGATGACGTGTCGCGCCCTTTCAATTCAGGAAGCACTGCCATCCAAATTGTTGGCACACCAGCAGCAACCGTCACCTTTTCGTCAACGATCAAGTTGGCAACTGCTTTGCCCGACAAGTCGGGTCCGGGCATTACCAAGTTTGCGCCGCATGCAACTGCAGCATGTGCAAGACCCCATGCGTTGGCATGAAACATTGGCACCACAGGAAGAATGGTGTCGCTTTCGCGCGCGCCAAGTGAGTCCACCGTCATTGCACCGAACGTGTGCAGGTAAGTGGAGCGATGCGAATACAACACACCCTTCGGGTTGCCTGTTGTTCCGCTGGTGTAACACATACTCGATGCCAAGTTTTCGTCGGTGATGTTGAACTCAACTCCCGGTGTTCCTTTCAGCAATTCCTCGTAGTCGTGCATCTGGAAACCGTCAACCGACTTCGGCACGTCGCCTTTGCCGTCATCCATGATGACCAAGTGCTTCACGGTTGTAAACGTTGGCAACAACGGAGCGATCAGTGCGAAGAGCGAGCGATCAATAAAAATCACTTCGTCTTCGGCGTGATTCACAATGTAGGTAAGTTGCTCGGGGAACAAGCGAATGTTCAGCGTGTGTGTTACGCGACCTGTGCACGGTGGCGCAAAGTACAACTCGAGGTGTCGCGCAGTGTTCCACGCAAAGGTGGCAACACGACCATTCTTTGAAATGCCCAACTTGTCCAACACTCCACCAAGCTGTCGCGTGCGTGCAGCCCATTCGCCGTACGTTGTGCGCTCAATGCCAGTGGCGGTCGCAGTGGTGATGGTCTTTTCGCTGTGATACTTCTCAGCACGTTCAAAAATGTGCACCATGGTTAACGGTGTCTGCTGCATCAAACCTTGCATCGCACTCCCCTTTTTCATGTACGTGACGAGACCTAAGTTACCCAAGTCGGCTACGG
>JBIKHN010000004.1:0-30022 GCA_044362135.1 Ilumatobacteraceae bacterium | reverse complement strand
CTTGGGCAAACCGAGTGGCGTGACCGCGTTCATTCGTCTCCACCACCTGCACATCGTGGTGCTTGGCAAGGTGCTCGTGGACGAGCACGGTGTTGCGGGGTGTGACGGACGACGCGAACGAGTTGACGATAAGGAGAATTCGCACGGGGAGAGAATTTTATCGGTAAATCAGTCGGTACTGGGTTGGGTAAATCCCGTACTCATCGGTAACAATGGAGGGCATGAACATCGTCGTCTGCGTCAAGCAAATCCCCGATCCAGCCACCCCTGGAGCCCTTGATGGCTCCACCAACGCGTTGAAGCGCGACGGAAAGCTCATCCTCGATGAGTCCGACGCATACGGCGTGGAGATGGCATTGCAACTCGCAGCCGCAAACGGTGGTGGCGATGTGAACATCGTGTCGATGGCACCAAATGGTGAAATGTCCGGCATGCGCACTGCACTTGCAATGGGCGCGGCAAAGGGAGTGCTCGTCAGTGATCCAGCGCTTGCAGGTTCCGATGCACTTACCACTGCAAAAGTTTTGGCTGCAGCAATTCAAAAAATGGGAAGCGCAGACTTGATCATTGCAGCAACTGAATCATCCGATGGATACACCGGAACGGTGCCAGAACAGATGGCAGAAATTCTTGGCTTGCCTTCAGTGACTTTTGCAAAGAAGCTCACCATCAACGGTTCAAGCCTGAAGGCAGATCGTCAGACCGAAGAGGGTTACGACGAAGTGGAATGTCCACTTCCTGCAGTCATCAGCGTGACCGCTGGTGTTGTTGAGCCGCGTTACCCAAGCTTCAAAGGCATCATGGCTGCAAAGGCAAAGCCAATTGAAACCTTCACTGCAAGCGACCTTGGCATAACGCCAACTGGTTGGGCGGGTGCAGGACAAAAGATTGTTGCAGTAACACAAGCCGAAGCACGTCAAGCCGGTGAAGTCATCGAAGACGACGGCACTGCATTTAACAAAATTGTTTCATTCCTTGAAAACTTGAAAGCGATCTGAGGTAACACGTCATGGCAATCAACAGCATTTGGGTATTCGCGCAGACCGCAGGTGGCGCACCAACAACAGGAACTCTTGAACTGCTCACCAAGGCACGTTCACTCTCCTCAAACGTTTCAGCATTCATTGGCGGAGACGCATCAGCAGTAGCTGGCGCACTCGGCGAGTTTGGTGCGACCAAGGTGTACGCAACCGGCGATCTCGCTGGCAAGTTGCCTGGACCAGCAGTGTCGGCAGCAATGAAGGCAGTTATCGAAGGTGGAGATTCTCCATCGGTCATCATGTTCCCGCAGAACTACGAAGGCCGCGACGTTATGTCACGCCTTTCTGTGAAGTTGAACCGCACCGTCATTACGAACAACACCGACATCGCCGATTCGGCTGACGGTGTTGTTGCAACCACACCAATCTTTGGTGGCAACACACTCGTAAACACCGCGTTCACAGGCGAAGGCCCACACTTGGTTTCGTTCCGTCCAAAGAGCTTTGCTGCAGAGTCTGCAAGCGGAGCAGCAGCAAGCGTTGTTGCAGCATCGGTGCCAGACACTGGTGCAACAGGTGCAGCACGCGTAACTGCAGTGCACGTTGAAGAAAGCACTGGACCAAAGTTGGACGAAGCAAACATTGTTGTTTCGGGCGGCCGTGGTCTTGGCGAAGCAGGCAGCTATTCACTCGTTGAAGATCTTGCCAAGTTGTTGAAGGGTGCACCTGGTGCATCACGCGCAATTGTTGACGCCGGCTGGGTTCCGTACAGCTACCAAGTTGGACAGACGGGCAAGGTTGTAAAGCCAACCGTCTACATTGCAGCCGGTATTTCGGGTGCAACGCAACACATGGTGGGCATGAAGGGCTCAAAGAACATCATCGCTATAAACAAGGACAAGGAAGCACCAATTTTCGGTGTTGCAGACCTTGGCATTGTTGGCGACGTTCACAAAGTGTTGCCACAGCTCATCGAGCTGCTTAAGTCACGCGGCTAACTCATTGCCTGCATAGTTACGGCAACAACTGCCGCGGTTATTCCAGTAAACGAAGCCACTGCGGCAAATATTTGACGGGACATTCTTCCAGGCAGTTTGTCGATCTTTGACTCAAGAATGTTGAATCGCTTGTCGATCTCGACAAATTTGCCATCAATTTCGATGAACTTCGCATCAATTCCAGTAAATCGGCTGTCGATTTTGATGAACTGATACTCAATTCGGTTGAACAGCGTGCGAACCTGTGAAAAATTGGCGTCGATTCGGTCGGCTAGCTGAATGAGATCGTTGCCCGTGGCGGGAAGATCCTTGCGGTCTTGAAGTTGTTCGCCCATATTCAGTGAGTGTTACACAGGTGATGCTTTGGCTGTCAAGGCATTCAGAGAATAAATAAAAATTTTCACCTATAGAGAAAATTTTTCATCTACTTAGCGTTTATTGCGATGTTGATCGTGATTGTGCTTGTGGCATGAAGTTGTTTGACGTGCGATTCAATCTGCGTCGAATTGTTGCAACGATCATTTTGGTCGCACTCTTATTAATCCCTGTTCTGAGTTTGTTTGGAAGCAATGTAAAGGCAGCAACACAGGGTGGAGTGCTTGATACAACCTGGCCGTCTTCGACGCCTGGTTTTACCGCTTATGCAACTGTCGTTGCGCCTGATGGAAAAATCTGGGTGGGAGATGCTGCTGGAGGTAGATCGATAACCTCTGCAGGCGTTTCAACAACTATTTCCTCTAACGCAGTGAAATCATTGGCAGTTCAAGTAACTGCATCGGGAGCATTCGTGCTTACTGGTGGGTGGAATGCCATCGATCGATACACCGCAGCAGGAGTGAAAGACACAACCTTTGGAACAGGGCAAAGCGGAGATCACACTGTCCTGCATGTCTATGGTTCTGGAACAGCACAAAAGATATTTGCTGGCCAGGGAAGCAACTTAAAGAGATACTCGGCAAACGGTGCTCTCGAAAATACGGTAGGTATGGGCAGTGCGGTTAACGCACTTGCGACGCAATCAGTTGGAGCAACTGATTACATTCTGGTTGGTGGAGCGTTTGGATTAAAGCGTTATACCACCGCCAGCGTGATTGATGGTTCGTTCACCGCGAACCCTGGTGCGACCGTGCGGGCAATCAAAGTGCAAAGCGATGGAAAGATTCTCGTAGCAGGTACTTTCGGTCTGAAGCGTTACAACGCTGACGGTTCAGTTGATGACGCATTTCCTGCAATATCTACATCAATCATTTCTCTCGCAATCCAAAGCGACGGGAAGATTATTGCTGGCACCTCGACGGCACTGTTGAGGTATTCATCTGCAGGAGTTGCGGAGACAGGTTTCAATACAAACGCAGCACTTAATGGAAACTTTGAAAGCACTTCAATCGCATTAGAGGCATCAGGAAATATCATTGTCGTTGGTGGAACGAATAGTGCAACAAAGAGATTCATGCGCAGGTATTCGTGGGAAAACGTTGCGCCTGGAACACCGCTGACACCAACTGCCGTTGCCAGCGATAGATCTGCAATTGTCACAGTTGCCGCAGGAAGTGGTGCAACTCCCACGGGGTACACCATTTATGTTGATGGCGATGTTTCAAAGAACTGTGTAGTTACGGGATCGTCCGGCAACTGCACAGTTACAGGATTGACGAACGGTACTTCATACTCCTTTTATGCTGTCGCCAGAAATATTGACGCAACTTCAGCAAATTCGGCCACTTCGAATGTAGTAACTCCAGCAGACACGGTTGCTCCTGTTATTTCTTCAGCGGTTCTAGACAGCCTGGGAACAAAACTGACGCTGACTTATAACGAAACACTTGGTGCGACTACGGCGGGAACAGGCGCCTTTACGGTTTCCGCGGGTGGGTCAAATTTTGTAGTCAATTCAGTGACGGTGAACGGGTCGAGCGTTGAGCTGGGATTGGCATCGGTAATTGGCCAAGGGTTGACGGTGACGGTTTCTTATGCTGCGCCGGCGCCAAACTCTGCAACATCTAACCAAGCCATTCAAGACGTCATTGGGAATGACGCGGTTTCACTTTCTTCGCGAGCGGTAACGAATGGTTCCACCATTGACACGACTGCTCCAGTTTATGTTTCGTCAGCGGTGAATAGTGCCGGAACGGTCTTGACGCTTACCTATGGCGAGGCAATTCATTCAACTAGTGCTCCCGTTAGTGCATTTACTGTCGCGGTCAATTCGGTGCCAGTAACGGTGAACTCAGTAACGGTGAGTGGTTCTACGATTCAGCTAGCACTTGCTACAACAGTCGGAACTGGTCAATCGGTTACGTTCGCATATTTGGCACCTGCAACTAATTCTGCAAATACCAACCAAGCAATTCAGGACGCAGTCGGAAACGACTCAATTTCTCTGACGTCGCGGGCAATAACAACCAATAGTTCAACCGTAGACTTAACTGCACCAGCGTTCAGTAATGCATCGGTCAATTCAGCGGGAACCGTTCTTACGCTGTCATACAACGAGACGCTGAACTCTACAACTGCTCCTACCAGTGCATTTTCGGTAACCGTTAATGGCACTGCACGTACTGTGAACTCGGCTGTCGTCAGCGGTTCAGGAGTGCAATTAACTCTTGCATCTCCAGTTGGTTCGGGTCAGACGGTAGTTGTTTCCTACACGGCTCCATCGGTTGATTCAACGACGGCCAACAGTGCGATTCAAGACACCGCTGGTAACGATGCAATTTCGCGGCTTTCGCAGTCGGCTTCCAACAGCTCGACGCTTGATCTCACTGCGCCAGTGTTTTCTTCTGCAGCAGTGGACTCCGCTGGTACATTGCTCACACTCACTTACAACGAAAATCTGTTCGCCACAACTGCACCAACAAGTGCATTCACGGTTACTGCTGGTGGCGTTTCTCAGACAATTTCCTCACTTTCGATTAGCGCACGAACGTTGCGACTATCACTTGCTTCGGCCATAGAAAGGGGCGTTGTGGTGACGGTCTCGTATGCCGCCCCAACACCAGATAACGCGAATTCCAACGGTGCGATTCAGGATGCTGCCGGAAATGATTCAATTTCGCTGAGTTCTGCTGCAGTAACAAACAGTTCAACAGTTGATACGACTGCGCCAGTGCTGAATTCTGCCGTGTTAGCTGCAAACGGAACAACGCTCACGCTTACATATAACGAATCGCTCAATTCAACAACTGCAGCAACCACAGATTTTGCTGTGTTGGTGGATGGATCACCGGCAACTGTTTCAGCACGATCAATCAGTGGTTCAACAGTGCTACTCACATTGTCACCGGCTGTCTTAGGTTCCTCATCCCTTACTGTCGCCTACAACGCGCCTTCAGCCAGCAATTTAACGACAAATAATGCAGTTCAAGACACGGCCGGAAACGATGCTCTTTCGTTTTCGGCAACTGCAGTGACGAACAACTCAACGGAAGGACCTCCTCGGCTTGTGTCTGCTGTGGTCGCATCAAATGGTTCCCAGGTAACACTGACTTGGAGCGAAACGCTGGGAAGCAGCAGCTACTCAACGGGTTCATTGTTCACAATCTTGGTAAATGGCAGCCCTGTGTCGTATGGGGGTATGGGGTACTCATCGCCCGGTAACAGTTTCACACTGAATATTTCGCCCACAATTACTTCGAACCAAACTGTCACATTTTCGTATGCTGCGCCTGCTTCAAACAACGCAACGTCAAACATCGCGGTGCAGGACGCACTTGGTAATGATGCCATTGCGTTTACGAATACAGCGGTTACCAATAGCTCAACAGTTCCTGGCGATTCAACTGCACCGACACTGCTTTCCGCATCGTTGAATACTGCAGGAACAGTGCTGTCTCTTGCGTATAACGAAACACTAAACGCAACAACCGCTTCTGCATCGGACTTCACTGTTTTGGTTAATGGGGTGCCATATTCGGTCAGCAGCGTGGCGATCAGTACTTCTGTTGTGCAACTATCACTGGGTTCTGCTGTGGAAGCAGGACAAACAGTGACGGTGTCCTACACCGCACCTACGCCAGATAGCTGGGCGACGAACTTGGCAGTGCAAGACACGGCAGGAAATGATGCTATTTCGCTTTCGGCTCAAGCGGTAACGAATAATTCGACGGCTGGGCCAGATATTGCACCGCCAACACTGTCGTCTGTTAATGCATCTGGAACCACCGTGACGCTTCAGTTCAATGAAACACTGAAGTCAACGCCAACACCATCGTTGAGTGCGTTCACGGTGTTTGTTGGCGAAACACCGGTAACCCCAACAGCTATTTCAATAAGTGGGTCATCGGTGAATCTCACCTTGCCTTCCTCGGTCGCGTCAGGTACTGAAGTGCGTGTTTCATATGTTGCTCCAACCGCTTCCTCGGCAACTACTAATGCTGCAATTCAAGACATAGCGGGCAATGACGCAGTTTCGTTTAATGGATCAACACGGCCATCATCGTCGGGTTGGGATTGGACGACTGATTATGACTCGGTAGCTCATGCGACTAATGGCTGTAATGGGCCAGGAAGTACAAACCGAGCAAAGCAAACCACGTTGCCAAATGGTGTCACCTATACCGTTGCAGTCACTGGACAATATTTGTGTATCAATGATCGCACCGAGTCGCTCAGTGAACGTGGTGGAGCAGCAGGTGACTTCGTGGCGACAGGTTTGGTAACCGAACCAGGCTTGAAGCTCACAACGAGCAACGTCAATTGTCCAGCAAACTCAATCTGCAACGATCGAGGAACATTGACGCTGTCATTTGGGCAAGCTGTTAAAAATCCCGTGTTTTCCTTTGCAGGCTGGGGGGGCCGTAGTGACGGAACTTCTTGGTCGGAAATGACACTTTCGCCTACCGATATCTCGCAGGGCATAACCATGACGAAACTGAGTGGAACAAATATCTCTGTGTCTTCAGATGGCACTTTTGTTGGCGACGCCGGTGCAGCAAGTGATGTTTCATGTCGTGGTGGTGCGGTTTGTGGTTCGCTCCAGATAAACGGAACGATTACGTCTGTTTCTTTTATCGTTCAGATGCAGACCTCTGGAGGTACTGGGTACCTCGATGCTTGGAACCTCACTGCCAGCATGGCTGAAGACTTTGGTCTTGTGCCAACAACATACGAAACTTCTGGCGTTGCAAGTCATGGATTTGGATCTCTGCGACTTGGTGCAACGGTTGAAGCCGATCAAGCTTCTTCGCTTTATGCAACGACTAATGCTGATGCGGTGCCTCGCTGGACATCACTGGCAAACAATGCCAAAAAAGACGATGGTGTTGCTGCTTGGATTAATTCGCCAACCATTAATTTTGGAAATCCCGGATCAACGTACAGCACCACAGTTGCTCTTGCAGGTGTAGAGCGAACCGCGAACTTGTGCGGATGGATCGACTTCAATCGCGATGAATACTTTGCATTTAGCGAGCGAGCGTGTGCAACAGACCCAACAGTTGGTGCAACTAGTGCCACTTTAACTTGGACTGTTCCCACAGATGTTGGCGCGGGTCTCACCTACGCACGAGTGCGTTTAAGTTACGACACGATCACCGACGCAACTGGAAAATTAGGAACAGGTGAGGTGGAGGACTACTCCATGTTGTTGCCTTCAAGCAGTTTGCCTTCAGGTGTCAATGATGCGTCAATCAATGGACAGGATGTCAATCAAACAATTTTGCCTTTGGCTAATGACCAGTTTGAGCCCGGGTACCCAGCGAACAACGCAACTCTCAAGCTATGTGGAAGTAGCCAAACCCCGAATAACTGTTCGGTTACGACATTGGAAGTGGCAAATCAAGGAACGTACACCGTCAATGCGGATGGCACTGTCACTTTTAACCCGTTGCCCAGCTTCACTGGTACGGCGACGCCTATTACGTATCAAATAACCGATACTCAGGCAACACCGCGTACAACGTCAGCAACCATTACTCCAACAGTTGTTCCACGACCAACAGCCACAGCTGATACCTCGCTTGATTTGCTCAACATCACCCATACGAAGAATCCGCTTACCAACGACACGGCGGGAAGCAGCGACGCACCATTGAGTGCGTCGTCGGTGCGTTTGTGTGGAAGCGGCCAGACTGCTCCTTCGTGCAACGCAACATCGGTAACGGTTGCTGGCGGTGTTTACAGTGTTAACCAAACAACGGGATTAATCACCTTTGTTCCAACGAATAACTTCACGGGTACTGCAACCCCCGTTACGTACCAAGTCTCAGATTCGCTGAATCAAGTTGCATCATCTACATACACGCCGACTGTTGTAGCGACTCCAACAGCAACAAACGACATTTCTGTTGGTGCGTGGAATATCAATCAGACGATCTCGCCATTTTCTAATGACACAAATGCCACTGGCTATCCATTGGGAAGTCTTGCGCTGTGTGGAACTTCACCAGCAGAAAGTCCGAACTCGTGCAGTCAGCCAGTATTGACTACTGCAGATGGCACCTACACGGTGAATGCAAATGGAACGGTGACGTTTGATCCGTTGCCAACGTTTACGGGCACGGTGACTCAACCCGTTCGCTATCAAGCAGTGGATGGCTTAGGTCAATACGTAAATGCGACTATTACGCCATCGGTTACAGTGCCTCCTGCGCCGACTGCCGTTGCAGACACTTCTTCCAATCAAGTGAATGTGACGCAAACAAAGAACGTTCTGGTGAATGACACGACGACCGACCCATTGATCACACTTGATGCGACGTCGGTTCGTTTGTGCGGAAGCAGCCAGACTGCTCCTTCGTGCAACGAAACATCGGTAACGGTTACTGGTGGAACGTACACGGTTGATACCGCAACGGGCATTGTTTCGTTTACACCGACAACTAACTGGACCGGCACTGCTACGCCTGTGACCTATCAAGTCACCGATTCAACAAATCAAAAGGTTTCTGCAACGTACACGCCAACTGTCATTGCCGCGATTAATGACACGTCGAGTGGGGCATGGAATGTGAACCAGATCATCTCTCCGTTTTCAAATGATGCATCTGTGCCAGGAAGCCCTTTTGGATCCATGAAGTTGTGCGATACAAGTGAAACGCCAAATAGTTGCACGCTCACTTCGCTGACTGTACCGAACGAAGGTACCTACACAGTGAATGCAAATGGAACGGTCACGTTTGATCCGCTGCCAACTTTTACAGGTACTGCGACACCGGTTCGATACCAGGCTGTCGATGAATTGGGTCAATATGTCAACGCGACAATTACGCCAAGCGTTACCGCTCCTGCGGCTCCTGTTGCAGTGAATGACACCTCTACAGATTTCTTGAATGTGGTGCAAACAAAGAATCCGTTGTCGAACGACACCACCGCAGATCCACTGATCACGCTTGATCCAACCTCGGTCCGACTGTGTGGAGCAGGGGAGACAGCCCCAGCATGCACCGCCACCTCGGTTTCAGTTACCAATGGCTCGTACTCGGTGAATACAACGACTGGAGTTATTTCGTTCACTCCGGACACCAACTGGAGCGGAACGGCACCAGCGGTTACCTATCAAGTGACTGATTCAACCAACCAGAAAACTTCGGCCACGTATACGCCCACGGTGTATCCAAAGCCCACTGCATCAAATGACACATCAAGTGGTGCTTACGATACGAATCAAGTCATTTCGCCTTTCGCTAACGATGGGTTTGCAGACAGTGCTCCAGTTGTTGCGTCAACCTTGAAGCTGTGTGGATCAACTGAAACTCCAAACAGTTGCACTCAGACTTCTCTCACTATTGCTGGCGAGGGAACGTACACGGTGAATGCAAATGGCACGGTCACGTTTGATCCATTGCCAACATTTAGAGGCACTGCTACTGCAGTCACCTATCAGGCACGCGACACCTTGGGTCAATACGTTGATGCGACGATTACGCCAACAGTTGCTGCGCCAACCGCACCAGTGGCAACGGCCCAAACTCTGTCGGTGCTACGAAACGGAACCGCTACGTACACATCGATTACGGGCACTTCTGGACTGGCAACGGGAACGCAGTTGCAAACAACTGGTGCAACTGCAACCTGTCTGTATGTTCCATCTACAACGACGTGTGATGCAGACAATGTTATTTCCATTGCTGGAGAAGGTGTTTTCACTCTTAACCCAGCAACAGGTGTTGTCACCTTTGTCGCTGACGGCAACGCAGTGGCCGGTTCACAAACCGTCATTTCCTATCGCGTTACCGATATCACTGGCCAAACGGCAACGAGCACATTGACGCCAGTGGTTCCTCCTGCACCAACTGCAGTGGCGGATACCTCGGCCGGTAACTATGACACCAATCAAACTTTGAATATTCTTTCCAATGACACGCCTGGTGACGCAAGTGCTCCATTGGTTGCCTCAACTGTGAAACTGTGCGCAAGTGGACAATCGCCAAATAATTGCAATGCAACAACAGTAAGTGTTGCCAACCAGGGAACGTACACAGTCAACAGTGACGGTTCAGTGACGTTTGATCCGTTGCCTACGTTCAGCGGAACGGCAACTGCAGTTACTTACCAGGTGGCAGATTCGCTTGGCCAGGTGACGAGCGCGACCATTACGCCAACGGTGTATGCGCCACCAAACGCTGTGAACGATACGTCTTCAGGTAATTACGACACCAATCAAGTGATTAGTCCATTGTCGAATGATGTGGACGGCAGTGGAACAATTGATTCAACAACGGTGAAGTTGTGCTCATCTGGTCAAGTTGCTCCGAATTGCACTGCAACCACGCTGACTGTTACCGGCGAAGGTACGTACACGGTGAATGCCAATGGCACTGTCACGTTTGATCCGCTACCTTCGTTCACCGGCACGGCTTCACCTATCACGTATCAAGTTGCAGACTCATTAGGTCAAACCGATAGCGCCACAATTACACCCACCGTTGGAGCACCGCCACTTCCTGCAGCAGTTGATGACACGTCAAGTGGTGCTTACGACACCAATCAAGTGATTTCACCGATTACGAACGACACCAGAGGTGCAACTGACTTCCCGTTTGTTGCATCGACACTGAAGTTGTGTGGCACGAGTCAGACTCCGCCAGCGTGCAGCGCAACAAGTTTGACAGTGGCTAATGAGGGCACGTACACGGTGAATGCAAATGGCACTGTCACGTTTGATCCGTTGCCGACATTTAAGGGAATCGCTACGCCAGTGGCGTATCAAGTTGCAGACTCGCTTGGGCGAATTGACGATGCATTGATTACCCCAACGGTTGCCGCACCAACAGCGCCAACGGCTTCAGCACAAACACAGTCAGTGCTTCCTGGCGGAACGGCCACCTACACAACCATTACGGGAACTTCTGGTTTGGCAACTGGTACACAGTTGCAAACCAGTGGAGCAAATGCGACGTGTTTGATCACACCATCTTCAAGCCCTGCGTCCTGCGATGCCGACAACGTAGTAACAATTGCTAATGAGGGTACGTACACGCTCAATCCATCGACTGGCGTGGTTACTTTCGTTGCAAGCCAGACGATTACCGGGGGAACGAAGACTCCAATTACCTACCGCGTAACTGATATCACTGGCCAAACCGCCACAAGCACGCTCACGCCTGTCGTTCCACCTGCACCTGTTCCTGCAAATGACACTTCGATAGGAAACTACGACACCAATCAGGTGATTAGTCCGCTCGCTAATGACACCCCAGGTGACGCAAGCGCGCCACTGGTTGCTTCAACAGTGAAGTTGTGCGGTAGTGGGCAGTCGCCAAATAATTGCAATGTCACCACACTTGTTGTTGCTGGCGAGGGAACGTACACGGTGAATGCGAATGGCACTGTCACGTTTGATCCACTTCCGACCTTTACGGGAACTGCGACGGCGATTCGCTATCAAGCAGCAGACACGCTTGGACAAATTGAAAATGCAACAATTACCGTGACCGTGCGTACGCCACCGAATGCGGTGAACGATGTGTCGTCAGGTAATTACGACACCGATCAGTTGATCAACCCACTTTCAAATGACGTTGATGGCAGCGGAACAATTGACCCAACCACGGTGATGTTGTGCTCCGCTGGTCAAACTGCACCAAATTGCACGGCAACTTCACTGACGGTTTCGGGCGAAGGCACGTACACGGTAAATACGACGACTGGTGTTGTCACGTTCAACCCGTTGTCTTCGTTTACTGGAACGGCAACACCAATCACCTATCAAGTATCCGATTCATTCGGACAAACCGATAGCGCCACAATTACCCCAACAGTTGGTTTGCCACCGTTGCCTATTGCGGTGAACGACACTTCAACTGGCAACTGGGACACGAATCAAACCATCACACCAACATCAAATGACACACCCGGGTCTTCGAGTTTCCCATTCGTTGCAACTTCTGTGAAGTTGTGTGCAACTGGGCAGTCAGCTCCTTCGTGTAACGCAACAACGTTGACTGTGGCTAACGAGGGCACGTACACGGTGAACGCGAATGGCACCGTCACGTTTGATCCACTCCCAACCTTTAGTGGCACGGCTACACCTGTTACGTATCAAGCAACAGACACTCTGGGTCGCATTGATGATGCAACGATCACCCCAACAGTGACACCACCGCCGGCTCCTGTTGCAACACCAGAAACCAAGGCCGTAATCCCTGGTGGCACAGCAACCTTTACGACGATTACTGGAACATCTGGACTTGCAACGGGTACGCAATTGCAGACCAGCGGGGCAAAGGCAACGTGTCTGATAACACCAGGTTCAAGTCCTGCAGCGTGTGACGCCGACAACGTGGTGACCATTGCAGGCGAGGGAACCTTCACGCTGAACCCATCAACCGGAGTAGTTACGTTTGTTGCGGATGCGAGCGCGACCGCTGGTACGAAGACAGCATTGACATATCGAGTTACCGACGTAACTGGTCAAACTGCAACAAGCACATTGACACCAATCATTCCGCAGCCTCCAGTTGCCAACCCAGATACGAATACGGGTAACTGGGATGCGAACCAAACGATTTCGCCACTTACTAATGACGTTGCTGGGGCAGTGAGCGCGCCGTTGGTTGCCTCAACCGTGAAGTTGTGTGGCGTTGCACCGAGTGCACAGACTCCGAACAGTTGCACGCAGACTTCGTTGACGATTGCAAACGAAGGTACATACACCGTGAATGCGAATGGCACGGTCACATTCGATCCGTTGCCAACATTTAACGGCACAGCAACTGCAGTGAGATACCAAGTTGCAGACGCGCTTGGTCAGGTGGCTAACACCACTATCACCCCAACTGTTCTAGCGCCACGTGCGCCAACCGCTAATCCCGACACGAACACAGGAAATTGGGACACGAACCAAACGATTTCTCCATTAACTAATGACACACCTGGTGAACCAACTGCACCATTGGTTCCATCAACGGTGAAGTTGTGTGGCGTTGCACCGAGTGCACAGACTCCGAATAATTGCACGCAGACTTCGTTGACGATTGCGAACCAAGGCACATACACCGTGAATGCGAATGGCACGGTCACGTTCGATCCGTTGCCATCATTTACTGGAACAGCTACTGCGGTGAAATATCAAGTAACCGACACCATTGGTCAAACAGTGGATACCACCATTACTCCGACTGTTCTGGCACCACCTGCACCTATTGCAAGCCCGGGAACCGTTTCGTTGATTGCTGGTGGAACGAAAGACTTCGCACCGATCTTTGGCACGAATGCGCTTGCCGCAAAGGCAACTGGTGGACCAGACCTCACGAACTCAACCGTGTGCATCGTGGACCCTGCAACTACCTTGTGTGGAACAACTGCTGTCACCATCGCCAATGAAGGAACGTTTACTCTCAACCCAACCACGGGTGTTGTTACCTATACGGCACTCAGCACGGCAACTTCTGGAGCAAAAACAGCGATTAGTTACAAGATCACTGACGCTTTGAATGTGACGGTTACGAGCACGTTGACTCCATCAATCATTCCTAAACCGACCGCGCGTCCCGATACCTCGCGAGGCGTAATGGAACAGACGCAGACGTTGTCGCCAGTGGGCAACGACTCGCCTGGAGTAACTACGTACCCGTTAGATCCGAAAACTGTGTTGCTCTGCGGCGCAACCGAGACAGCGCCCACATGCACGCAAACTACAGTCACCGTTGCTGGTGAGGGCACCTATGTTGTGCAGGCAAATGGCACAGTGAAATTCACGCCAGAGACGACGTACTACGGAACTGCGGCACCGGTTCGGTACATCGTGAAGGACAGTCTTGGCCAAGTTGCAACTTCCACGTTGACGCCCACAGTCGTGCCACCACCTGCACCAGTTACCGAGCTGGACACCGGCATTGCCGAGCAGGGTTCAACTGTTGTTCTCTCTCCATGGGCTAACGACCACGGTGGAATAGTTCCTACAGGTGTAAGTGGAACGGTAGAACTTGTTCGAAACAGCATCCGTCTGTGTGGTGCAACTGATAGCTCACCAACATGTGCTTTGACCGCACTTACAACCGACGATGGAACATACACAGTGAATACCACTACGGGTCAAGTGGTATTCGTGCATCGCCAGGGATTCATGGGAACGGTTACACAGCCAGTGACGTATCAAATTGCGAATAACTGGACTGGTTTGTCGGGTATTGGTATTACGACAAACATTTTGATTCCAACGATTATTCCACCAGCACCGCCATCTCCGTCGGTTGCGGATCCTTATGCGGTAGATGACGTATCTCGCGATGCGTGGGATGTGAATCAAATCATTGCGGTGTTCACAAATGACGTTTTTCCAGGCAGTGAAGCATCGTTGACATCGCTGAGGTTGTGCGCAAACACGGTTCGTTCATTGGCAACTGGAAAAGTAGAGGGTGCATGTAACGAAACGAAACTTGTTGTAGCTGGCGAGGGCACGTACACCGTTAACCCTGATGGCACCGTAACGTTTGATCCACTTTCGACGTTCCAAGGAACAGCAACACCTATTCGTTATCAGGCGATTGACAATCTCGGTCGTTTCGTTAATTCGACAATTACACCAACTGTTGACGCACCACCGGTAGTGATCACCGTGAAAAATGAACTACCTGCAACTGGTCAGAATCCAATACGCGAGATTGTCGCTGCGATGCTGCTACTAGTTGTCGGAATGGTGATACGACGAAGGTCTGTAAACGTCTAACTGTTCGGTTTGACTAGTGCCGGTGGCGGAGTTTCACGAGGGTAAACAGCAGTTAAAACTCCCCACCACACCCAGCGTTTTTCCGTGGAGTGTCGCGGCTCGCACGTTACGAGTGTGATGACTTTGTATGGAGCATCTGCATCAAGTCCTAGCTCGGGAAGACGGTTAACTCCAGTTACCCATATTGCAGAAGGGCGAACAATTTTGTCGTGTTTCAATGTGTACACAAACCAAAAATCTTTCGTTTCAACTATTACTTCGTCGCCAATTTGCAGATTCTGAATATTTGTAAATGGCTGACCGTTGGAGTTGCGATGTCCAAACAGAGAAAAATTGCCATTTTCTCCGGGTATCTGCGATTGCGGATAATGCCCAATACCTGAGTTGAGCTGCTTGTTTTTCACACCCTCAAAAATGGGTGCGGCCCATACATCGTTGCCAATGCGCGGAATGTACAGAAGGGCGAATGCTTCTTGATCGGTTGGAGCATTGATCGGTTCAATTTCTGCAGGTGCAATGGTGGCTACAGGTGTAAAGAAGGGGATAGTGGTGCCGGTGTTCAAGCCCCACGATGCAACCAGTTCTTCTCTAGCCGTTTCCGCAGCCTTGTCTGAGAAGTAATTACTGATCCATTGTCGATACACCAGCAGGCTTGCAAGAAAAATTGCGCCACCTATACATAGGCTGCCAAGTATGCGAAGAGCGTTCTTTCGTTGTGGTGTCTGATTCATTTCCAATCATGAACACTAATTGCCCATGATTGATTGCGGGTTGCGTGGTGAATACATAATTGAAGTTGCCAACCGGTTGTTGGCTCGTTGGTGTCCCACCAAAACCACTGCAATGAGTTCACTGCAGTTTCAAATTCTTCGTTGCTCAGTGGCCAGTGAAAAGTATTTACTGTGAGTGATGCAATAGTCCACCATGCTGCATCGCGACCCAATGCATTGCCGCGCCTTCTGCCATGTGCGCCTCCGCTTGCGCCTGCCCAAGCAAGCCAGGCAAGTGCATCGCTTGAGGTAAGCAGCGACAAACGTGCTTCTCGTACTTCGAGGAATGCAAGGGCATCAAGCACCGAGCCTTCTACGCAGGAAATGCGTAAATCACCGTTGGATTGCGTTGTCCACGCGTCGACAAGTTGGTGAAATGCAGCTGATACTTCGGAGTCGTGAACAACGTTCGCAGACGATGCAGGAACAGCAATCGCGCTTCCCATTTCCGGAATTGCAGGAGTAGGGAACTTGGCTTCGTTGTCGTGATATTCGGCGAGCGCATAATTCGTTTCGATTGATAGCAACGTGCACGGTGATTCAAGCGCGGGAAATAATTCGCCGTCAACCTGTTGACCACGCATGCCACATTCATAGGCAATGTATGTAGAAGTGGGTGAGGGCTCAAGAAACTCGCTGAGTTCTGACCATTGATGATTTTGAGCAATTACCTCGGTTAATGGACCCATGGTGAAGCGGCCAGCCTCTTCGTCCACAACTTGCACAGCTATTTCTGCTGGTGCAAGCAGCGCAAGTCGGTATTCGGCGAGCGTTGAAGCGGGCCACACCTGGCGACCGTTGGCAACGGCTGCCTTGCATGCATCGCGCAGGCCAAGCAGGTCGTGCCAGCTGCGTGTTTCGCAGTAATCGTCAATGAGTCGCACGAGACCGTCGAGGTCTGCGCGATTAATGAGGTCGTGCTGCGATTCGCTCACACCAGTGGCCACGGGTAGCGCGAACCGGTTTTGTCAATGGGGAAGGCGCCGCCTTCGCAAATCCACTGCGCGCGCTCCTGCAGCGCACACACCTCGTCGCTGGTGAGCAGCGTGGACACGTTTAGCGGAACCGATTCAACGAGTGGCTCAATGACATCGCGTAATTCCTGTGGAAGTTCTTCGCCGCCAAACTCCCAAATAACCGTGCGCAGTTTGAAATCTGCAGCAAAGCACACACCATGGTCAATTGCCCACACACGCTGTTGTGTGTCGAGCAAACAATGCCCACCCTTACGGTCGGTGTTGTTGGCAACGATGTCAAAGGCGCACATGGCGCGCAAGCGGTCGTGTAGTTCGGGGCGGTTCTCGTAAATGCTGAAGTAGTGCTCGTCTAGAACGGCGTTTACAAAAAACTGCACGGAGCCTTCGCCGAATTGTCCCTCACGCAAGACAGTTGGCGGAACAATGTCCATCGACATGGCTTCCGAAAGCTCGTATGCAGCCACTTCGCGTTTGTGTAGGCCAGGCTCAAAATCCCACAGCGGGCGTTCACCTTTTAGGGGTTTGTATATGCCCTGGCATTGGGCGTCACCCGAAGTGATGTTGACAAGAAACGTGGCATTGCTGCTGTAGGGCATGCGCGAAACGAGTTCCATCTCGCCCTGCTTCAACAGTTGAACGAGATCGCTCTTGGGAATTAATTCATTCGCGGACACATGTGCCCATCAATATTCATTGGGCGTCCACAGAAAATGCATGGTGGTCGCCCGGCTGCAACAACTTCGTCTGCGTGGTCGCAGAATGCAACGGCTTGCCCACGCGTGATCTGCATGCGAATGCGCGTAACTTCGGCGTCCATGATTGGCTCTTCGTTTTCGTCAAAAGGAACAAGTTCTTCAATTTGAATGACCATGCGATCATTGCGCGGGTCGTATGCAATTCCAACCGTGCCTATGGTGAAGTTGACGTCCATTGGGTTTGACAGTTGCAACATTTCATCTCTCGGACGTTCGCGCACCTCTGGTGCATCGGCGAGCAACTGGCGAATGTATTGCGACAGTGCAGCAACTTGTTGCTTCTCGCATTTCATGGTGAAGCGACTGCTGTCGGCGCGTACTTGAATGACGAATGTGCGTTGACCAGGTTGTCCGAGTGCGCCGGTGGTGAAGGCGTCGGTCTCGTCGAATTCGTAAAAGTCACTCATGGGTAATTCGGTTCACGAAGGACGCAGATCGGCGAGCGATCCACCTGTTGAATTAACGGTTAGTACAACTGGTCCGCTTGGCGAATAAGCAACAGCAGAGACCGAACATGTGCTGATGACGATGCGTTGGAAGAGGTCGATGTGCGTGCCCATGGCGTGTGCAACGGCGGCCTTAATGGGGTCGGCATGCGAAACGCAGACAACAATGCCGCCTGGGTGCTTTGCGCGAATGTCATCGAGTGCACTGACCATACGCTGCTGCATTTCGGTGAAGCTCTCGCCATGTGGAAAACGAAACGTGCTCGGTGCCTTTTGCACGGTTGTCCACTCTGGCTTCTTCATGAGTGCGGTGAGTTGTGCTCCAGTCCAGTCGCCAAAGTCGCACTCAAGCAGACCTTTATGAATGATCACCTTCTGGCCAAGAATTTTGCCAATTGGCGCTGCAGTTTCGCGAGCACGTTCAAGCGGCGATGCATACACAGCAGTCACGCCCTTGATTTCTGCAATGCGCTTGGCGACTGCCTCGGCTTCGGCCTTACCCGAATCGGCGAGGTGCAATCCTGCGGCTCGCCCTGGAAGCACCTTGCCCGTTGTTGGCGTGCGCCCGTGCCGAACCATCAAGATCAATGTCGGAGTGTTTTTCGTTGGGCGTGCCATGGGGTTGCGTTCCAAACTATCGTGCCTTGCAGTGACGAAGCCATCTCAGACCACTAATGCACGGGCACTTCGTGTTTTGCAACAGGAAATTCACGATTGCGAGAAGTGCCCACGGTTGGTGAAGTGGTGTCGCACAGTTGCCGTCGAAAAACGTGCCGCTTATAAAGACGAAGAATATTGGGGCAAGCCTGTTTCGGGTTTTGGCGACCCAGCCGCACGAATTGTTGTGCTTGGACTTGCACCGGGCGCACACGGCGCGAATCGAACGGGTCGAGTGTTCACTGGTGACCGCAGTGGAGAGTGGTTATTCCGCGCAATGCATAAAGCGGGGCTTGCTAATCAGCAGGCATCCGAAAATCGAAACGATGGATTGCAACTGACTGATGCATGGGTGACTGTTGCTGTTCGGTGCGCTCCACCACAGAACAAGCCGACTCCTGCAGAGGCAAAAAAATGTGCACCATATTTGCAGCGCGAACTTGAGTTACTTGCCAATGCAAAAGTAATTGTGTGTCTTGGATCAATTGCGCTGAGAGCAGCATGTGATCAGTTAGGTGTAAAGCCGCGACCGAAGTTTGGCCATGGTGTGGTGGTGGATGCGGGCGAATACACGCTGGTGTGTAGCTATCACCCAAGTCAACAAAACACGTTCACGGGAAAACTCACCGAGAAAATGTTGAATGATGTGTTTGCGAAAGCAGTACGCCTCGCAAAGAAATAGTTAGTGGGCGGCTGGTGCCGAACCGTCTGCCTTTTTCTTTGGTGGCGGAACACCAACGAGTGGAGCAGGGTGTGCAGTTGCTGGCCAGCGCCTGCGGCTTACGGTGCTGAGCAACTTCAACAACTTCATTGCCGTTGCATCGGTTTCTGCAGGACGAGCAATCACGCTGCCATCAGCAATCATGCGGTTCATTACTTCCTCGCCAAGTTCGGTGCGCACGACACACAGTGTCCATGCGTTGTCTTCGCCAATTCCACCGGTTGAAATGTCGGCGTGTTCTGCAGCGAAGTCTGGGCAGGTTTTGCAACCTTCACGTGTCCACTGGTGACATTCCTTCAAGTCGATTTCATGGAATGAGCCGTCCTTCATCCAAATTTGGAACGCGCCCTTAATGTTCATCTTGACCATCTCTTCTTTTTTCAGGCCGTACTTGGCCAAGAAGAGTTCTTCAAAAATTGCATCGTCAAATGTTTTCGAGCACAACAGACCAATGTTGAACAAGAACGGCTTGCTGACCTTGCCGATCTTGCGCTTCCACATAATTGGAGGAACCGATGACTGACAGCTCATGCCTACGAGTGCGAGGCGACTGAGTCCTTCTTCTTGTGCTTGCTTCAGCGCAAGTGTGTTCGCCGAGTATGTGTAACGGCTACCCGCTGCGCGCAGAACATCTTCTGGGTTGCGCGCAATGCCTGGAAGCGCCTTCCATGTAGTTCCGTCGCCTTCCAAGAAACTGGTGAGCGCTGCATCGATGTAGTCGTTCTTCATGAGCCAAATGAGCATTGCGCTCACAAAGCCGCCGTCTTGACCTAAATCGTGCACCTTGTCGTCGGCTGCACGAACCAACAACAACTGCTTGTATTGGCCATACATCTGGCTTTCTTCCCGAACTTTGCCAAACATATGCATGTCGGCTTCTGGTTCCCACGAACGAAAGCGCGGGCATGCACGTGTGCAACTGGTGCAACCCTTTTCGCCGTGAGTGCAATTGTCGATGCCAAGTTCTTCTTCAAGATGGAACGGCTTGTAGTTGCCCTCTTCATGCTTGTAGCCAATTACTTCGTGTGGGCACGAGATCACACAGCCAGCACAACCTGTGCATAGACCTGTATTAATGACTTCTTCGTAGAGCTCTTTCCACTGATGGGTCCAGCGCTCGGTTCCGGTTGGGGCAGTTTCAGTAACGGTCACGCCCCGACTCTACGCCATACGCCAAAGCCCCTCCTTGCCGTGTGCATGAAAGGGTTTTGATCTTTCTCGACATGGACTTTCGGTGCCTGCAGCGGGCAGAATAGAGCCATGTTGACTTACACCCCTGAAGCCGAAGCATTCCGTGTTGAAGTAAAAGCCTGGCTCACCGAGAACTTGCCAAAGGGCTGGTTCAACGAAGGTTTTGAAATGACCAACGACGAGCGTAAGAAGTTCAATCTTGAATGGCCAAGCAAGTTGTTTGCTGGCGGTTGGATCTGTGCAACATGGCCAACGGAATACGGCGGCAAAGGTTTAAGCACATTGCAAGGTGTTGTGCTTGCAGAAGAGTTCGCAAACGCGAAGGCTCCAATGCGCGCAGACTTCTTCGGTGACACCCTTGTGGGTCCAACGTTGTTGCAGTGGGGAACTGAAGAGCAGAAGAAAGAGTTCTTGCCACAAATTTTGAGCGGCAAGATGCGCTGGTGTCAGGGATTCAGCGAGCCAAACAGCGGCAGCGACCTTGCAAGCTTGAAGACCACCGCGGTTCTTGATGGTGATGAGTGGGTCATCAATGGTCAAAAGGTGTGGACCACACAAGGTCACCATGCCGACTATTGCTTCTTGCTTACGCGCACCGATTCGACTTCTGCGAAGCACGCAGGAATTTCATACCTTCTGGTTCCAATGCGTCAGCCAGGAGTTGAAGTGCGCGGCATTGTTCAGCCAGACGGAACTGCAGAGTTCTGTGAAGTTTTCTTTACCAATGCGCGTTGCTCAAAGGACAACGTTGTCGGTGGAATCAACAACGGTTGGAAGGTTGCAAACTCCACGCTCGCATTCGAACGCGGAATGAGTGCAACTACTGGTTACCGCCGCTTCGAAGAAGAATTTCGAATCATGTTGGCCGCTGCAAAAGAAAACGGTGCCATCAATGAAGATTCCATTCGTCAGCGCCTCATGAAGTACTACACCAAGTATCAGATCTTGCGCTACAACGGACTTCGCTCACTTGGAGCAACGCTCGAAGGCAAGAAAGACATGGGAGTTATTGCGCTGGGTGCGACTAACAAAATGTTCTGGACTGAAATGCACAAAGAGGCAATGGAACTTGCACTCGACATTTTCGGTGCGCACTCAATGCTCATCGACAACGGTCCGAAAGACGCTGGTTGGCCAGGTGCGCAACGCGATAAGCGTCGCGAGGGTTACCCTGTGAGCCCAATGATGTCGGCGTTCTTTTTCTCACGTTCCGAAACCATTTGGGGCGGCACAAGCCAAATTCAACGAAATATTGTTGGTGAACGAGTACTCGGATTACCAAAAGAGCCAAAGGGCGCGGACGAAAAGTAGATATGAACTTTCCAAATGCAGTGAAATCAGGTTTTCGTAATTATGCGAATTTCAAGGGGCGTGCAACTCGAAGTGAATTCTGGTGGTGGACGTTGTTCACGTTTATTGTTTCAGCAGTAGCAGCAGGTTTCTCCGGGCTTGATTCACTTGCTTCAGCAGTCTTGTTCTTGCCGTCAATCGCCGTTGGTTGCCGGCGTATGCACGACCGCGGTCGTCGCGGATGGTGGCAATTACTCCCAATCGTCAGCCTTGTTTTTGCGTGCCAAAAGAGTTCACCAGAAATGAACCAGTTCGGGCCACCGCCACCTCCAACGCTTTAGAGGTATTCGGGTACTCGCCGCTGGTACACCTGTGAAATCAACGGCGAAGAAATAATGAAGTCGGCCGATGCG
This sequence comes from Ilumatobacteraceae bacterium, assembly GCA_044362135.1. Taxonomy (GTDB): domain Bacteria; phylum Actinomycetota; class Acidimicrobiia; order Acidimicrobiales; family Ilumatobacteraceae; genus UBA3006. The sequence goes on along the minus strand of JBIKHN010000004.1, from coordinate 7,716 downwards.
CGGTTGCAGGCAACTGGGATATTCCATACTGCTGCAATGCGCAGTAGCGCTTTGATGTCTGGGTCGTGAGGTTGGGGCTCGAGTGGGTCCCAGAAAAACATCATGATGTCCACTCGGCCTTCGGCAATGCGGCCGCCAAGTTGCTGATCTCCGCCAAGTGGCCCGCTCTTCAAACGTTCAACTTCTAAGCCGGTGTGTTCGGCGACAATTCGCCCAGTGGTTCCCGTGCCAACAAGGGTGTGTTTGGAAAGTTCGTTGCGGTGATCCTTTGCCCACTCCAACATTTCATCTTTCATGTTGTCGTGCGCGACTAACGCGATGCGCTTCTTTGCTGGACTTTCAATATCAGTCATCACGGTTGTGTTCATGACTTGAGTTTTACAGGTTTGACATATGGGGTAGGTTTTTCTGTATGAAGCCTGCACAAATTGTTCGTAACGAATTGGTGATAGAAACCCCCGTTGGCAAACTTCGTTTGGTGGCATCAAACAAAGGGCTTACTGCAATTGATGTAAAGGCGACCTACAGCAAGTTGGCGTCAAAGCCAGACGGACGAGCGCAGGAAATACTTGCTGAAACACGCAAGCAGTTGACACAGTATTTTGCTGGTGATCGTAAGAAGTTTGATCTGCCGTTCGATTTAACAGGAACACCATTTCAGGTGAAAGCGTGGAAAACGCTCACGCGGATTCCCTATGGCAAAACCATTTCGTATGGTGAGCAAGCAAAGGCCATGCGCAAAGCAAAAGCGTTTCGTGCGGTTGGGTCTGCAAATGGAAAGAATCCAATTCCCATCATCATTCCGTGTCATCGCGTGATTGCGAGTAACGGTGGACTTGGCGGCTATTCGCTGGGTCTCAAGATGAAACGGCAGCTCATGAAGCTTGAAGGAATCAGTGCGGCTGGGTAAAGCCGAAACACTCACGTAAGTATTCATCGCGAAGTGCTTCTGCTGGAGTGCCTAGCGAAACAACTCTTTGCGCCAACAGCATCACCAAGTTTGCAGATTCTGCATCGGCAAGTTCGTGAGTTGCGAGCACCACGGTTACGCCACGCGCACGTTCTGTGGCAATTAACTCGGCAACTGCTTTGCGGCCGTTGAGGTCGAGGCCAGCTGTGGGCTCATCAAGAAGCAACACCTCTGCGCGACGAGCAAGAACTTGTGCAAGATGTGTTCGCTGTTGTTGTCCACCAGATAAGTCGCGAATTGGATCATTTGCCTGACTGTCAATGCCAGTCCGTTTCATGGATTCCAAAACAATTGATCGGTCGGTGTTCGTTGAACGCTTAAACAACCCGAGGTGCGCGAACCGGCCCATTGCTACAACGTCTTGCACACACAGCGGAAGTGTGTGTGATGAGACAGGATGCTGAGGCAAGTACGCAACTTGTGTGGGAAGTTGTCCTGGCGCAGAACCGAGCAGCGTTACCGCGCCATCCATTGGATCGATGAGTCCGGCCAACGTTTTGAGCAACGTGGACTTTCCGGAACCATTCGTTCCAATGAGCACGAGAAGTTCACCTGGTTGCAGGTCGAGTGAAATGTTGTCGACAACAGGACGTTTGCCGTAACCAACTGCAAGCGAAGACGCGTGAATGGAAGTCATTAGACGTGGATCTCGCCGTGAACGTGTGGGTGTTCATGATCGTGATGGTCGTGGCCACGCGACTTACGAATTTCGTTTGCAGTTGCCGAAATGGCAAAGATGACCACCGCGGTCAGCACGATGCTTGCGCCAGCCGCTAGGTCGTAGTGATAGCTCAGGAGCAGACCTATATATGTAGACAGCGAGCCAACGAGTGCTGCAATCAGCATCATGGACTCGATGCGACGCGCGAATAACGAGCCAGTGGCTGCAGGGGCAATGAGCATTCCCAATACCAGCAAGGTTCCAACGGTCTGGAAACTGGCAATCACCGTGATGGCCACCATGGTGAGCATGACGTTATGAAACAGGCGAGCGGAAAAGCCTGAAGTACGAGCAAGTCCGTCATCTACGGAAAGCAACAGAAACGGCCGGCGACTGACAAAAGCAATCGCTCCAACGATTACCAGTGCAGCGAATTGCCAGGCCAAATCGGTTGTCGTGATTCCCAGTAATTCGCCAAACAGAATTCGCGCCAGGTCTCCAACAAACGAAGTAGATCGGGAGGTGATGATTACTCCGAGCGACAGCATTCCAACAAACAGCAACCCAATTGCAGTGTCTCCAGACAATCTGAATTTGCGGGTGACGATGCTGACTCCGCCCATCATGACGGCTGCGCCAACTGCTGCTCCGAGAATTCCAGAGAACCCAAGCAACATTGCTGTGGCGATGCCGGGGAGCACTCCATGTGCAAGCGCGTCACCAACAAATGCCAGTCCTCGCAAGACAACAAATGTTCCTGCTATTGCGCATGTGCAGGCAACAAGGATGCCTCCGAACAATGCGAGTCGCATGAACTCGTTGTTGGCAAATGGGTCTACGAGGTAGTTCAACGCAATGCTTCTGCGATCTGATTGGCAAGATTGAGCATGAATTCACGGTAGTTCGCCGCGCCATTCAAATAGTGGGTGCTCAATGAAACCGCTGCAATGCCAAGTTCGCTTGCCAATTGTTCTGAAACTTCTGTTGGTGTGCCAAGTCCCGTGAACACGGCCTTCACGTTGTTGCTTGTGGCCAACACCTTCAGATCGGCGATTTGCTTAGCCGTAGCTTCGGAGGTAGTTGAGAAACTTGGAATGATTGCGCCGATTACCGTGCATCCGTAGCGGTCGGCGAAGTATCCCATCTCGTCGTGACCGCTCACCAAGACACATGAAGAAATGCCGCCGATGACCTCAGTGATTTCGTCGTCCAATTGCGTCAGCTGATCCAGTGCTGTGGTTTCGTCAATTGATAGTCCCGTTGCTTCGTTAATAGCGGTGGTGAGCGAAGGAAGCGCTTCGGTAAACGACAATGGTGAAAGCCACAAGTGTGGGTCGCCTGCGCCGTGAGCGTGGCCGTCTTCTTCAGCATGGCCTTCTTCGGCGAGGTCTTCATCGGGCTCTCTTACCGTGATGTTTTCGCCAACCATGTACACCGAGACACCGTTATCAATTGCAGATGCAAGTACGTCTTCAAGACCTTCTTCGAAATCGAGTCCGTTTGACACCACGATGTCGGCGTTGTTGATGGATTCGATATCGCGCGCCGAAGGTTGGTAGTCGTGAGGGTCTTGGCCGTCTGGAATGAGGATGGTTACATCTGCTGCGTCGCCAACGAGATCTAGAACAACAGAGCCAAGAACCGAATAGGTGACCACAATGTTTGGTCGTGTGGATGACTCTGGTTCTGACGCCGAACAGGCAGCGAGCAGCCCTACAAGGCAAACAAGGGATAGAGCTGTTTTGGGAATGATTCTCATTTTGCCACCCTAGCAATAATGAGAATGATTCTCAACTTGAGAATTGGGGTTTATGCGCCAATCATTTGGTTGATGATTGCGGTCAGTTCGTCCATCGGGATTTCACCACTTAGGCGCTTGAACACTTTTCCTTGTGAATCAACGAGCACGAAGTATGGGTAGCCCGAAAGTCCAAATGCGTTTGCAGCTTTCTTGTCGGCCGAGTCTGCAATAACTGGCCACAACGCTGGGAACTCTTCGCGAGCGAGCCACTCAGAAGGCGGGAAGTTCGGGTTCGCTGGGTCGGTGCCTGTGGCGATTGCAATCACGTCTATTCCAGTTGGAGTCTTGCCATCTTTTTCCCACTCCACAAGCTGGGGCACTTCGCGTTGGCAGAATTGGCACCAGTGGGCCAGGAACACAAGCAACGTTGGTGTACCTGCTCCATCGGTGGTGATTTCCGTTCCAGTGAAACCCTTTCCTGAAACAACTGGTGCTGACATTCCTATCGCAGCATCTGCTGTGCTTGAAACTGAGTCGAATCCTGGCAGTTCATCGCCGGTAACGGTGACGTCGCTGAATTCTGAAATATTGCCCGACGATGTGTTTGATTCCGAACCACTTGATGAAATGGCAACGATGGCTGCAGCACCGATGACTATTGCGATGATCGCTCCAACGATGAATTTGCCGTTACCTGATGATGATTTGCTCATGACTGCTCCGTTTGTGTGTTGGGAAGGGTGGTGAATACGAGAACTGCGAGGAATCCGGTGAGTGCCATAAATGGCAAGGTGACGAAACCAAAGTTTTCAAACCAGACAAACTCGCACGGCACTTCGGCATCGCACACACCGGCGTCGAGGTTTGGGAAACGCTCAAGGAACCAGTGGTAAGTAGAAAAAATGATTCCGATAGCCGCAAGTGGCGTTGCATAACGCCAAACTCTCCTGTCTTTTGTGAGAGCGGCCACAATGAGAATTACTGCAAGCGGGTACATCATGGTGCGCTGATACCAGCACATAATGCAAGGCTTGTAGTTCACGATTTCCGAAAAATACAGACTTCCGAGTGCGCATGTTGTGGTGACTGCGGCAGCAAGTGGCAGCGCCCACGGGGCGAATGCAGAAACAATGGTGCGAGCAGACGTGCTGCGTGAGTACATCACGCGCGCTACGAGAACAACAAGAGTTCCAGCCAGCAATGCAACACTCAGCATGGAAAAGAAGAGTTCGAAGGTCTCGTTGTTCATGATCAATAACAGTGTAGAGACGACCACATAATGAAGGCTCGTCATACCCCTAAAAAGCGGGCAGAATAGAGGGGTGACAACACTTAAAGACCGCATCAAAGCAGACATCACCGAGGCAATGAAGGCGCGCGAGGAGGCAAAGCTTTCAACGCTGCGCATGGTGCTGTCGGCAATTCAAAATGCCGAAGTTGCTGGCGACGAAGCCATTGTGCTCACCGACGATCAGGCCATCAAGGTATTGCAAAGCGAAGCAAAGAAGCGCGCAGAGTCCGCACAGATCTATGCAGATGCTGGTCGCACTGAAGCTGCAGCAAAAGAACGTGCAGAACTTGTGGTTATTGAGGCGTACTTGCCTGCTGCAATGAGCGACGACGAAGTTGCGGCGATTGTTGCTGACGAAATTGCAAAGGCTGCTGCAGCGGGTCAAACGGGTGGCAAGGCAATGGGTGCTGTGGTGAAAGCAGTGCGCGATCGTGTTGGCTCGGGAGCCGACGGCGGAAAGATTGCTGCGTTGGTGAAATCAGCCCTCGGCTGATTTCGTTGCGCCCTCGATAGGAATCGAACCTACGACCTGCGGTTCCGGAAACCGACGCTCTATCCACTGAGCTACGAGGGCCTAATTACCGTCAGGCTATCGCTCACACGATTGATGAGATTTTGAATTAAGTGCGGTTAGCGCTGTGCGGTCGGCAACAATAGAAGGACTATGGCTGACCCCGTCCTCACCGTTGCTGAATTGCTACGGCCAACATTTACGCACATTGCGGGCGGCGTAGACAGCGACCCAGTGGTGCGCAGAAGTGATCGAGCAGATGCGCAAGTAAACGGTTCGCTCGCACTGGCGAAAGCACTGGGCAAAACACCTCGCGAAGTTGCGCAAATGGTGCTCGATGCAGCCGATTTGTCGAGGGTGTGCAGCGCAACAGAAGTTGCCGGTCCGGGGTTTATTAACGTCACGTTTTCGAACGAGTTTTTAGCAAGCGAGCTTGCCGCAGCCGCTGCAGATTCGCGACTTGGTGTGCGCAATGCACCAGCGAAGTTAAAGGTAGTTGTCGACTACTCGGCGCCGAACGTTGCAAAAGAAATGCACGTTGGACACTTGCGCAGCACGGTCATCGGCGATGCGTTAGTTCGCATGCTCAAGTTTGTTGGTCACAGTGTTGTTCGTGAAAACCATATTGGTGACTGGGGCACCCCATTTGGAATGCTCATTGAGCATCTCATCGACTTGGGTGAAACAGAAGCAGCGAATGAATTGTCTGTTGGCGACCTCGACTCGTTCTATCGTCAGGCGCGAACCAAGTTTGATTCGAACGATGAATTCAAGGAACGCGCTCGTGCACGTGTGGTGTTGTTGCAAGGTGGCGACAACGAAACGCTGCGCATGTGGAAGTTGTTGGTAGGCGAGAGCACTCGATACTTCGACAAGGTGTATCGAACTCTTGGTGTGTTGCTGACTGCGGACGATCTGATGGGCGAAAGCGCGTACAACCCACTACTTGCTCAAGTAGTGGACAGACTGCGTGCTTCGGGGTTAATTGAAATCAGCGATGGCGCCGAAGTGGTGTTTCCCGACGGGTTTTTGAATCGTGAGAATGAGCCATTGCCACTCATCATTCGCAAAGCCGATGGCGGATACAACTATGCAACGAGCGATCTTGCATGCGTGATTGATCGCGTTGAGCGCATTGGCGCAAATGTGGTGCTGTACGTAGTTGGGTCACCGCAGGCTCAACACTTAGAAATGGTTGCGGTTGTTTCGCGTAAGGCCGGCTGGGTTCCAGAAAGCACAGAGCTCACTCACGTTGCGTTTGGCAACGTGCTTGGTGCAGACCGCAAAATTCTGAAGAGCCGCAGCGGCGAAGTAGTGAAGCTTGACGCATTGCTTACCGAGTCGGTTGAACGTGCAGCAGATGCGGTGAAAGAAAAAAACGCAGAACTGCCGGCAGCGCAGCAAGCAGAAGTTGCTCGCCAGATTGGAATTGGTGCGGTGAAATATGCCGACCTCTCAACCGATCGCATTAAGGATTACGTGTTTGATTGGGAACGCATGTTGGCCTTTGAAGGCAATACATCGCCATACCTGCAGTACGCACATGCGCGTATTTGCAGTATTTTCCGCAAAACCGGAGTTGATCGCGCCTCGGTTCGTGGAATAACGCCGATCGTTGATCACAATGCAGAGCGGACATTAACGATGCGTTTGTTGCAGTTTGATACCGCGGTGTGGGACACACTCGACAAGTACAGCCCGCATCGTTTGTGCACCTATTTATTTGAATTGGCCAGCGAGTTCAGTTCGTTTTACGAGCATTGCCCGGTCATGCGAGCCGACTCAGAAGAACAAAAGATGAGCCGTTTGGCATTGTGCGATTTCACTGCTCGAGTGATGGAACAAGGGCTGGCATTATTGGGTATCGAATCTCCGGAGCAAATGTGAGCGCAATTTCCAAACACCTGTTGCCAGACAATGCGGCAATTGATGCACAAGGCGTTATGAGTATTGGTGGTTGCTCGCTTGTAGACGTTGCCAAGCAATTTGGAACGCCAGTGTTTGTGTACGACGAAGATCATCTGCGCGCGCGTTGCCACGAAGCGGTGAAGGCATTTGGTGCGAACAGAGTGATTTATGCAACCAAAGCTTTCTTTTGTACGGCGATGGCAAAGTTGGCTTACGACGAAGGGCTCATGCTCGACGTTGCAACAGGCGGCGAGTTGTTCGTTGCGCTCAACGCCGGAGTGCCAGGCAGTAGTTGTGTGATGCACGGCAACAACAAGAGCATGGACGAATTGCGTATGGCCATTAACGCCGATGTGCATCACATTGTTGTTGACAATTTTGACGAACTTGATCGCTTGGATGCATTGCATGCAGAAGGTTTGCCTGCTCCGCGTGTGCAGTTGCGAATTACGCCAGGTGTTTCAGTGCACACACATGAATACATTGCCACTGGCCAAAACGATTCGAAGTTTGGTTTTAACTTAGGCAATGGCGATGCGCACAAAGCTGCGGCACGTGCACGTAGCTCGAAGTCGGTGAACTTCGTTGGCGTGCATTGTCACATCGGGTCAAACGTTTTTGCAGTAGAAAACTT
>JBIKHN010000045.1:0-9768 GCA_044362135.1 Ilumatobacteraceae bacterium | reverse complement strand
TCGGGTGCAATTCGTTTGGCAAAGAAACTCGAAAAGTACGACCCGTTGTGGTTCGAAGAGCCATGCCCACCAGACAGCCCAGATGAAATTGCCAAAGTTGCTCGCGCAACCAGCATTCCAATTTCGGCAGGCGAGCGTTTAACGACGAAGTACGAGTTCCATCAATTGTTGAAAACGGGTGCTGCGTCAATCTTGCAACCAAACCTTGGTCGTTGCGGTGGTTTGCTTGAAGGGAAAAAGATTGCAAGCATGGCCGAGGTGTATCACGCACAAATTGCGCCTCACCTGTATTGCGGTCCAGTGGTTGCAGCAGCAAACATTCAACTGGCAACATGCACGCCTAACTTCTTGATTCTTGAAACAATTCAGGGTTGGCAGGGTTTCCATTCCGAACTAGTGAAAACGTCAATCAAGTTTGAAGGTGGGTTCATCATTCCGCCAACAGAGTCTGGTTTAGGCATTGAACTGAATGAAACGGTCGCTCTTGCCAATCCATACTCAGGTAGCGAACTTCATCTGGAGATGAGTTCGGTTCCAGCCACTTTGCTGTAGCCAGAACTGCAATAATGCAGGCATGACAATTTCATTTCGCGCACTAGAAATTCCTGCATCCGAACTTGCTGAAAAGCCACTAGGCCAGCCATCTGCCGAACCATTGACTGGCGAGATATTGACTCGTGCTCAAGTGTTTCTTGACAACGAAACCGTTACGTCGGGAACATGGGAATGTGAGCCAGGTGCATCGCGTTGGGAGTTCACCACACGCGGCGAAGTGATTTACGTAATTAAGGGCAGCATGACCGTGCATGAAGACGGTGGCGAGCCCGTCTTGCTCACAGTTGGTTCAAGTTGCATCTTCCCAATTGGATGGAAGGGTGTGTGGACCGTTCACGAAACACTGCGCAAAGTGTTTGTGGTCTATCGCACCGCGTAATTCGTTGCGTTAACGACTAGCGGCTACGGCTTCAGCAGCCGCACGAATTCGAGTACCAGCTTCACGCAGAACTGCTGCATCATTGGTCAGTGCAAGACGAATATGTCCTGCGCCGCCTTTGCCAAAGCTTTCACCCGGCATCACCACGATGTCGTGCTCGTTGATCAACTTCCACGCAAACTCTTCGCCGGACATTCCCGTTTCACGAATGTCCACCATGATGAACATGCCGCCTTCGGGCATGCGAGCCTTTGCCGCAGTTGATCCATCGAATGCACTGACGAGTTGATGCGCGCGTTCACGAAATGCCGAACTCAGTCGCTCCACTTCCGGGTGGCGCTGCGAGAGGGCAACTGCAAGTGCGTCTTCGATAAACGGCTGGGAACCAAACAACATTGCTTCGGCAACGAGTACAAGTCGCGGCGTGACCCCGAGTGGAGATGCGATCCAACCCGCACGGAAACCTGGCAGTGCATGTGACTTTGAAATGGACGACACGGCAAGTGTGCGATGACGAAGTTGCGGGCGATCGAAAGGGGAGCAGAAAGGCGCACCGTAGGTGAGGTCTGCGTACACCTCGTCCACAACGATCCATAAATCGTGGCGCTCACATACTTCGCCAATTTCATCAATTTCGTTTTGCGACAACACTGCACCCGTTGGGTTGCTTGGTGTGTTCAGCAACAACACTCGTGATCGCGGAGTAATTGCTGCTTCAATTTGCTTGGCGGTCACATGGAAACCGTCTTCTGGAAGCGTTGGAACGGGGACAAATGTTGCACCTGATGCCGCAACAAGACCTTCGTAGGTGGCGTAATACGGATCGGGAACCAATACTTCGTCACCGGTTTGCACCAATGTCATCAACACGGTGCATAATCCATTCTGTGTTCCTGCGGTGTACACAATTTGATCAGGTGAAACTTCTTGCCCAGATCTGCGCGAGAGGTGACTAGCGATTGCCTCCAGCGCAACTTGTTCGCCTTGTCCGGCCGCGTACTTCAGTCGTCCACCACGCATTGAGGCAACTGCTTGATCGAGCACGCTGGCAGGTGGTGGAAGGTCTGGTTCACCAATGGAAAGAAACGTCACCTCTTTGCCAGCTGCTGCGCGATCTAATCCCTCAACATGTACCGCCCATTTCGCTGCTCCGAGTCCGGAAAGACGATCGGACATAGGTGCAAACCGAGATGGTGTCTTTTTCACACCTAAAAACTATCTGCCAAACTTTCGGCAAAATTGTCTGACTACTGATAATTTTGGGGCGTCATGGTGTTCTTCGCAGCGGTTGTCGCTCATTTTGCCGTCGCCGTACTCGCACTCATCGGGCTTCGTCGTCGGCCGGTTATCGCTGCATGTGTTGGCCTCGTTGTGCTTGCGGGTACCGCGTTAGTGGTTGCGAGCCAAGGAATCGGAACGACATCTGCTCCTCGTAAAACCATCGAGTGGTTGCCGCTCTTGGGATTCAACTTTGCTTTTCACGTTGACGGCTTTGCAGTGGTCATGGCGTTGTTGGTCAGCGTGCTCGGCTTTGGCGTGCTCGCATATGCGATCGCATATTTCGAACACGATGCAACATTCACCCGTTTCGTCGGACTGTTTATGGCCTTTGCGGGGTCAATGACCGGACTGGTACTTGCCGAAGATCTGTTCACCATGTTTATTTTTTGGGAACTGACATCGGTGTGGTCGTTTCTGCTCATTGGTCTGCACGATAAATCAGAAGTGGCCCGCCGTTCTGCCGTGCGAGCACTGCTCACCACAGGCGCAGGTGGTTTGTGCATGTTGGTTGGTATTGGTTTACTGCAGAACCAATTTGGCACAACATCATTTGCGAAGTTACACGACCTTGCTCCAACGGGAACGATGGCGAGTGTTGCGGCCTCGATGCTGTTGCTTGGAGCGTTTACTAAGTCTGCGCAGTTTCCATTTCATTTTTGGTTGCCTGGCGCAATGGCGGCACCAACACCAGTCAGCGCGTATTTGCATTCCGCAACCATGGTCAAAGCCGGCATCGTGTTGTTGGCGCGAACAGCACCAATCTTTAGCGATACCGGTGTGTGGCGTTGGTGGGTGGTTCTTGCTGGTGTGACCACCATGTTGCTTGGAGGTTGGCGCGCGTTGCGCGAAACGGACGCCAAGTTAGTGCTCGCTCACAGCACGGTGTCGCAACTGGGTTTGCTGACGGTGTTGTTTGGGATTGGTTCCCCGTACGCCACCTATGCAGGTGTGGCTCACCTCGTTGCCCACGCCATATTCAAAGCTGGTTTGTTCTTGGGCGTTGGCGTAATTGACCACGAACTGGGCACCCGAGATGTTTCCAAAATCGGTGCGGCTCGACGTTCAGTTCCGGTTTCAGTTGTTGCAATTGGTGCGTGTTTGTTGTCGATGGCTGGAATCATTCCACTATTTGGTTTTGCAACAAAAGAAAAGGCGCTTGTTGCTTTGCTTGATGCCGAGTTTGGTTTGGTTGGCTCAATTGCATTGTGGGGAGTAATTGCAGGGTCGGTCTTGTCGGTTGCGTACAGCGTGCGACTGTTGCACGCGCTTGTGCGTACACCCGACAGCTCGGACGCGCATGATGCACATCATGAGACATCGGTCCTCATGCGCAGCACGCTTGCTGCACCTGTTGTAGTTGCCGCAATCGTGTCGATTGGTTTTGGTTTCGCTGCATCAACAGTTGGTTCATGGCTGGTGTCGCCGTCTTCGGCTCTCGATGTGAAGGCAGTATCAAAACTTGCCCTGTGGCCGGGAATCAATGATGCGCTGCTCATTTCATTGGTGGTGATTGCAATTGGTGCGGTAATTGGCTGGAAAGCGTCACTAGAAAACACGGCAGCACAGCAGTCACAAGGGGAGCGTGTATTCGATGTGGTGTATGACGCCACAATCGCTGGAGCAAAACGCATCACTTCGGTAACGCAATCTGGTTCGTTGCCGATCTATGTCGGCGTGACATTGCTGCTCATTTCTCTGGCTCCTCTGTCGGCGACATTTATTGATGGCGTCAGTCCGCTTTCTGCGCTCACCTCGGGAACGGCTCTTGAAGCAGTGGTAAGCGTGATTGCAATTGTTTTGGCAATTGGTGTCGCCGTTTTGCAGTCACGCTTTACGGGGGCAATGTTCTTGGGCGGTGTTGGCTATGCAATCGCAGTGCTGTTTGCGTTGCGTGGTGCGCCGGACTTGGCCGTAACGCAACTATTGGTGGAGACACTCACCATCGTGGTGTTTTTGTTGGCGCTTCGGGCAATGGCTCGCACAACAACCAGGCCAGTTTCGCGGTTTCCTCAGATCACACGAGTATTCATTGCAGCGGCTGTCGGCATAGCTATACCGCTGTTTGTGCTTGCTGTTCGTGGTGCGCGCACCGCGCCATCTGCATCAGAAGAATATCTTGCACGTTCGGTAGATGAAGCTGGTGGTCGCAACGTGGTGAACGTGATTCTTGTCGATTTCCGCGGGTTTGACACGATGGGCGAAATAACTGTGCTGGCAATTGCTGCATTGGGCGTTGCCAATCTTGTTCGTGCCGCAGAGCGTCATCGTCGCACTGCTGCCGCGGTGAAGGAAGTTGCACGACCATGATTCAGTCAAAGATTCTGGAAGAGTTGGTAGACCGCTGGATCACCAAGGTTGCGACACTTGTCGCCATTTTCATCACGTTTCGTGGCCACAATGCACCAGGCGGTGGCTTTGCTGGCGGTTTGATTCTTGGTGCGGCTTTTGTGTTGCAGTACCTTGCGGGTCAGCAGCCAATCATTCACCGCAAACCGATTCTTTATCCAGAACGTTTGTTAGGCGCTGGACTGTTGTTGGCCCTTGCAACAACTATTGCGCCACTGTTCGTTGGAGGGTCGCCACTCGAGTCGTACATCTGGTCGATCTCTTTGCCCCAGATTGGCAAAGTAAAAATAGTTTCATCTATGTTTTTTGATTTCGGCGTGTTCTTTGTTGTGGTGGCTGTCGTGTTGATGGTGCTGACCTTCTTGGGCACCCGTGGCGGGGCGATATCTCGTGAATCAACGGATGGTGCAGCGTGAGTGTCTGGGCCTTTGTATTGATTGCCGTGTTGTTTGCAGTGGGTTCGTATTTGCTGATGGAACGCTCGCTTACGCGCGTTGCACTTGGCGTAGGCGTGATCGGCAACGGTGTGAATGTGTTGATTATTGCTTCAGGCAGCGAACCTGGAGAAGCGCCCATCATCGGTCGCGAAGGTGTGCTGACAGACCCTCTCCCGCAGGCACTTGTGCTGACAGCAATTGTGATTGGTTTCGCCTTGCTCACCTTCTTGATGACACTTGCATGGCGTAATTGGACCATTACTGGGAATGATGAAGTGGAAGACGATGTTGAAGATCGGATGATTACGCGTCGGGCTGAGCAAACAGCAAAATTAGGTGACGTGTCGCATGCAGAGGAAGTGCAGAAATGAACTCACTTGTTGCGCTGCCAATCCTGATACCGCTTGTTGCAGCAGCACTCATGCTCATTGTGCGTGGTTTGGTTGCTCAACGCTTCATTAGTTTTGTTGCGTTGTTGTCTTCGCTAGCAACTGCAACTGCAGTGCTGGTTGAAGTGTGGCGAACGAGCGATGTTGTGGTGTCGCGCTTGGGCGGCTGGCCAGGTTCGTTTGCCATCACGCTGGTATCAGATGGCTTGTCATCGGTGTTGGTAGTGGTTGCACTGGTAGTGACTACCACGGTATTGCTGTTTGCGGTTGGCCAACAAACACCTGACGAACATTCTCCGTACTACCACCCGGTGTACATGGCGCTCGCTGCAGGAATCTCGCAAGCCTTCCTCGCCGGAGACTTGTTCAACCTGTTTGTCGCATTCGAAGTGTTGCTCATGGCAAGTTATGTCTTGCTCACGCTTGAAGGAAACAAAGAGCAGATCCGGTCGGGAACCACATATGTGGTGTTGAACATCATCGAGTCGGTTGTGCTGGTGATGGCAGTGGGATTGATTTTTGCAGCGACAGGAACCGTGAACTTCGCCGAGCTGCCCGAGCGAATTGCCGCACTGCCAGATGGTGTGAGGATGGGCCTTCACCTGTTGCTGCTCATTGCGTTTGGCATTAAGGCTGCAGTGTTCCCGCTCTTTTCATGGTTGCCCGACTCGTATCCAACTGCTCCAAGTTCGGCGAGTGCGGTGTTTGCTGGATTGCTCACCAAGGTTGGCGTGTATTGCCTCATTCGCGTGCAAACAATGCTGTTTCCAGGCGAACTCAGCAATCTGGTGATGATCGTTGGTGTGGCAACAATGGCAATTGGTGTGTTGGGAGCAATTTCACAACACGACATGAAGCGAATCTTGTCGTTCCACATCATCTCGCAAATTGGCTACATGGTGTTTGGCCTTGGTATCGGTGGTGCAGCGGCCATTGCAGCAACCATCTTTTACCTCATTCACCACATTCCAGTGAAGACTTCGCTGTTCCTCGTAGAAGGAATCATCGAGCGAAACACAGGTTCTAGTTCACTCAACGATGTGAGTGGCCTAGCCCGTAAGTCTCCGTTTCTTGCTGTGCTGTTTCTCATTCCTGCGATGAGCTTGGCGGGCTTTCCACCGCTTTCCGGTTTTCTTGCCAAGTTTGCAATTGTTCGCGGTGGTCTCAGTGCCGAGCAATACGTTGGGGTTGGGGTAGCGATTGTTGTCAGTTTGCTCACACTTGTTTCGATGGTCAAGATTTGGGTTGGTGCGTTCTGGGGAGAAGTTGCGCCAACCTCGCTCAACAATAAGGTCGGGTTGTTACGTCAACATCGCTCAATGGCCACTGCAACCACGGTGTTGGTGTGTTTGACATTGGTAATTGCGGGTGCCGCTGGTCCGTTGTACGAATTTGCTACGCGTGCCACAGAACAGTTGCTTGATGTCGAGCGTTACATCTCTGCAGTGAGGTCTGCGTCATGAGCGGCTCTATTGCTCTGTTCGTCTTGTGGATCGCAATGATGGGTGAAGTTTCGGTTGCCAACATTGCTAGTGGGCTGGTGGTGGTGGCGCTTGTTAACTGGCTGTTTGTGCACAACCACTCGCGCTACGTACTGCGACCATTAGGTGCAGCACGGTTGACACTGTCAGTGTTGAAAAGTCTGGTGACCTCAAGTTGGCAGGTAGTGCTTGCGGTGTTGTTGCCAAATGCTCAACGCACGGCAACTTCGGTACAGCACGTTCAACTCAAGCACGGATCAGCGTTCATCGGCGCGATTGTCGCAAATGCAATCACGCTCACACCTGGAACCATGAGTCTTGAGCTGCATGCAGAAGACCTCACCTTGTCCGTGCATGTGTTGGGCGAAGTAAATGAAGCAAAGTTTCAAGCCGACGTGTTGGCCTTAGAAGACATGGTGGCAAATGCAGTGCGGGAGCGTAAATCGTGAAACTCGTTGTAACTATTTGCCTTGTGATGCTGGTCATTGCAGGAGCCTTGGGCGTTGCCCGCATTGTGCGTCGTTCAACCTTGGGGGATCGAGCCGTTGCCTTCGACATGCTCACCTCGGTATTGACGTGTGCATTGTTGGTGTCGGCCGGTTATTTGCAGGACGGATTGCTGCTTGACTTGGCAATCGTCCTAGGACTTCTTGGATTCATTGCCTCGGTCACCATTGCCCGGTTCATTGAGGCGAGAAATGGAACAGAATCATGAACGATGTGATGATGGCTGTTCGTGATGTTGTGTCGGCGGTGTTGATGCTGTCGGGTTCGTTGCTTGCGGTCATTTCCTCAATTGGTATTCACCGGTTGGGTTCAACGCGCGCTCGCATGCATGCCACCACAAAACCAGCGACGCTTGGCGTGCTGCTGTGCGGAGTTGGTGTAGTACTGCAATTTGCCGATGTTTCAGATATTGCAAAAGTATTAGTAGTCGTAATCTTGCAACTTGTCGGTGCCCCAATCGGGTCCCATATGCTCGGCCGTGCAGTCGGCGGAAAGTAGGATAAACAAATGGATTTTCAAACAATCGCAGGTCTGGTCGTTGGGTTGGTGTGCCTCACATTGGGGGCTGAATGGTTGGTGAAAGGCGCGTCTTCGGTCGCTGCTCGATTAGGAATTGCACCGATTGTCATTGGACTCACCGTCGTCGCTTTCGGTACGAGCGCCCCAGAGTTTGCAGTGTCGGTGCAAGGTGCGTTGTCAGGTAACTCCGATGTTGCAATTGGCAACGTGGTGGGCAGCAACACCTTCAATATTTTATTCGTTCTTGGTTTGTCTGCGGTGATTGGTTCATTAACCATTGAGCAGCGCATTATCAAGCGCGACATTCCTATTCTTATGGCTCTTTCAATCGTGATCTATGGACTGATTTGGAATGATGTAGTTGGTCGCCTTGAGGGTCTGGTGTTGTTTATCGGCATCATCGTGTACACCCTGTGGTTGTTGCGCGGTGCCCGCAAGGCGGAATCGGAAAAGGTGAATGCCGAATACGAAGAAGCCATGCAGCAAGTAGAAGGTAAAACAGTTGCTAAGCCTTTGTATTTCCAGATCGGACTTGTGGTTGTCGGATTGGCTCTTCTTATTCTGGGGTCACGTTTCTTGGTAAGTTCAGCAACAACCATCGCTGAAGCGTTTGGTGTGAGTGACTTGGTTATTGGTCTTACAGTTGTTGCAGCAGGAACTTCACTTCCCGAACTTGCCACTTCAGTCATGGCTGCGTATCGCGGGCAACGCGACATTGCAGTAGGCAACGTGGTGGGCTCGAATATTTTCAACTTGCTAGCAGTACTCGGTGCTTCTGCTGCGATCTCATCAGAAGGAATTGCTGTAAATCGCGAGCTCATTCGCCTTGACTATCCGGTCATGTTGGCAGCCACGCTGGTATTGATCCCAATCTGTTGGAACGGTTTCGCTATCAAGCGTTGGGAAGGCGCACTGCTTACCGCGTTCTATGTCGCTTACGTGGCCTACTTGGTAATGGATGCAGGGGACAGCACTGCTCCCGAGTTGTTCCGCACCATGATGCTGATCGTGATCCCAATTGTGATGCTTGCGTTTTTCACAACCGGATTTCAGGGTTGGCGCAAATATCGCGCTGCACACCCTGCCTAACTTGTAACTAGTGGAGCTGGGGGAACCCCCGTCCATTAGGCGCTATTCGTATGATCTGAAGTAACTAGGCCAAAAGGCTGCGTAGCATCCACGCATTCTTCTCATGTACTTGAATGCGCTGGGTTAATAGATCAGCTGTTGGTTCATCGTGTGCGCCATTGACAACTTCATAGAGTGAGCGAGCGGTACGGACAACAGTCTCTTGGCCATCAACCAACCGACGAATCATTTCTGTCGCGTCAGGAGTGTCGGTATCTTCTTTGATGGTTGCCAACTTTGCAAATTCTGTGTAGCTGCCAGGAGCCAAGACATCCAGTGCGCGGATTCTTTCAGCAATTAGATCGACCGCAAGTGCGAGCTCGTTGTATTGCGTTTCAAACATCAGATGAAGTGTTTGGAACATGGGACCGGTGACATTCCAGTGGTACTTGTGTGTTTTGAGATACAGCGTGTACGTATCGGCCAAAAGGCCGGAAATGCCGCCTGCAATGGCCAGGCGATCTGCATCTGCTATTCCGAGATTTGCGTTCATGATGGATTTTTCACTTTCGTTGCGAGGGATAGGGCGTATTGGGTGCTTGTTCATACTCACTCTATACCCATGGGGGTATTAGCCAACTGAATGCGAGGAGATGCTTGCTTGCCCAACAGATTCGGTGGGTCGAGTGACCTGTAGGTCCTCGTATCTTCTAAATTTTGAAATTTCAAAAAAATGATGCAACTAGTGGAGCTGGGGGGAATCGAACCCCCGTCCATCAGCCGTTGAACGCCCGTGATACGACCAT
>JBIKHN010000148.1:0-3561 GCA_044362135.1 Ilumatobacteraceae bacterium | reverse complement strand
GTTGATCGTTTCATGGCTGCAACCGGCGTATCAATGACTTATGGCGAGGGTTACAACGACAACAACGAATACTTTGCGAAGATTCAACCGTTGTTGGGTGCAGGCAAGACAATTGAAGCCGACATCATCGCGCCAACATTTTGGATGGCTGGTCGACTGATCAATTTGGGTTGGACCGAGAAACTTCCTAAAGACCTCATTCCAAACTTTTCAAACATTGAAGATGTGTATGTCAACCCAACATGGGACCCAACGGGCGAGTACTCCATGCCATGGCAAGCAGGAACTGCAGGAATCGCATACAACATCGATGTAACCGGTCGTGAGATTAAGAGTGTTGCCGATTTGTTCGATCCAGAATTCAAAGGCAAGATCGGCATGCTCACAGAAATGCGCGACACCATCGGACTCATCTGTATGAGTCTCGGAATTGATCCGTCGAAGATCACGTCATTCGAAGACGCAGCACCAGCATTTGAAAAACTTGCACAAGCAAAGAACGATGGCCAGATCCGTGCATTCACGGGCAACGACTACACCGATGATTTGGTAAGCGGAAACTTCGCAGCCTGCGTTGGCTGGTCGGGTGACGTGTTGCAACTTGGTAAGGACAGCCCGAATGTGCGCTTCGTCATTCCTGAAGAAGGCGGCACCAGTTGGTGTGACACCATGATTCTTCCAAAGGGAGTGCCTAACGCAAGTGCGGCGGCCAAGTTCATGAACTTCTGTTACGACCCAGTACAGGCTGCACAAATTACGCAGTACGTGCAGTATTTGTCGCCGGTGAAGGGTGTTCGTGACGAACTTGCCAAGCTTGATCCAGAGCTCGCTGAGAACCCGTTGTTGTTCCCAGACGACGCGACCAACGCTCGATTGCGTTCATTCGCGACGTTGAGTGAAGATGTTGAAGCGAAATTCGATGAGGAATTCTCGGCAATTACCGGCGCGTAAGCACCGTTCAAAACGCTGAACATCACATGACCGCAACGGTCGTCCGCCAAAACCGAATCGCGCATAATGCTGATCGTGTTGGGTTAGGCGCATTGATCGTTGCCTCAATCTGTTTGGTGGCGCTCGGAACTCGTTTGGTCAGCGGCCCAATGGTGTCGGTGATCGTGCTGGTGCTGGTGCTCGATCTCGTTGGGGTGCTGGTGCTTGCCGCGCGCGGCGGGCCAGAGGCCAGGCGTTTATTGGCCCCTTATGGTCTGCTGAAGCCGGGCATGCTCTGGTTGGCATTGTTCTTCTTGGCGCCAGTGTGGTCACTGATTCGTATCTCGTTGTCGACAAAAGAAAGCCGATTCTCGGTTAACTACGACTTCAACTGGGCATTTCAGAACTACACGAAAGCGTTCAGCGATTTCGGGTCTCAGTTTCAGCGAGCTTTTCTATATGCAGCAATTGCCACGGTGCTCACGATTGCCATTGGCTATCCACTTGCTTACGTGATTGCGTTTCGTGGTGGAAAGTACAAGAACATTTTGCTTGGGCTTGTGGTTATTCCATTTTTCACGAGTTATCTCATCCGCACCATCGCGTGGTCAACCATCCTGGCCGACAGAGGTTTTGTTGTTCGCGCCATGAACGCTGTTGGTCTTGGAGATATTTTTGAGTGGCTGCACATTATGGATAACGGCAAACTGCTGAATACTCCTGCAGCGGTAATCGGGGGACTGACGTATAACTTCTTGCCGTTCATGTTGCTTCCCATTTATGTGAGCCTTGAAAAGATTGATGTCAACTTAGTGAACGCCGCAGGAGACTTGTACTCCAGCGCCACACGAGCATTTCGCAAGGTGGTGCTTCCCCTGTCAATCCCTGGAGTATTTGCTGGAACACTCTTGACGTTTATTCCGGCAGCCGGCGACTTCGTGAACGCACAGTTTTTGGGCAACCCGAACACCACCATGATCGGTAACTCCATTCAGGACCAATTCTTGAAGCAGAACAATTATCCGGTTGCGTCAGCCATGGCGGCAGTGCTCATGGTCAGCATTGCAACGCTGGTGCTGTTGTACACGCGCATCTTTGGAACCGAGGACTTGGCATGATGCGCAAACGCACCAAGTACGGACGCTATGCCTTAAATGTATTTGCAGGCCTTGGTCTGGTGTATTTGTTTGCACCAATCTTTTTCATTGTTGCCTTCAGTTTTAATAAGCCAAAAGGAAATTTCAACATTGCATGGCAGTCATTCACTTTTGACAACTGGCTTCATCCATTCGCCGAGGAATCACTCACTCGTGCGTTGTGGAAGAGCATGGAGATCGCAGCGGTCTCTACGCTCATCTCCACCATTTTGGGCTCGCTGATCGCTGTTGCGCTGTCTCGATACAAGTTCCGTGGCAGCGGAGGCATCAACTTGTTCTTGGTGCTCCCGCTGACCACACCAGAAATTGTGCTCGGTTCGTCGCTTGCAACTTTGTTCCTCGGCCAAAACTTCATTGACTTTGGGATGACGACCATCATCATTGCTCACGTCATGTTTCAAGTCAGTTTCGTGGCGCTCACGGTGCGCGCACGAATACGTGGCTTCGACTGGACGCTTGAACAAGCCGCACAAGATCTTGGAGCTTCGCCACTGCGCACGTTCATGAAGGTGACGTTTCCGTTGATTTTGCCTGGAATTTTGGCGGCAGGACTGTTGGCTTTTGCACTGTCGATTGACGACTTCATCATTACGTTCTTCAACTCTGGGCCAGTGCAGACATTCCCGCTGCAGATTTATGGTGCATCGCGTGTTCGCATTCCACCACAAATCAATGTGCTTGCTTCGATGATTTTGTTCCTAAGTGTTGCCATTTTGATGACAGCAACGATTGCTGGAATGCGAAAGTCTGCCGAGAAGCAGGCGACTGCAAAGAAATTCAAACTGCTGCATCGCAAATAATGTCGCGTTCCCACTACGAAGTTCTCGGCGTATTGCCGTCTGCGTCCCAGGACGAAATTCGTGTGGCGTATCGAATGCGCGCACGTGAGGTTCACCCTGATACTGCAGCTGGTAAACGAAGCGACGCTTCGATGCAGATGGCACACATTGCCGAGGCGTGGCGTGTGCTGTCGGATACAGCCCTACGCACGGCATATGACACCGAACGAACTCGTGGATAC
This sequence comes from Ilumatobacteraceae bacterium, assembly GCA_044362135.1. Classification (GTDB taxonomy): domain Bacteria; phylum Actinomycetota; class Acidimicrobiia; order Acidimicrobiales; family Ilumatobacteraceae; genus UBA3006. The sequence continues at coordinate 453 of JBIKHN010000148.1, read as the reverse complement.
TCCCAACCGGCTGCGGAGCCTCGTGAGCAATTCTTCAATGTGCCTGTGCAGAGAGCGTCGTTTCCGTGGCGCATGATTGTCTTTACGGCAGGAGGCTTGATCGCGCTCGTGCTGGTGCTGAATGCGCTTTCTGGTCCTGCTGTTCCGCTTGGTCCAGATGGACTGTTGCAGGCTGGGTCGTGTGTTGTGGTGAATGAGAATCAGCTCGCAGTAGAAGTGGACTGCGCAGAAGAGCACACCGGTGTGGTGAGAGCGTTGGTTGGGTTCGACATGACGTGTCCTACAGAAACGCAGCCCATTCGCGATCGTCAAGGAATGGGAATCGCCTGCGTTGTTCCGAGTTAGCACTGCAGAGAACTAGTCTTTAGCCGTGGCCAAGCAGTGTGAACGTCCGGGTTGTAAAGAGCCGGCAATAGCCGCTTACTTCCTTGACTCTGCTGAATTGCTGATGAC
>JBIKHN010000147.1:0-3606 GCA_044362135.1 Ilumatobacteraceae bacterium | reverse complement strand
GTGGCGAATCCAGATTGATGTAAGTGAGCAAGAATTTCGTTGGTGCTAGCAAAGCGAGCGAAGCCAAGTTTGAACGTGGTGCCCATACTGACGCGCAGTGCTCTGCGAGAAAGCGGGTCTGAACTTGTGGAATCGAGCAGTAGTCCGTCCCAACCAAGGGCTGCTGCGGTGCGCGCAATTGACCCAACATTGCTTGGGTTGTCTACGCAGTCAAGAACAATCAGCCTGCTTGACTGAGCGATGAGGTCGTCACTTGAAACAAGCGGTGGGCGCTTAAACACGCCAATCGCATCAAGTGGCACGCCAAGTCCAGTTACTTCGCGGCGAATATCTGCACTCGCTACAAGAGTTGTGCCGCCGGCATTGTGCACGGCATCAGAAAACTCTGTTGCACATTTTGGATCGCATAACACCACATCGGGAACACATCCGGCTTCAAGCGCACGGTGCACAACTAAGTCGCCTTCAGCGATGAAGAGTCCTTCGTTTAGGGCCGACTTTCGTTGCGCAATGGTGGTCAGTTGTCGTTCGCGCCAACGAAAAGCATTCAGCCTGGGGTCGAGCGCATCGTCAATCGTGACGATCATGAAGAACTAGTACAACCAGGGGAACGCATCCCAATTTGGTTCGCGCTTTTCGAGGAACGAGTTTCGTCCTTCCTCGGCTTCATCGGTCATATACGCAAGGCGAGTGGCTTCGCCTGCAAATACCTGTTGCCCAACGAGTCCATCATCAATCAGGTTGAAGGAGAACTTCAGCATGCGCTGTGCGGTTGGGCTCTTGCCATTGATTTCTTTAGCCCATTGCAGTGCGGTGGCTTCAAGTTCGGCGTGCGGCACAACCGCGTTGACCATGCCCATTTGGCGTGCATCTTCTGCCGAGTACTCGCGACCAAGAAAGAAAATTTCACGCGCAAACTTTTGGCCAACTTGGCGTGCGAGGTATGCAGAACCAAACCCACCGTCGAAGCTTGCAACGTCGGCATCGGTCTGCTTGAAGCGCGCATGTTCTTTGCTGGCAAGAGTGAGGTCGGAAACAACGTGCAAGCTGTGTCCGCCACCTGCAGCCCAACCTGGCACAACGCAGATCACAATTTTTGGCATGAAGCGTATGAGACGCTGAACTTCCAAAATATGTAGTCGACCGGTGCGGCCCGGCTCGATGGTGTTTGCGGTTTCGCCGTCTGCGTACTTGTATCCGTCTTTGCCACGAATGCGCTGATCTCCGCCGCTGCAAAATGCCCAGCCGCCATCTTTTGGAGATGGTCCGTTACCGGTTAGCAGCACACATCCAACGTCACTTGACTGACGTGCATGATCAAGTGCGGTGAAAAGTTCGTCGACGGTTGCAGGGCGGAATGCGTTGCGAATTTCCGGACGGTTAAATGCGATACGAACCGTGCCGTGCGCTTTTGCGCGGTGGTAAGTGATGTCGTTAAACGAAAAACCTTTGACTTCGTCCCACTGGGTTGGGTCAAAAATGTCAGATACGTGCTTGGTGCTCACACTCTTAGTGTAAGCCCTGCCACATGCGTGTTCGCTCGGCGTGCTCTGGGTATTGCGCAAGAAAGCGCTCTGCCCACTCCTTGTTTATCGAGTCGCCTTGTTTCTTGGTTTGTGGTTCAGGAACCACATCAATAGGCGTTTCGATGAAGGACATGACGCGCTTGATGGTGGCGTCCATGTCGCGAGTGAGTTGCTCGTAAGTGATGTGCAGGGGAGTGATGTTGTTCTGGGCGAAGTACACATCCCAATCTGAGTTTTCATCAGAGATTCGATCGAGCGCCGCTGCAATTGCGTGCGCATCGTACACGGGTTCTGCTTTGGTCGCCATGTTGCTGTTCCACGAATCGGTTTGGGCTGCACGCACAAACGAGATTGCCTGGCGAAGTTCGTCTTCACGTGTGATGCGCACCCACTTCACCGGCACATTCCAGAAACCTGCGTCTACGCCCATGTCGAGCATGTGGCGCTTGTATTGGTTCCAGTGCATCTTCACGCCGAAGACCCCATTTTCGGTGGTGTGCTGCGTTGCGATCGCGCTGAGATAACGGCGCCACGATGCCTTGCTGAAGTACGAGATGTCGCGCCACGGGTAGCGACCAGTGAGTTTGCGCACTCGTGCAACTGGTCGGTGTGTGAACTTGATTGTTGGTTGGCCGCACTCGCTGCGAAGTCGCTCAAAGTTCTTAGTTTGAATATTGAGGTATTCGATAGGTGTGCCAGCCAAATGGGTGCCACGCAGAATCGAGCACAGCAGCGTTGAGCCAGTGCGCTCAACCGATGCAATTGCTAAAAACGAGCGCGTTTCCACTCTGGAAGCCTAGAAGCATGCCTCTTGCTGGTACGGTTTTTACGCTTTACGAACAGACTCAAGGAGAAATTCCCCATGGCAAATGCACTCACCACCGCAGACTGGACCAAGCGAGCAGGCCAAAAGGTTGCACGCACCCAATTGTTTATCGATGGAAAGTTTGTTGACTCAGCAAGTGGAAAGACCTTTGAGTCCATTAACCCGCGCGATGGATCAGTTATAGCGCAAGTTGCCGAAGGTGATGTTGAAGACGTCAACCGCGCGGTAGCGGTTGCTAAGCGAACCTTTGAAGCAGGTGTGTGGAGCGAGATGGCTCCGCAGGACCGCAAGAACGTGATGTTGAAGTGGGCACAGCTCATTCGCGAAAACGCAGAAGAGCTAGCACTTCTTGAAACCATGAACTGTGGAAAGCCAATTAGCGACTCGCTCAATGTTGACGTTGCATCATGTGCAAACAACATTCAGTGGTACGCAGAAACGATTGACAAGTTGTACGGAGAGATTGCTCCGGTTCCTCGCGACAGCATCGCGTTGATTGAGCGCGAACCAATGGGAGTTGTTGGTGCAGTGGTTCCGTGGAACTACCCACTCATCATTAGCTCGTGGAAAGTTGGCGCAGCACTTGCTGGCGGAAACTCCATCATCTTGAAGCCAGCAGAGCAGTCGCCGTTGTCAGCATTGTTGTTCGCTGAACTTGCAGTTCGCGCAGGATTGCCAGAAGGTGTATTCAACGTGGTGAACGGTTTTGGACCAAGCTGCGGTGGAACACTTGGTAAACACATGGATGTCAACAAGTTGGCATTCACTGGTTCGACCGAAGTGGGCAAGTACTTCTTGAAGTACTCAGCAGAAAGCAACGCAAAAGCAGTGTCACTCGAGCTTGGTGGCAAGACACCACACGTGGTGTTGAGTGATTGCCCAGACCTTGAAGCTGCCGCTTCGGCAATTGCGTGGGGCGTGTTCTACAACGCTGGCCAAACCTGTCACGCGGGCACTCGCATGGTCGTTGATCAAAAGATCGAAGACGAGTTGCTCGACAAGGTGCGCAAGGTGTCAGAAACCATCATGCCTGGCGACACGTATGACCCAACAACTGCAATGGGAACCATTGTTGACCGCGCACAGTTTGATCGCGTGAATGAATACATCGGCATTGGCCAAGCAGAAGGTGCAACCATTCACACAGGTGGCAAACCAGTAGAGCCAACGAAGGGCGGCATCTACATTCCGCCAACCATCTTCCAGAACGTGAAGCCTGGAATGCGTATTGAAAAGGAAGAGATCTTCGGACCT
>JBIKHN010000146.1:0-3622 GCA_044362135.1 Ilumatobacteraceae bacterium | reverse complement strand
GTTGCCAAGGGTGAAATCGTGAACATCTCGGGCTTTGCAAAGTTCGCCAAGATCAAGCGTCCAGCACGCCAAGGTCGTAACCCGGCCACTGGTGAGACGATCCAGATCAAGGCAAAGACAGTTGCAAAGATCACCGCATTGAAGGGTTTCAAGGACATCGCACTTGGTGTTTCTCCAGCCCCGAAGTTGAACACAAAGCCAGCGGCGCCGGTTGCAAAACCAGCACCAAAGAAGGCTGCAGCTCCTAAGAAGCCAGCACCGAAAAAGGCTGCTCCTAAGAAAGTTGTAAAAAAGAAGAAGAAGTAATTCTTATTCAACAACCTCGCTTAAAACTGAAGACCCGCCCGAAAGGGCGGGTCTTTTGTATTTACAACGACAGAATATCTTCTACCAGTTGCACTGATCTGTTTGATATTGCGTCATCAGGAAAGTATTGAGACACAATTCTTTTCACATTCTCAATGCGATCAATGTGCAAGTGCTTGAGCAAGAAACGAATGTCGTCCGCATCACGAAGTGCGCGTGCTGCGCGAACCTTCATTGCCAATAAATGCTCAGGTGGTGTGACCATGACGCGAAGAAACGGATGATCAAACACTGGTGTACCACGGCCTGCAACTCCCGAAACGTAACTCGATGCCTGATTATTCAGCCATGTCTTTGGAAGATTCAATTCATCTGCAACTTCCTGCGCAGCCACGATCACGTGAGTATCGGGTGCAAATACAGCATCTACATCGCGTGTTGCGTCGCGAGCGTTAAAGGCCAACACCATTGCTGCTCCACCAAAGACATGTAGTTCGCCAACGATTCCACGTCGCTTCAACTTTGCGGCAAGTAAATGAAAAGCTTTGTCTAACACTTCGCGATTCAGTAGTCGGTCAGTCACTTTGACTCCAGATCACGACGATCTATCATCACGCCTCGTCTGCGAAAGGATGCCGGAGTGTGCACCAAGGCTCGCGCTCGTGCAGACGGCATTGCACTGATCCACCATGCACCATCTAAGAACCTTGTTTTGCTCTGCACCCACCTTGGTGGTGGAATGCCGTGCTTCGCTGCTAAGTACTCGCCAACGGCGGCAATTAACGCATCAAATCGGATATCTCCTGTTGATTGCGGTTCGGCTGCAATCAACAACTGCAACGAATTACCGTCTTCCTCGGCGCTTCTCAGGAATTCAAAAACTAGACGCATTCGCTTTGTCACGTCTCTTTTTGGCACCTTCTTGATGTCGAGTGCAAGATCGGACAGTCGATACAACGAACGGTCAGAGTCAATTTCAATGAGTAGACGATGCCCCGTTGCATCCACCATCCGTTGAAGCACGGGAATGGTCGGTTCTCTCTCGCCTGCCTCATATACGGCAATTGCAGATTGGCTGGTGTCAGCAAGTTCGGCCAACTGAGCCTGGGTCAGTCCTGCTTTCAGCCGCGCCGCCTTTACAAGCGCTCCTGATTCGCCTAATTTCATATCTCGGATTGTAGATACTATTTTCAACCATTCCTTTACTTCGTTGCCCCGAATTTGAAGGGCCTACAGTGCATGTGTGCAGCCACAACACATTTGTCTCGAAATTGATCGATCAGACATTCGCAAATTCCGCATGGCGACAAGCGATTCCACAGCCCTTCAACCCGGTGAAGTCCGATTGACCATCGATCGGTTTGCGCTCACGTCGAACAACATCAGTTACGCCCTCAGCGGCGACTTCTTGGATTACTGGGGGTTCTTTCCGGCTGAAACCGGCTGGGGCAGATTGCCTGCAATGGGCTACGGAGTTGTGAGTGAATCGGCGAACCCAGACATTGCGGTGGGCGGCCGATACTTCGGTTTCTTCCCAGTGGGAAGCGAACACATTGTGCAAGCACTGCCTTCCAGTAGTGGATTCATCGACATCGGGATTCACCGCGAGAAACACGCTATGGCATATCGCGCCTTTGACAAAGTTGCTGACGCCGTGGGCGAAAACGACAACGCCATGCTCATTTTCCGTGGACTATTCATGACTTCGTTTCTTGCAGAGGACTTTCTGCGCGAAGAGAGTTTTTATGGTGCAACACAAGTGCTGATCACCAGTGCATCCAGCAAAACATCCATCGCACTCGCCCATTGTTTGCGAGCAAATTCAACAATGCGCGTAATCGGGCTCACATCGAATGCAAACGTTGAATTTGTCACTAGCGTTGGCGAATACCACGACGTTATTGCCTACAGCGATATCTCTTTGCTTGATTCATCAATCCAAACCGTGATCGTTGACATGGCTGGCAACCCAGAGATCGTTGCTCTCGTTCACACTCACTTTGGTGAATCATTGAAATATTCGTGCAGTATTGGCGCAACGCACTGGGACCAAACCAGCCATCGAGTGGATACGCCGGGGCCAAAACCACAGTTCTTCTTTGCCCCTAGCCAGATTTCAAAGCGCAGTAAAGAATGGGGTCGGGCAGAACTAAACAATCGACTCGAAACTGCACTCAACACATTTATTGAAGGTTCGAAACAGTGGCTACGCATCGACCACCTGCACGGCACCGAGGCAGTGAGCAAAACCTACACACAATTAGTTGCGGGGAAAATGTCGCCAGAAATCGGCAACATTCTGTCTTTCTAATTCTTAATACGGCAGCGTGTAGGTGTTTTCGAATTCGTCTTGCACGACCGTGGCCAAGGTTGCGCTGGTATCAATCACCAGCTCGCTGTCCAGCACCCGTGAGCGATACAACCAGCCCTCTGGAAGCGCAAGGCGCTCACCAAGGGTTGCCAACGACTCTTCGGTCATACCTGAGTCAACTCCCACGCAACGCGCCTGCATAACGAAAGCTCTACCATCTGGGTCAACCAATTCATACACAGTTTTCCCCGCATCAAAGAAGAACACTGCGCCACGATTTACATTGCGCACCACGTAAGCGCCAGCTGCAAAATCGGCACCTAATGGAATGGTTGCAATTCGTCGCATTTGGATGCCATTGAAATCTTTAAACACAGGGTCCACCACAGCAACTTTTGAACCCAATCCATCAAGCAACCAATAACGAGGGCCGTTTAACTTCACAAACACGGCACCCATGTCTTTCGCAATGGCATCTGCATCAAGCGTTTCCCACAACTCCTGCGGGCAATCGTTCAACATCTGTGTGCCGTACACCTCGGCTTCAAGCCCGGTGTCACGCAAGAACATGGCAAGCACTTCGCCATAACGAACGCCACGCATACGGTCAATGAGTCGCTGTGGTGCAGTATCAGTCATGGAAAAACCCTAGTTCGTTCACCTTGTGCCATCACTTCTAGGCTTCGCTCATGAATTATGAAGACATCGCGCAGGCCCGTAGAAGCATTCGCGGATACAAAACAGATCCAATTCCCCGTGAAACTCTTGAAGAAATCATTCACATTGCCAAGCAAGCGCCATCGTCCATGAACACTCAGCCCTGGCACTTCCATGTACTCACGGGCGAGCCACTCGAACGCATTCGTAGAGGCAACACCGAAAAGATGATGGCTGGTTCTTCGGTAGACCGCGAGATCAAGTTGAATCATGGTTACGAAGGCCCACACCGCGAACGACAAGTTGAAATAGCGGTTCAGCTTTTTGAAGCAATGGGAATTGCGCGCG
>JBIKHN010000003.1:0-31159 GCA_044362135.1 Ilumatobacteraceae bacterium | reverse complement strand
CCAATCACGACGTTGTGCAAATGAAGACATAGAAACTCCTTAAACGAAGGTGGGATGAATACTCTCCGCAACGATTCTTCGTTCGAGCTCTGTGTGCTCTGCGGCATCTACCGCGACGGATTCCTCGGTCAACATTACAGGAATACCATCGCGCACTAGGTATTTACGGTGCAGACGCGGGTTATACAAAAACGCGTCACTAGAAAAATAGAACAACGGACCTTTGTCTTCTGGGCAAGCCAGAATTTCAAGCAGTTTTGAGTCGAGAGACATATGCCAAGACTAGGCGGTAATGACTGAAAGCAACTCAGCGACATGCGTATCGCACTCGTCGCGTGTGCTGGCCTCCAAATTGAGCCGAAGCAACGGCTCTGTGTTGCTTGGGCGAACATTGAACCACCATGAGCCACAGTTCACCGTCAAGCCATCGAGATGATCCTGCGTATGATCGGCGTAATCACGCCCAATCTGAGCAATCACTTTTCCTATGTCAGCAACAGTGGTATTGATTTCGCCACTTGATGCGTAGCGCTCGAGTGGCTTGCGAATTTCCGACAGCTTCTTTCCCGTTCGACACATTTCGCCAAGAACTCCCATGCTGGCAATGAGCCCGCTGTCTGCGCGGTAATTGTCTGCAAAGTAATAGTGCCCTGAATGCTCGCCAGCAAACACCGCACCAGTGTCGGCCATGATCTGCTTCATATAGCTATGACCGTTTTTGGTGCGGATTCCCTTGCCGCCATGTTCAGCAATGATCTCGGGAACTGCACGCGAACAAATGAGGTTGTACAGAATTGTTGCTCCAGGATTAAGACGCAAAAAACGTGTGGCGAGCAGTGCAGTGGTGGTGCTCCCCGACATTCCTTGGCCTAATTCATCCACAAGAAACACACGATCGGCATCGCCGTCGAATGCCAGGCCAACATCGAAACCACCAGACATTACTCGCGCCATGAGATCGCGTTGATTCGCAGTCTGCAATGGGTCGGCAGGGTGATTCGGGAACGTGCCATCGAGTTCTCCGTACATCACTTCCAATTCGAAATCGGCAAGGCGCTCAAATACCGCAGGAACAACAAGCCCACCCATTCCGTTGGCTGTGTCGGCAACAACTCGAAGCTTTCGCAGTTTGTCGCTAGCAATGAATTTCACAACATGATCGGCGAATTCAGACAACATGTTGATGTGATTCAGCGTTCCTGCTGTTGCAGCAAATGCAGGCTCGCGACCTGCAAGCACTTCGGCTGCGAGTGCATGAATTTCACGCAGCCCATTATCAATTCCTATAGAACGAGCACCAGATAGACAGCACTTGATTCCGTTGTACTGCGCTGGGTTATGCGAAGCGGTAAACATTGCGCCAGGTGAGTCGAGTTTGCCTGATGCGAAATACAGAAGGTCGCTGGATGCGAGACCCAAATTGGTGACGTTGACACCATGCGCCAACACACCCCGCTGAAATGCATCAACCAGCTCGGGTCCGCTTGGTCGCATGTCGTGGGCAATGACCATGTGCGGGGCATTTGCAAACTTGGCGAACGCAACACCAATTGCATAAGCAACGTCTGCGTCCAACTGATCGGGAACTATGCCACGAATGTCATAAGCCTTAACAATTGCGTTGAGATCCGGCATAGTTGGAGAGACTACTCGGCTGTCTGTTTGCTGCGGCGTCGGGTTACGACGATCCATGCGATGCCAGCGAAACTCAGCAAGTAGGCAACATAATCGAGCATGCTCCAGCCAAAATGCATGTTCACAGTGTTGCTCGTTGGTATCACCACCATCATGTTTGGTGCAACGCGATACGGGCCTTTAGCGCCATCTACTTTCCAGTTAGGAAAGTAACTCACTCGTACCAAAACTGGAACACCTATTTTGTCAACCGTGAAACGCACGCTTTCTTCGCCAATGTTGACGTTGCTCACCACTACCGGGTCTAGCGGGACCGCGGTCAGCGCAGTTGCTGGCTTCACTACGTCTACGCGTCGATTACTGGAATTCGGTTCACCTTCGCGCATTGATTCGTCCACAGCTACATCAATGCGTTGCCAATCACTCGGACCATCGTCTGCAATTGGAGTTGTCCACGTTTCTGGAAGCTGGAACCAACTCGTCCCAATCTCGAGCCAACGTTCGCGTGGATTACTTGAAGAAATGTTTGCCACTACCGGCTGAACTGCCAGCGGTGTAACCACATCGCTATTCGCCACCCGGTACACCACCCACGGCCCCGAACGCGCAACTTCGGTGAGTCCTTCTTGTTGAGAAGCCTGCGCAATTGCCTCCGGAGTGAACCCCATGAAGTACTTCACTCCCAGTTCCTGCAAGTACCTGACGCCAATGGTTGCGTCGTTGTTGTCGTAACGCAATTCGCGCACAGGATTGCTGCTCTGCTTTGACATCGCTGCTGCAGTAATGAAGTGGTACGGAGTGCTTCCAGCGGCCTCGAAGAACAGACCTTCCATCGAACCGATGCAGCCATCGGTCCAGAACGGAAGCAGCATGAGCGCCATCGTGGTTCCGTACTTATTCAATTCCCCACTGTTTTCCCACAGCGCTCGCCCACAGCCCTGCGCCGAATCTTCGCCAAGCTTTTTCATCGCTTGAACAACGCCGTAATACTCGCCATAGGCGTTCTTGCCTTCATAACCCGTGAAATTCCAACGCGCCCAACCATCTACAAAACCATCATTTGTTGATTTGGTTCGAAGCGGACCCCAAACATATTCGTATTGACCAGCAGAATTCACCTGAGTAGACCCGAATGGAAGTTCTTGAAATCGAAATCCGATTGCTACGAGAACAAATAGTGCAAAGCCAGAGAGCAGAGCCAGATTGAAACTGAAGTTGTCGCGAGGCTGTGCAATATCGAGCACAACTGGAGTCCCTGGCTCGACACGGGCAATGCGTGACATGGACTTCATGCGAAGCGCGAACGTTGCGAGTTCATACAAACCGACAACAAAAAGGAAATACCTCAGTAAATAGAAAAATGGCAAAATGCGCGGATTCCACAACAACCCAATGACAGGCAAGCTATTTCGAGCAATGAACACTCCCGCCGCAAGCGCCAGCGTGAGCAGCGTTATCCATGTGCCCGCTTTATGCCTGCCGCGCACTAGCGCTATCGCCCCAATAACCGCCAATGCAGTGATGGAAACATCAAGCAAAATGTGCAAAGGAAAAAACATTTTCCAGAACGAGTCCGTCGCCCCGCTTGGCCGCGGCTCGTATTTCATATCGGTCATGTAGGCGTGATTCGTAACGAATGGAAGCACCCAGAACGAACAAAGCAGCACTGCCAAAGCAATTACTTTTGCCCCAAACTGCAATGATTCTCGCTTATTCCACACCACCAGCATGAGTGCAGCGCCGCCGAATACGAACAGCAACACAATTCCGTGGCTCAATGCCGACAGCGCAATGATGACGGCGGCAGAAACTCGATGCTTTCCCGTGTCTAGACCTTTAGCCAGTAGCGCAAAACCCAGCATGGCAAGCGACAACGAAATGGAGAATGAGAACTCTCCAGCCATCGTCGATGCAATATTGCCTCCATAAATGGTGAAGCTTTCATCAAACAAAAAGACGGCTGCAGCTATGGCGAATAATTCAGGAAGCGGATAAGCGAACTTCGCAAATCGACCAAACAACCAAGACGCATACGGCAGTGTCAAAATGCCGATGACGGCAATGATCTTGATGGCAATGCCGTATGGCAAAACCACATCCAACAACACAATCATCAACGCCGGTATCACCATGTAGAACCGATAAATCGGAAGACCCGAGTACCAGTCCATGCTCCAACCAGACAGTTTGAAATTCGAGAGCAAGTGGTCTCGCAAATACGCCGGCGCCCACACATGGGCGCCCATGTCACCACCCGTGGGAATGTTGTTTCGCAGAATCAAATCTGGGTGAAGTGCCAATAGCAAGAAGATTGTTGGCCCTGCAACGGCAACTATCGTTGACAACTTTTTCCAATAGACCACGTTTTGTTCGAACCGATTCCCCTTGATGTTGACTACATCTTGAGTTTGCGCATCGGAAGAGATTTCTTCGTGTACTACTTCGGGTTCCACGCCAATAAGACTAGGTGTACCGCGACTGGCTAGCGAGTCAGCGCCATAACAGTCAGCGCCGTTGCATTAAATGACACATGCGTGACGATGGAAAGCCCTAAGCGCTGTGTCCGAGAGAAACAGAATCCAAGCACCAGCGCAAAAGCGAAAAGTCCAGGAAACTCTGCAAGTTGCAAATGCACTGCTGCAAACCAAAACGAGGCAAGGAATAACGCAATTCGGGCACCGTATGCAACCGCCAAATGGTGCTGGATGAATCCGCGGTACACGATTTCTTCAACAAGCGGAGCGCAAATCACGACAACCACAAAAAGAAGCACCATCCACGCACCTTGTGCTGCATCGAATAGATCGTTTGCGCGCTTCTCAACCGCTTCTTTGTTAAACAACGATGGAAACAACCATTGGAGTGGCAGAGTCACGAGGACCACCAACAACAGTTGACTCACCATTCCAAGTGGAATGCCCCACAGATCTTTTACTTGAAACCTCAGTGAAAAATCCTGGACGAAACTTCCCGACCCATGTCTCTTCGAGACCCACATCAAGACTCCGATGTATGGACCCCATAGTGTCAATGCGGACAAAGCAAGTACCCATGTTGGGACAACATCGGCACCCGCATAACCAAGTACCGCGATAACTACAGAACCACAAACGTTGGCGAACAGATACGTCAATGACCACACCGCGAACACGCGGAACGGCGGAACCAGTTGCGGCTGCTCAGCCTGCAAGACGATTTGGCACGATTAAGCGGAATCGATCGCGACGATCTTCCATTCTCCACCCGCCAGGAACCGTAAGTCGCCTACCGTGCTGTTCGCACAAGTCATAGGCATGTGGATCATTTTCCTGGGCAAGGTCATCAATCCAGACCAAAGCGCGACTGTATTGATAGGTCAGCGTCATTGACGCATCTTCCTTACAGACGGGACGGGAGCACTTACGAGTCACGTTGTAAAACCTAATTCTTGTGACATATAAAAAGGTGGATTTCAGCGGTAGCAAGGCACGACGAGACACCTTGCAACATCTGCCCGTAACATGACCATGTGAGCAAACTCCCACCACCACCACCACCTCAATCCAACAAGCGCAAGAACTCCCCACTTTCATCGGGAAAGCCGGGATCATCGAAGCCTGGTCTGAACAAGTCAGGCAAAGAACGCGCGCCAATGCCCCGATGGGCGGTGTGGGTATTGATTGCAGTTGCGGCTGGACTCATCGCAGGCCCACGCCTGTGGCCTGCATCAACCGCCACCAAAGTGACCTACACAGAATTTCTCGACCTTGTCCAAAGCGGCAAAGTCAGCAGTGTTGAGATCAACAACTTGAGCAACACCATCAGTGGAACAATGTCTGACGGCAGCGAGTTCATCACCACTGGAGCGGCCACGCTGTCCGATGCAGACGAACAGCTGCTGAAAGAAAAAGGTGTTGATTACGACTACTCAACCCCGCAAGGCAACTTCTTCACAAACTTGATTCCAATTTTGCTTCCATTTTTCCTCATCATGGGTTTCTTTATTTGGATGCAACGCCGCGCAATGGGCCAAGCCGGAAACATCATGTCAATTGGCCGTAGTCGCGCGAAAAATTACAACGCAGACAAGCCAAGCACCACGTTTGCCGATGTTGCTGGGTATGAAGGTGTGAAGCAGGAAATTAAAGAAGTAGTTGATTTCCTCCGCATGCCAGAGCGCTTTAAAGAAATTGGTGCACGCGTACCAAAAGGAATTTTGCTCGTTGGGCCTCCAGGAACAGGAAAGACCTTGTTCGCACGAGCTGTCGCCGGAGAAGCAGGTGTTGGTTTTCTTTCAGTAACCGGTTCCGACTTTATGGAAATGTTCGTGGGCGTTGGTGCAAGCCGAGTACGCGACTTGTTTCAACAGGCTGCAAAAATGGGACGCGCCATCATTTTCATCGATGAAATTGACTCCATTGGTCGAAAGCGTGGAGCCGGGCTTGGCGGTGGACACGATGAGCGCGAGCAAACGCTCAATCAACTGCTTGCCGAAATGGACGGCTTCGAGGCAACTGAAGGCATTGTCGTCATGGCAGCAACTAACCGCCCCGACATTCTTGACGCAGCACTACTTCGCCCAGGCCGCTTCGATCGTCAAATCATTGTTCCGCTTCCCGAGTCCGATGAACGTCTCGCCATTTTGAAGGTGCACTCGCAGGGCAAGCGCATGGGCACAGACATCGACCTCGACACCATGGCAAAAGCTACGCCAGGTATGAGTGGCGCAGACTTGGCGAACCTCGTTAACGAAGCAGCGCTTTTTGCGGTGCGACGTGGATCAACTCAAATCGAGCGCATCGACTTTGAAAATGCTCGCGATCGAGTTGTGCTTGGTGCGCGACGTGAAAGTTTGATTTTGAATGCCGAAGAAAAGCGCGCAACTGCATACCACGAAGGCGGACATGCCGTTCTCGCAACGGTGCTTCCCTACAGCGACCCACTGCACAAGGTCACCATTTTGCCGCGAGGCATGGCACTTGGAGTTACCTGGTCGCTACCCGAAGAACGTCACACTTATTCGCGTGAATACTTTGAAGATGTCATCTGTAAGGCAATGGGTGGACGTGTTGCTGAAATGATGGTGTTCGGAGCTCTCAACAGCGGAGCCGCAAACGACTTAGAACAAGCAACAAACATTGCTCGACGCATGGTGCGTGAATGGGGAATGAGCGACGCAGTTGGCCCGATGGCATTTGCTGGTCAACAACAAGTGTTCCTTGGTGAAGACCTCATGACCAGTGGTCGTGAATACAGCGACGAGATGGCTCGCAAGATTGACGATGAAATCAGTCGCATCCTTCGCGAACAAGAGACGCGTGCACGCGTAACGCTAGAAAAACATCGCCGCGGACTCGACCTCGTTGCACAAGCGCTGCTCGATCAAGAAACAATTGACGGCGCAATGGTCTCACGACTTATTCAGCAAGGGCTCGGCGAACCAAGTCGCCAAACCACTCCAAACAACTAGTGGCAATCACCTTCTTGGGGGTCGGGTAGTCCATCGCGCACGCGAGCCAGTGCCGCCCAAATATCGGTTGCACTTGCTGGTCCAAGAAAACCTTTGTGCACCACTCCTTGACTGTCTGCGATCAACAGCGTTGGCACCGCATCAATGGCATATTTCTTATGCATCTCTCGGTGTGATGTGAATTCACAAATTTCAACAGCCACCGTCCGGGATTTGAGTACTACTGCTTTGCGCTCAATATCTGCACACGTATTGCACGCTGAAGAAGTAAACGCCAAGACCAACCACTCTTTATCCGACTCTGAAAAATCGTTTCGGTCAATCTGGGTTGGCATTGAAGGGTCAGCCTGCGTAGGCGCCTGAACTGATCGCTTGCTCAGCACTTTGTTCAGAACAACAGCAGCAACAAGCACCGCCACAACAATGAGTAATCGAATCATGGGCCTACTTCTGGAGATGGAATTGTCGGTAACGCAAGGACCGCACTGCGACCGATCAGGTCATGACCACGAAGCAACATGCGTTGCGCAACGACTGGGATTGTTGAGCGAATCACAATTTCGCCATTTGAAATTCCAGCTGGCACCGGAATAACAACGAGACCACTCGCCGGAAGCACCATTGACTCCAACCCAGCAATGGCAACTTCCCCGGCTGGGCCAATTTGTGAAACGGTTACCGTTCCGTCAAGTGGAGTTGCATTCAACACCACAATCGAATCATCAATTCCACTCGAAACACCGCTTGGAGCAGTCCACACAGTTGAAGTTGCACCCATTGGTGCACCCAACACAACCGAAGTACCGACAGTGTTGCCCACTCGCCTATTGATCACTTGTTCCACAACAACACCAACGGCTTCTGCACCAGGCTCGCTAATTGACGAAACAATGATTCCGTATCGTCCGCTTGGAACATTTGGCAACGACCCAGTATCAAATAACGTGACTCTCCCCGCCGGCGCAGTCAGACTCGCCGGTTCAATTTGAGCGTCCGAACTGGCACCATTAACGAATATCACGCTCAGTGTTGCATCGGTATCCGTCGGGTTAAGAATGACCAATTGCTCAGAGTTTCCTTCCAATTTTTCACCATCGGCAAACCACCACTCGGAGCTCACTCCACTAGCGCCAAGCGCCATGGTGTAACCCAAGCGTCCGTCTCCTAAATAGTGCTGCGACCGACCAACAACCAACTTGCCTGAAGTTGCCCGCACTTCAACTGCAACAACAGGTTCGTTGCGTGCGCCTTCATCGGCCATATTCAGCGCAATCACTGATCGTGGAGGAATAACGAAGCCTTGCAAACGGCTTGGCTCACGGGTTGATTCCTTCGTCACAAAAGATACGTCAACAACAGTTGAGTCACTGTATGGATTAGTGAGGACAATCTGGTTCAAACTGTCTGCGCCTGTGAACCCATCTGCAAAATACCAATCTGTTGCAGGTTCATTCGCGCACAGAGCAACAGAATTACCAGCAGGATGATTGATGAACTGTTCGGCAGTCCCGACTCCTCCGAGAATCTCCACGATCGTGCTAATAAACGAAGATTCAATTCCTTCTTTTACATTTACTGAAGCCTGTGATCGTGCAGCAACCGTCACCGCCGTCACAATCGGGGACACCCCCACGCCAAGTCGAGTGATCGTGGCATTGAAGTCTGAGTCCGAAGGATTGGATATCACTATTGACCCAGAGATCGTTCCATCGTTTCCAGGAACACCTGGACAGAACCAGCTTGTCGCGATGCGTTGATCTATCGAGACAACTGGCATGACCGGAACTGGCATTATTTCGGATTCAGCAACAACTGCTTCACGCTGATTTGTTAGCACCATTACGCCAACCATCAACAGTGCAAGCACAAAGACGGCCAACTGACGAATGCTTAAATGCGTGCGATTCTGCACGCTTGCTAGTCGCTGGTTTTCGCTCATTGATCACCACCTGCAGTGAACGATAAAGCGGGAGAACCTTGGTCGCCAATGACAGTCACTTCGTGACTTCTTGTTTGCAGAAAACGGCGTTTAATTCTTCCAATATCAAAGACCGCAAGGATCACCAATATCCACAGCAACGTTTGAATAAACATGAATAGATATTGCGAAATCGGAGTTCGGTATTGCAGAGTCGCCGAGCCACCACTCACGTCAAAAGCAGTTGTGCCACCGAAGGCAACTCGCGGCTTCACTTCCATTCCAGCAACATCAAGTCGTAGGCGTTCACTAAATGGAACAGCCAGGTGAACAGTAGAGGCACCAACTTCTGTGGCAACGCTTGCAATATCGTCAATGCGTGCGACCGGCATTGTTGATTGCAATTCCGATGACAACAGCACTTCGTCACCTGCTTGCTTGCTTAACGCAGAAGAATTCTCATCAAGCACTGATAACGAAGGAATCCACGCCATGTTTTCATAGATCACCAAGTCACTTGCAAGGTACACACGGCGAAAATCAAGTTGAGTGGAGAGTGCTGCGAGCAAACCCTCGGGAAGCGGGAGTGGCCGTTCAATTGTCGATTCGCCGCCGTCAATTTTCGGCAACACCACATATCGCACGGCAAGCGGCGCTAGGAGCCGACCGCCACGTACCGTTTCGCGACCGATAACTGCACGAAGTGCATTTTCCACATTGCTGCTCAGTTCATTCGGCTTCGACCATCGGTCCCGCATCGTCAACTCGCCATCATCGGCAACTGCAAACGCAACCGTGTCGGTAACGGATAGTGCAGAGATTGGAAGCACTTCTCTTCGCCCCACGTACACCACGTTGTAATCGCCTTCTGGTGGATTTGCCTGCATCTGCGTATACAAATCTGCAATCGCTGTGCTCGACTGATTCCATGATCCGCCTACCGCCATCGAAAGGGCAGGCAGCGCACCAACTAACGATGCAATCACTGCACCAGTTACAACCGGCTTCCACCATCGATACGCCGATGTCAGTTCGTCATCGAAAACAAAACTCGCAAGCGCACCGGCGCCAAGAGCAAGACCACAAGCAACCACGGCTAGCAATTGACCGAAGTTTGGTGCGGCAATGTTCAGCACATCAGAGTCAATTGCAACAATCAACAGCCCCGTAAACACAACGAGTGACAACGAGCGGGTTGCCCAGATGAAGGTGTTTGAGCGGGTCACTACAACGCTGACAAAAACGGGAACGAAGAGTCCGAGTGCGACGATTCCGAATCGCAGTATTCCCCCGTCAAACCGCGCAAGTTGAGTGAGGCCTACTTGCTGAATTGAGGCGGCTTGGCTTCCAACGAAATGGTCCAACCACTGCGAGTTCGCAAATTGGCTAACCCACGGTGCGTTCAGCACCAGTGCACCAACGATCAAAGCCACAACTACCCGTCCAACCGCAAAGGCTTGACGCACATTTACTCGTGCAATAAGTCCACCAACAATCCACGCGATTGTCACCCAGGCCACAACTGCAAGAAATGTTGGAACGAAGGCAAATACCACTGCGGCAAACAGCACTGCAGTTGCGAGAAGTTGTGTTTGCTTTGCACCACTTAATCCCGACTCCGCCCGAACGAACAGTCGCAGCACCCACGGAAGCGACGCGTACACGAGCACATCGCTTAGGCGACCTTTGCTTAGCGCGATATACGGCAGTGGCACTGCGACATACATCGCCACACCAATTGCTCGTGCGCGAAGCGAGAAATACCCTGCCGGAACTTTCCACATCCCAAATGCTCCGACAAACACTGAACCAACGATGAGAGCAGTTTGTAATCCACCAGTGCGACCAAAGGAGATTGCTCCTGCAATCGCCATGAGCACATAACCACTTGAATTTGATCCAGCAGAGCCAAATCCGCCTTGTGTCCACCCGCTCACAAACGAGGAGACCAATGCGCGCGGAGACTCCGTTGCGGCCCTCATCGGCAAAAATTCGCCAACACGAGAAACTCCACTCCAAATAAAGTTTCGACTTCCGAGAAGTACAAATGCCGTAATTGCTATGAATACATTGGTGACGAAACGCTGATGACTCACTGCGTTCTTGCGGTCCTTTTGAACGAGCGATGCCTGCTGAATTCGCTTACTGCGGCGGCGCACAAAGGAGGAAAATCTCGCACTCCCCGAAACCTGCAAATCATGAATTTCGCTTGCTGAAACACGACGCAGCGGCCGCACTTCAGACCTTCGACGAATGATGTACGGCAGATCAATCACTACTGCGAGCGAGGCTCGAAGCGATGCCAGTGCCGCAGTGAATCCCCCACCGAATACCCCTGCAACTACTTGCACAACAGAGGCAACCAGCATGTGCAACATGACAAAAGGAAGTTGCAAACCGCCAGAAAGCGAGACCACGGTGCGAACGCGATTGCGTTCTTGAGCAGAGATGCGAGCCAAGTCCGTGGCTCGACTATCAATACCGTTTCTATGTCGTGCCTTTGCCGAAGGAACGATTAACACACGTGCCCCACTCAAGTGTGCACGCCAACACAAATCTAAGTCTTCACCGAAAAAATCAATCCGCCGATTAAAACCACCAAGTTCCCTAAACAAGTCCGAGCGAATAAGGAGACACGCAGACGAAAGCGCAAATACGTCGCGAACACTGTCATGTTGTTCTTGATCCTTTTCGTTTCCACCGATCAGCTGTTCAACTTCGCCTATGCGGTCTACATTCAGTCCAACACTTTGCAGAATGGTTGGGTCGTCCCACTCCACAAGCTTTGGACCAACAAGTCCGGCATTAGATCGATACATCTCTTCGATAAGTCGTTCAATTGCATCGGGTTCCAAGGCCACGTCGTCGTGCAATAAACAAAAAAAGCCGCCTTCGCCATCGACGAGGCGGGCAACTTCGTTGGACACCAGCCCGAAGCCCGGATTGCCCTCAATGCGACGGACCACTGCTTGGGGCAATACAGATTGAATGAGTTCGGTCGGGTCGGTATCCAACCCGTGATCGCTACCGAGATTCCCGCCAACCACAAAAAATAGGGTTTGTAACTGCGGATACGTCTGGGCGGCTAGAGCCCGAAGAGACTCCTCGAACCATGGGCCAGGCCGATAGACCACCATGCTGGCTACAACAGGAGGGGCGAGAGGAGCCCTTCTTGGTGGCCGCGTATCTTCGGCTGAAAGGTCAGTATTCATCACGGCGTGTTCAGGCTAGTTGGCTACCAAAGAGACCCCCTTTCACAGAATCACCGTGACTGCTTGCAATAGTTAGCACTAGGGGTTACCATAGCCAGCACAAGGTTTTCATACCCCATAACAAAAGGAACCCCGTGAAAATTCCAAACATTAAGTTTCCAACCATTCCAAGTCTTGATCTCACCAAGATCGACGCTCAGAAAGTGCTCAGTCAACTTCCTCGCATCCCTACTGATCGCGCAAAGGAAATGGCGAAAGATGCTGCCTACACCACTGTTGGTTTTGGAGTTCTTGCCTTTCAGAAATCTCAAGTTCGACGTCAAGAAGTTGTGTCAGAAGTTCGCGCGAAGCTGCCGGTAGTTGCAGAAGAAGCAGTTGCCCAAGCTTCGGCCGCAATCACTAACCTACAAAGGCTTGTCTCACGCAGAAAACCAACCACCGAACAGCACAGCTAGTTCGAAGAGCGCCCTCCCCGAGGGCACTGTTTCAGTTGGAATCGGACTGTTCATCGCTGGTATTTCGGCGTATGTGTTTTTCAAAATTGGGCAGCAGGCACTTGGTCAAGATGGCTTTAAGCCAATTGTCGCCATGTGGTTCACTGCGTTTGCACTGATTCCTGGTTTCTTTCTACCCATCGAACAAGAGGTTGGTAGAGCGCTATCGCACCGTCGTGCTAACGGCCAAGGTGGATTGCCAATCGTTAAACGCGTTTCGCAAATCACCATCATCATTTTCGTTGCACTCTGCGTTGTCGTCCTTGCGCTTTCATCGCAAATCAACAGCAATCTGTTTGATGGAAACGGTGTAGTCACATGGTGCCTTCTGCTTTCTCTCGCAACATATGCGCCGATGCACCTTGCTCGAGGAATTTGTTCAGGTAACGCACGGTTCGGTTCATATGGCCTCATCATTGGCCTCGATGGGGCAGTTCGCGTGTTGAGTTGTGCTGCACTATGGATTGCAGGAGTGACCAACATTGGTGCATACGCGCTAACAATTGCGCTTTCACCTGTTGTGGGCGTTCTTATTGCTGCGTTTACCGGAAAACTGAAAACAGAAAACGGTCCGGAGGCATCGTGGGCTGAAGTAACGCCCAACCTCGGTTGGTTGCTTCTTGGGTCACTGTTTGCCGCCGCCCTTGTTAACGCCGGACCAATCACTGTTGACATTCTGGGCAACGATGCGCCACCAGAACTTGTTACCCGATTTGGCAATGCCGTAATTTTTGCGCGTATTCCCTTGTATCTTTTTCAAGCCGTTCAAGCGGCACTGCTGCCACGACTTGCTCGGCTTGCTGCACAACGAAAACTGTCCGAGTTCAAACGAGGATTGAAGCAGTTACTTGTTCTCGTGGTGTCAGTTGGAGTGCTTGGCACTATTGGCGCCTTCGTCATTGGACCATGGGTGCTCGAACTTGTCTACGAAGGTGGAATAGACCGACGAACACTGACCTTGCTTGCATTCGCCAGCGCGTTGTACATGCTTGCTCTTGCAATTGCCCAGGCTGTTATTGCGTTGAGCGGGCATGCACGTGTTGCGCTTGGCTGGTGTGCAGGATTCGGCACTTTCGTTGTTGTCGCTTGGCTATCAAGCAACGATTTATACCTCAGAGTAGAACTTGCTCTCGTTGCGAGTTCGCTGGTCTCCCTTGCAATATTCGTCGCTTCACTAAAGCAGAAAATGTCTGGCAATGCCATATTCGATGACGCATCAATTATTGATGCGCTTGCTGAACGTCCGCTCGAATAGTTATTTCCTGAGGCGACGGGTTTCGTATTCGAGATCGTGCTCAACCATCATGGCAACGAGTTGCTCGAAGTTCACCTCTGGCTGCCAACCCAGTTTGGCTTTTGCCTTCGATGGGTCTCCGATCAGTAAGTCCACTTCAGCAGGTCGCAAGAACTTTGCATCGTGGCGCACATACGGCCGCCAGTCGCCCAGCCCAACCTTGTCGAATGCCAAAGTAAGAAACTCCTCAACCGAATGCGTCTCACCGGTTGCGATCACATAGTCATCTGGCTCATCTTGCTGCAACATCAACCACATGGCTTTCACGTAGTCGCCTGCAAATCCCCAGTCGCGTTTTGCATCGGTGTTGCCGAGCACGAGTTCCTTATCGACACCGAGTTTGATTCGTGCGGCAGTGTTGGTGATCTTGCGCGTAACGAACTCGAGGCCGCGACGAGGTCCTTCATGGTTAAACAAGATTCCTGAACACGCATACAGCCCGTAACTCTCGCGATAGTTCATGGTGATGTTGTGGCCAAATACTTTCGCCACGCCATATGGCGAGCGCGGATGGAACGGCGTCATCTCGGTTTGCGGAACTTCACGCACTTTGCCAAACATCTCGGACGACGATGCTTGATAAAAGCGGATCGGATTATTCTGCGCCCCACCCACCATTCGAACTGCCTCAAGCGCTCGCAGCACGCCTAAACCGGTGACATTTGCCGTGAGTTCTGCTTGGTTAAACGACATGGCCACAAACGAAATTGCGCCAAGGTTGTAAAACTCGTCGGGCTGCGCGTATTCAAGAGCCGTCACCAAACTTGTGAGATCGGTGAGGTCCCCAGGAACAATCTCTACGTAGGGAAACTCATCTCGCAAGAGTTCGGCACGTGGATTGTGTTGCCCCTTCATCATGCCGTACACCTTGTAGCCCTTCGCATGCAGAAATTCGGCAAGGTGGCGACCATCTTGGCCAGTGATTCCAGTGATGAAGGCTTTACGCATAATGCTTTCAAATCTATCAGTACGATCACTGACGTGATTGCTGTTCTTGCAGGTGGCGTTGGTGCCGCACGCTTTCTTCGTGGGCTCATGCTTGAAGTCGAGCCTCAACACATCACGTCAATCGTCAATACGGGTGATGACACCGTGCTCCACGGCTTGCATATTTCTCCAGACCTCGACACGGTGACGTACACACTTGCTAATGCAATTGACACAGAGCGAGGTTGGGGGCTTGAAAACGAAACGTGGACTGCGATGGATGCATTGTCTCGGTATGTCACTCACCGCCCTCTCCATTCACACGCTGCACCAACCTGGTTCAACCTTGGCGACAAAGACTTAGCAACGCACTTTTACCGAACAGCGCGTCTTGCTGAAGGCGCATCACTTTTGCAAGTTACACATGAGATTTCTCAAGCTTGGGGACTAGACATGCAGCTTGTTCCCATGACCAATGACAGCGTGCGAACCATGATCACGCTTGCAGAAGACTGCGACGCTGGCAGCGCAGGATCAAACATCAGTTTCCAGGAGTACTTCGTGAAACACCGCCACAGTGTTGCGGTATCGGCTGTCACATTTGTCGGATCAAAAGAGGCACAACCAAACGGGTTGGACTTACTTGCAAGTGCTGACTCCATCTTGATCGCTCCATCGAACCCGCTCGTTTCCATTGCGCCGATTCGTTCACTTGCAGGAGTTGATGAAGCACTTGTCTCACGTCGTGATTCGGTATGTGCAATTTCGCCAATCGTGAATGGCGCCGCGCTGAAGGGTCCTGCAGATCGCCTCATGACTGAACTTGGCCATGAATCTTCGGTCGTCGGCGTAGCCAAAATATACGCACCAATTTGTGGCACTCTTGTTATTGACAACGCTGATGCACATCTTGCTGCTGCGGTTGAAGCACAAGGTATGCGCTGCATCGTTACGGACACCATCATGAAATCACCGCAAGTTTCTGCCGCACTTGCGCGAACCGCATTGGAGGCAACACGATGAACAGGCTTACCGCTTGGGGTGTTGAGGGAATCGGCGAAGTGATTCCTGGAGATCAAGTTGGCGACATTGTGGTCAATGCGTGCCGTACAGAACCCAATGGCCCCCTGCAAAACAACGACGTAGTGGTAGTGACACAAAAGATCGTGTCAAAAGCCGAGGGCAGGCTTGTGGAGATTGACTCAGAGGACCCACTCAGCCATAAACAGTTGGTTGAAGATGAAGCCGTGCGAATCGTGCGCCGGCGAGGCGACTTGATCATCACCGAAACAAAGCACGGCTTTATTTGTGCCAACAGCGGAATTGACCTGTCCAACGTGCAACGCGGATTTGCTGCACTTCTGCCGCTTGACAGCGACCGCTCCGCCCGCCGCATTCGCGACATTATCCAAGCGAAACTTGGTGTGTCTGTTGGAGTAATTGTGAGCGACACTTTTGGACGACCGTGGCGCAAGGGTCTCACTGATGTAGCAATTGGAGTCGCGGGGATTGCTGCCGTTGTTGACTTGCGTGGAACTCAAGATGCGCTTGGCCGCACCATGCAAGTCACCGAGGTGTGTATTGCAGACGAACTGGCAAGCACCGCAGAGCTTGTGATGGGAAAGTCTTCGGGCATTCCTGTTGCCATCGTTCGTGGAGCAGACCCATCATGGTTCCGTGATGCATCAATGGCAGAAATCGTTCGACCTCCGCAGGAAGACCTCTTCCGCTAACAGTTATTGCTGTTTGAAGTGTTGGCGAATGACGCCGAGTCCATCATGCAGTGTGGTCCACGGAGTCCAACCAAGTTGAATTTTCGCACGCACATTTGACACTGCCGTGCGCTGCAAGTCTGCAGGACGCGCGGAAATTTTTCGTGCTTTCACCGTGGTTCCAGCAGCAAGTTGCTTGAATAACTCCTCAACCGATGTTTGCACTCCGGTTCCAATGTTGATGAGCAACCCATCTCCGCGATTTTGCGCGCGCACCAATGCGTCCACCACGTCGTCAACATAAACGAAGTCTCTCGTTTGCTTGCCATTGCCAAAAATCTGGGCGTCTTCGCCTCTCAGGATGGCTGCTGCAAAAGATGCAACAACGCCATCCTCTTCACGCTGACGCAATCCGTAGACATTGGTAGTTGCCAAAACGGTGAATTCAATTCTGTGTTTTTCTCTGTACACACCCAACAAATCAATCAACGTCTGCGCCATTACGTGCGGCACACCAATCGCATCATTTTTCCTACCTTCCTTCACAGGAAGATGCTTCGCATTCACTTCGCCATAAATCAGTCCTGCGGCAATACTCACTACCACTTTCTTCACACCATGATTGCGCGCTGCTTCTAAAACCGAAAGCAACATGGGGACTGCTCGCATTACGGATGAATTATCTGAAGCATGCGGGGCAAGCAGTGCGAAGTGATACAGCACATGGGGTTTACGCAGCCCGACGAGTTCTGCGAATTCAAGACTTGTGACATCGAGATGATGAAACCGAAGCTGCCCACCCATTGCTCGCGCATCTCCAAGATTGGCGAGCGATCCAGTGGACAGGTCGTCAACCACTTCAACGGCGTGACCATCGGCGAGCAATCGTTCGACCAGATGGGATCCAACAAAACCTGCTCCACCACACACCATCACCGATGAGGTGGTTGTTGTCATGACTAAGAATTCTCGCCTTCGGGGAAACGACCACCCGTTGAAACTTCACCAGACTGCACAACACCCGTTGGACCAACAATGCAGTCAACAATGCGGGCGTCATTGCCAACACTGCCCATCACAATGGATCGTTCGACGACTGCCCCATTACCGATTACCGCACCTTCGAGCAAGACCGAGTTGCTGACGTGTGCATGCTCACCAATGCTTGCTCGCGCAGAAATTACGGCATCACGAACTATTGCAGTACCAGCAATTGATGCATCGGCGTGCACCGCAGCATCAGATGAGTTCCGCAACTGTGCAGCGATATCGCAATTTGCTTGCACATACGTGTCCGGCCTGCCTGCATCAATCCAGTAATCATCTGTAGCCAATGCGAACAGCCCACCCTCTGCTACCAATTGCGGGAAAGTGACACGCTCAATGGACAACTTTTCGGTTCCAGGCATGAGCGCAAGCGTTGACTCTTCCATGACATACGTTCCTGCACTTGCAAAGTGACTGGTCGTTTCGCCTGGTTGAGGCTTTTCAACAAATCGCAACACTCGCCCATCTAGATCGGTTTCAACGATTCCAAACTGCGATGGATCATCTACTGGCGTGAGCGAGATGGTTGCTTTTGCACCACTGCGTCGATGGAATGCAACAAGATCTGCAACGTTCAGGTCGGTCATGACATCACCATTGGCGACAATGAACGTTCCAGAAAATCCTGCCGTTCGTGCAGCAAACCCGATTGCACCAGCAGTGTCTAGTGGAGTTGACTCAACCGCGTACGACATTCGAACGTTTCCGCACATGTTGTTTGGAAATTCCGCAAAAAAGGGTTCAGGCTTGAAGCCAAGCGCCAACACCACATCGGTGACCCCGCCCTCGGCCAGCCGATTGACGAGCCTGCGAATCATTGGAACGTGTGCGACTGGCAGTAGCGGTTTTGGAATGGCGTATGTCAATGGCCGAAGCCGAGTACCAAAACCTCCAACGAGCACGACAGCGT
This sequence comes from Ilumatobacteraceae bacterium, assembly GCA_044362135.1. GTDB lineage: Bacteria > Actinomycetota > Acidimicrobiia > Acidimicrobiales > Ilumatobacteraceae > UBA3006. The sequence continues at coordinate 12,561 of JBIKHN010000003.1, read as the reverse complement.
GCATCGCGGATGAACTATCCCTGATAGTCCGCGAGAGAATCTGCGACAGCAGGTCGCGGCACTTCAACTCCATCTGAAGCAAATGCCAACACCACGGTCATCTGGTCATCAATTTTTACTCCACCGAAACTGGCAATTGACAACTTTGATTCTGCCGAGCCACTTTCCCAAACATAGACACTAATTTTTGCGTCTTTGTCTGCACACTGCGTATCAGTTTCCGAAATCTTCGTTCCGTCTTTGAGCGTGATCGAGTCGTCAGTAACTGTCATTCCATACAGACCGAAAATAGTTTCAAGTTTTGCCTTGCGCTGACCTGCAAGGGCTTGTGGCAACCAGCCAACAATGCCGTCGCCAATGATGGCCGCAGGAGTTTCTGTTGTTACTGCTGCAAACTTGTCGGTTGGACTCAGTGTTGCCGAATCTGGCTGGTCCAAGTCGGTTGCAAGCGCGTCACAATTAAAGAACGCAAACGCTGTTGCGTACTTCTGCTCTGCAGTTACAGAGGCATCCACTGCAGTTCCACCCTGTCGCGCATATGCAATGAGGACTGCGCCAAGGATGAGTACGGAGAGAACTACGGTCGGGAAAACTGACCCACCCTGAAAGCGGACCTTTTTGCCTTTGCCCTTTTCTGCAAGACGGGCGATTTTTTTAGCTGATGATGTGCGTGCCACGAGGACTAGAGGTTATCGGTTAGCGAGGAATATTGCCTCGTACTGTGCGGCTACCGAGGCGGGAGATGCATGGGTTTCCACCCATGTTCTACCGTTGGCGCCCATTTCCCGAAGTTGATCTCGCCTGCGAACCAGCTGGCCCAGGGCCTCAATAAACGCCGGGCTGTTGTCGGGCTCTACCGCCACACCCGCCCCGGATTGCTGCAACATATTGGGAATCTCGGTATTGGGATCGATGGCCGCAAGCATTGGCCGCCCTGCAGCGAGTATCGAATACGACTTCGACGGAACACTCACTGAAGCAAGTCCAGCACGCAACGGCACTAGATGAATGTCGCCCGTTGCCAACACTTCGCTTAATCGTTCAATTGGCTGATAGTCACCGAAATACACGTTGGCTAGTTGCGCACAGTCTTCTTCCAGTTTTTTACGGGCTGCACCATCACCGTTAATAACAAAAGCGATGTCTGGAAATTTCGCGGCGGCATCGACCACCAAATTCAATGATTGTGAGAAACCAACATTTCCGGCATACATCACAACCAATTGATCGCCAATACCGAGTTCTCTTCGATACGCAGTCATCCTGTCCTGCGGGGTGATGGCAAGTGTGTCGACAAAGTTTGGAATGACATGTAACCGCTGCTGATTTTCCGCGCCAACCTTGCTTGCAATATTGGCGCGCAGATCTTGCGAAAGCAGCACTACTGCATCTGAACGCTGATAACTCACACGCTCCAACCATCGTGCTGCTGCAATGATCTTCTTGTTCGAAATTGCCCCTGTCTGAATTGCGGCGTCTGGGAAAACGTCTTGAATGTTGAATACCAAAGGTGCACGACGAATGATTTTGGTGAACCAACCCGTTAAGCCAAGTGTGAGTGGAGGCGACATGGCTAACACTCCGTCGACTTTGAATGGAAAACCATCTGCATGCACGCTACGAATTCCCACCGCGTAGCTAAACGCAATGAAGCCCAGCGCACGACGCAACAAATTTGACTTTGATTTTCCTGGAAACGGATGCACGCGAATGATGGAACCCCACTCGGTCTTTTCTGTGCGCCACAACCTGCCACTCCACCCTGGTTCGATGGCGTGATTGCGGTACCACGGCAACGCAGTGACCACATGCAGTTCATGTCCACGCGCTGCAAGCTCGGTCACGATTCGTGTCATCACCACACCGGTTGGGGCGAGGTCTGGAGCGAAGTGCGGACACAACACCACGAGTCGGAGTTTCTTATCGCTCAACGTGGAACCATCGCAAGTGTTTTCTCATAGGCAATCACTAAATCTTGCGCCGACTTTGCCGAAGTGAATTCCTCAGCGCGTCGCAGACCGTTTTGAACGAAAGTAAAACGTTGTGCACGAACGACATCAAGCGCTCCTGCCCATGCTTCTGCAGTAAGCGGAAGAACGAGACCGCCATCACCCACCACCTCAGGCAACGAGGCACAGTCGCTAGAGATAACTGGAGTACCGAGAGCCATTGCCTCGAGTACTGGTGCACCAAAACCTTCGTATTTGCTCGGGAACACCAAAGCTTCTGCCAGCGCAATAAGACCATCTCGATCTGCCGATTGAACGCGCCCCGATCGAACCACTTTGTGTGCAACTCCCAAGTCGTTGATCAGTGATTGAATTTGCGACTCGGCCAGGCCATTGCCACCCACCATTACCAACTTCACATCTTCATTACGCCACTCATTGGCAACTAACCGCAAGAGAAACTCGTGGTTCTTGTGTGGATGTGTGATTGCAGGAATAAGCAGAACGCGCGAATTTCCAAGATTGAACCTGGTTCGTAACTCGTGCTCAGGCGTTTTATGCGCACCAATTGCGGGCTCAAGCCCGTGGCGAACAACCGCGGTACGTGCCCGCCCAACACCGAAATGCTGCTCAATGCTTTCCCGAACGTAGTTACTCGGGGTTGCGATCACGGTTGCACGGCGAATTGCCGAAGGGACTCTGTTCTTCAAGTAACGCAACTTCACCGCACTGAAATACTCCGGGTATGAGAGATATTGAACATCATGGATGGTCAGCAGCGTTGCTGAATTTCCACGGCTTGGAATTGTTCCACCACCATGATGAACAATGTCTGCGGACTTTGTGTGCGAAGTAAGCCACGTGTTTTCCAATAACACCCGCAGCTCTCGACTTGTGCACTGCGAAGGTGCTTCAACAACATTCATAACTGAAGCGAGTTCGCCGTGTGCACGTGAAAAACCTTTTGGCGCGTACACCGTGACGCTGAAAGGGGCATCTACTTCAACAAGACCTCTCAATTGGCGAATGAAGTACTCCTCACTACCGCCAACAGCACCGGGCACACACCACAGCATGTTCACTGCAATGTTGTGGTGCGTGATGCTCATTGCGCAATCACCTCGTCATAAACTGCCGCAGTAATTTCGGCGGTTTTACTCCACGTTGCTTGCGCCGCACGCTCGAGTCCTCGCTGAGAAAGACTTGCTCGATCTGCAAGCGCTGCGCGAATGCCGTGCTGAATGCTTTCGGCATTGCGTGGGTCGACAAGCACAGCCGCACCACCTGCAACTTCTTGAGTTGAAATCAATTCACTCGTCACCACCGGAGTTCCTTGCGCCATTGCCTCAAGCACGGGCAATCCAAAACCTTCCCAGAGCGATGGGTACGCCATCACTGATGCTGCGGCGTACAGGCCACTCAAGAATTGATCTTCTACATGTCCAAGGAACTTCACTTTGTCGCTCGCTTCAACCGCAACGTCACCCCAACCAGTCGCACCTGCAACCACGAGAGGAGGAAGGTCCGGCTGCTCACGCAATGCTTCAACCAACTTCGCCAAATTCTTTCGAGGCTCAAGCGTGCCAACGAATAAAATAAATTCACTTGGCAAGTTGAACACTGCGCGTACCCGTGCAATGTTCTCTGCACTTGCGCGCTCGGTTCGTACACCGAGTGGAACCAGCCGCAATCTGTCGGGCGTGAAACCAGACTCTAAGCAATCGTTCACCGTTGCCGTTGAACTGCACAACAGCATGTCGGCGCGTTTTTTCAACACCTTCAAACTGCGTGCAAACACGGCATTTCCGTGACGCGTGAAAAAATCAGGATGATGCAGAAATGCCAGGTCGTGAACCGTTGACACCATTTTCCCATTTGTCGCAAACGGAATGATGCTGGTGTTGTGCAAGAGATCTATATCGTTCAAAACACGCTCTACCCGAGGTTGACGCAACCGAAGCGAAGTTTCGTAGAGCAGAGGACCAGAAATGGGCAACCCCGCCACGTCGATAGAAATATCGAACGTGACAGATGAATCGTCGCCATGTCGACCAGCGACACCCAACAAGTCGACGTCAGCACGCACTGTTGGCATCGCACGCGCAACCTCAATTGCCGACACAGCCGTGCCTCCAGGCACGCGGTGCCAGCACTGCTCAAGTGTGTAGGCGACCCGCACGCCTTCCATTGTGCCAACTCGGTATCGTTATTGACATGACTTCACCCGTAACGCTTGCCTACTGGGCAGATCGCACGGTTGTGGTGACGGGTGGAAACGGATTTCTCGGTTCAAAAGTGGTGGCCAAGTTGCGCAGTTTTGGTGCAACGGTTATTGCGCCTCGCCAAAAGGAAGCCGACCTCACACAAGCAGGTGTTGCAGAGCAATTGTTTCGTCAGCACTCACCCAGTCATGTCATTCACTTGGCTGCACGAGTTGGCGGAATTGGCTACAACCAGATAGCTCCAGCGCAGTTGTACCTCGACAATCTGATGATGGGCACACACACTATTGAAGCGGCACGCGCAGTTGGTGTAGAAAAAACGGTCCTGCTTGGCACGGTGTGCTCGTATCCGAAATTCACTCCAGTTCCATTCCGCGAAGAATCAATTTGGGATGGTTACCCGGAAGAAACAAATGCTCCGTATGGAATTGCCAAAAAGGCAATGCTCATTCACGCTCAAGTGAACGAAGCGCAGTACGGACAACATTTTGCTTTTGTTATTCCAACCAATTTGTATGGTCCGGGCGACAAGTTTCACGAATCTGTTTCACACGTTATTCCAGCACTGATCAAGAAGTGTGTTGAAGCTAAAGAACAAGGTGCAGACAAGATCAGCGTGTGGGGAACTGGTGTTGCCAGCCGTGATTATCTGTTTGCAGACGACGCAGCGGAAGCGATTGTGCTGGCTGCAGAGTTGCGAACAAGTGCCGAACCTCTGAATCTTGGCAACAATCGTGAAGTGACTATCCGTGAAACCGCCGAGACCATTGCCCGCATCGTGGGTTTTGAAGGTGAACTCGTCTGGGACTCATCGCGCCCGGACGGACAACCACGCAGACGAGTAGACGCGAGCCGCGCAGAGCGTGAACTCGGTTGGCACGCACACACCGAATTTGAAGACGGTTTGCGTCGCACGGTCGATTGGTACTTGGCTAATCGCGAGTTTGCCGAAAAAGATCCGAACTGAATCTGTGAACTTTCCCCCACCACAAATTCCACCTCCACCGCAGCAACGAGTGCAGTATTCAGCACAACAGCGAGTGCGATTCTCGCAACGTCGTAGAAATCTGAATCCATACACGGCATCGAACGCAATTATCGCAATAAACCTTGGCCTGTTCGTGTGGGGATACATCTTCGATGCAATGCGACCAGGAACGTTTAACGGAATCTCTCAATACCAATTCGATATGGGACTTGCGAGAGAGTTTCTTGATGCTGGTGAGTGGTACCGCCTGATCTCCAGTGGTTTTTTACATTTTGGAGTCCTGCACGTGGGAATGAATATGTTCTTGCTCTATCAATTGAGCAGAATGCTTGAACCAACGCTTGGTTCTGTGAAATTTACGCTCGTCTATTTCGCTTCTTTGTTTGGTGGTGCTGCTGGCGCGCTCATCCTGAGCCCCAACGCGCTCACCGGCGGCGCTTCGGGAGCAGTATTTGGCATGATGGCTGCAGCAATTGTTGGTATGCGTCAACGTGGAGTAAACCCGCTGCAAACCGGTCTCGGTCTTACTTTTATTATCAACATTGGGTTCACACTTGCCATCCCCAACATTTCAGTAGGTGGTCATTTTGGCGGAGCACTTGTTGGAGCAGCATGTGGAGTGTTCGTTTTGGCTCCTGCTCAATGGCGCCTTCCTCGATGGACCGAGTTCGTTATGCCTCTAGCAATTGGAATTGTGGCAGCAGTTATTGCTGTTACACCCTCGCTCTAAGTTCGCTCCACTTCTCCCATCGTTAATCAACTGCGACATCGTCGCACCAGATACTGGAGGAACTGTGCTGAATCTCATCAGTGCACCACTTTCGCTCCCCCGAGCCCATCTCGACCCCATCATCTCTTCGCAAGACATGCTTGCCGTTATCTCGCTGGCAATTCGCCGCCCTTTGTGCAACGAGGTAATCGCCATCCTTATGGATGACGAACAGCGTGGAATCGGATTGCTGTCATTTGACGAACCATCTACACCTGCTTCCCTCATTCATCAACTCATTGGCTTGTGCAGCACCACAGCAATTGCTTCATCGGTCGTTATCGCAAGCGTTCGCCCACACGAATTATGGAAAGCAGATGATCAAACTCAGTTGAAGTTCATGCGCCAACAATTCACGAATGCTGGCATCACCATGCGCGAATGGATCGTGATCAGCAAAGGCGCGGTCAGGTTTGTGCAGCAGTAAACGAATTCAGTAGTTAGCGAAGTCAGTGGCAACCACAGCCCGAGCCGCAGCCACCGGCTGGGCGTGGTGCTGCTTTTTGTGGCGCCGATGCTCCACCAACTGAAGCGAACACACTGAGCAACCGAACTGCATTGCCGTGACCTTCAGGGCATGTTGCAGGCATGTCGGCTTCCGACATTGATCGGCGCTCTTCAAATACCGAGTCACAACTCTTGCAACGGAACTCATAGGTAGGCATGGCTCTAGTGTAGGAAATGTGAGTACGCCAATGCCTCTTCAGACCAGGCCTGCAACCACCAAGCCCATTACCGAAGAAGTCCTTGAAACCGGTGAGCCGAGTATGGCCCACATTGTGAAAACCGAGCCTGGCGAAGATGCCGCATCCAAAGTGCTTGAGGCTCGTATTTACGGAACACCGCTTGAGGCTCTGTGCGGCCATGTGTGGATACCTTCGCGCGACCCGAAGCAGTTGCCATTGTGCGATAAGTGCAAAGACATTTACGAGACGTATCGCATGTTTAACGATGGGCTGAACGAACGCCCTTCGGAGTAACTAACGAAAGTTACGTGCCGCCACTTTCGCCGCAACATGCAGCGGCGCAATATGTTCGGCAATCACATTGATGACTCCACCATCGCCAACTTCCAACCTGCCGCGAACAAGTAACGCACCCGCACCACGCGCAACTTTGCGATAGCGAGCCCAGCACCCAACCGAGCACACCACGTTGATATGCCCTGTTTCGTCTTCCAAGTTGATGAACGTGATGCCTTGTGCGGTCATTGGTCGCTGACGATGCGTCACCGTTCCGGCAACCAATACTTTTTCGTCGCCTCGCGCACCGCGTTGCGGAAGCTGCATTGCAGTGGCAACACCCATGCGTTCAAGTTCAATGCGCAAGAACTCTGTTGGGTGACCACTCGTTGACACGCCTGTAGCCCACAGGTCGGCAATGGCTTCCTCCATTGGTTGCATGCCAGGCAAATACGGTGCCTCGACACCAGTAGTGACGCCATCGAGCGTTCCTGGACGCGACTGAATAACTGCGCCGGCGCTCCACAGCGCGTCGCGACGTTGTTGACCAAAACTCTCGTTGAACACACCGGCAGTAGCAAGTGCCTCAAGTTGTGCAATGTGCAACTGCGGAACTTTGCGCACCACATCTTCCATGCTGGTGTACGGCCTGTTGTCGGCAATGGCTTGCGCAACAACATCACTCATGCCGCGCACAGAATTGATTCCCATTCGCAAAGCCAAGCCACCTGTCGACTTCGCATTGTGCTCAAGCGTTGCACCCGCGCACGATGCGTTGATGTCGGGAGAGTTCACTACTACCCCATGACGCTTTGCATCCTGCACCAATGAATGAGGCGACCAAAACCCCATCGGTTGCGCATTCAGTAGCGACGCATAAAACGCTGCTGGCTCATGCAGTTTGATCCATGCCGAGGAATACACCAAGTACGCAAAACTCACCGAGTGACTTTCAGGAAAGCCATAGCTGGCAAATGCCGCCATCTTGGTGAATATTTGGTCGGCAACATCACCACGAATTCCGCGCTCTGCCATTCCGGCATAGAAGCGGTCGCTGAGTTGTTGCATGCGTAACTGCGATCGCTTTGAACCCATGGCTTGACGTAACTGATCTGCTTCACCAGGACTGAACCCCGCGATATCGATTGCCATCTGCATGAGCTGTTCTTGAAACAGCGGCACACCAAGTGTTTTTCCCAAACTGTTTTCAAGCAACGGATGCAAATACGTAATCGGTTCTTGCCCATTGCGACGGCGAATGTATGGATGCACCGAGCCACCCTGAATAGGGCCAGGACGAATGAGTGCGACCTCCACCACAAGGTCGTAAAACCTGCGCGGCTTCAAGCGTGGAAGTGTGGCCATTTGTGCACGCGATTCAATCTGAAACACGCCCACCGTGTCGGCGCGACACAACATGGCGTACACCTCGTCTTCTTGCGGAATGGTGGCTAGGTCTACATGCACACCACGAAACTGCGCAATGAAGTCGACTGCATTGTGCAACGCCGACAGCATGCCAAGACCCAACAAATCGAACTTCACTAAGCCAGCAGCAGCGCAGTCGTCTTTGTCCCACTGCAACACACTGCGGCCCTCCATGCGACCCCACTCCACTGGGCACACTTCGGTAACTGGGCGATCGCACATGACCATGCCGCCCGAATGAATGCCTAAGTGTCGTGGCGCATCTTGCACCTGTTCGGCAAGTTGCAACACCTGCGTAGGAATGTTGTGATCACCACCGTTCACCGTGACGCCAATGGCACCCCAGGCATCCACCTGTTTGCTCCACGCATCTTGCTGCCCTGGCGCAAATCCAAGAGCACGCGCCATGTCGCGCACCGCGGACTTCGCCCGATACGTAATGACGTTGGCAACTTGCGCAGCATGATGACGACCGTGCCGTTGATACACGTACTGAATTACTTCTTCGCGTCGACCGCTTTCAATATCAATGTCAATATCGGGTGGGCCGTCGCGCTCTGGTGACAGAAACCGTTCAAACAACAAACCAAGCGACACTGCATCGGCTTTCGTAATGTCGAGTGAATAACACACCGCGCTATTTGCAGCACTGCCACGACCCTGGCAATAAATGTTGGATCGCGCACAAAACTGAACAATGTCCCATACCACTAGGAAATACCCAGCGAACCCGAGCGTTTCAATCATTTCCAATTCGTGATCAATCACTCGCCACGCTCGAGCACGCAACGACAAATCTTCACGTGAGTCGTTCGGACGAATTCCATACCTGCGAATGGCTCCTGCTTCTGCAAGTTTGCGCAGATATGAAATTTCATCCAACCCATCAGGGCACGGAAATGGTGGTAGTTGCGGCGCTACTAACCCCAAGTCGAACGCGGCGCTCGCTCCAAGTTCGGCAGCGTGTTGCACCACCCCCGGATACCGAGCGAAACGTCGTTCTTGTTCTGCCCCACTGCGTAAATACGCAGTGGCCGCTGGCGGTAAACGCGGATCGATGTCGTCCAAGCTGGACCGCTCACGTACTGCAGCCACTGCAGTGGCAAGTTTGTGTTGGGCTGGCGTTGCGTACAACACATCGTTGGTAGCAACGCACCCAATGTTGTTGCGATACGCGATACGCGCAAACTCGTCATTGCGCACAGAGTCAAGCGGGTCGCCGTGATCCCACATTTCCATGACCACGCTGTGACGACCAAAGGCCGAAATAAGTTGCTGCGCTCGGCGTTCGGCCATGGCAGGGCCGTGCGAATGCAACGCGCGAGCTGCAACACCACTGCGTCCGCCGGCAAGCACCCACCAGTCTCCAACCGAGAACTCGGCCAGTTGTTCTATGCCAAATACTGGTTGCTCTTTACTGCCAGCAAGTTGCCCAGCACTGATTGCACTCGACAAATGTGCATACCCTCTCGGGTTGCGCGCAATCACCACAATGTCGCCAACTGCTTCACCAACAGTGCACTGCAACTCTGCACCGAACACCGTTGGCAAACCGAACGCACGAGCAGTTTGTGCAAAACGAACAATGCCGTACAACCCGTTGCGATCAGTAAGTGCAAGTGACTGCAACTCAAGTGCAACCGCTTGTTCAACTAGTTGTTCTGGATGTGACGCGCCTTGCAAAAACGAAAAGTTCGATCGGCAATGCAACTCCGAATACGAAACTTTCCCCATGCCTTCAGGGTAGCGAACATATGTTCGTTTTTAGACTGTGGTTACAGCAGTCGACGAACGGCGCGCAGGCAACCAGCAAGGCCTGCATCAGACATATCGATCGCTGTGTCCCACTCAAACCAGCGCACATCTTGGCTTTCGTCCGCGCCTGGGGCTGGATCGGCATCGGGGGCGTACATGAGGTAGCGCAGGTCGAGGTGGGTGTGGCCACGAGGACCAGGGTGCACGTCCAGGTGCACCAGCCACGGGCCGGTTGCGGGGTGTACTACGTCGAGACCGGTTTCTTCCCTCGCTTCGCGCAAGGCACCCTCTGCCGGTGTTTCACCAGCATCAATGTGTCCGCCTGGTTGCAACCACATGTTCAGTCGCTTGTGCAAGTGCAACACCACTCCGCGTTCGCCAACCACAATTCCCGAACCCGTGATGTGCGTTGGATCGGAGAACTCATCAAAAGGTTTCATCAAAGTTGGTGCGATGTCGAGAAACTTTGTAATCGATTCGCGTTCGCGCTCGTCGCATGGAATGGCAGCACTGAACTGTGCACACAGTTCTTGCACCAACTGCGCATCAGACTTGGCGTTCGCCTTGACATTCATAAGGCAGAAAATCTATCGGGACTGAGTGAAAAACATTCATCCAAAGCGAGCAACCACCCACCATTGCCCGTGTTCCCTTACAACCACAAGGGCTCGCGTAGTTATTGCAGTGTCATTACGACTGACCACAAACTGCATTCTCACCATTCTGCGTTGTCGCGAAGTATCCCACCATCGCTCCTCCACAGGCCATGGCCCAGCCCATGACAACACGTTGTAACGCTGTTGTTGCAACACCACAACAGTTGGTTCTGCACTTAACTCATGTCTCCCACTTACCGTTACGTCGTTTCCATCTGCATCACACACCAGCACTAGTAGCGGGTCGTCATACACAACAGATGGAGACGGAGTTGGTAGCGCACCATTCCACTGAGCCTCTGCTGTTACTTGCGACAACGCACGACGTTCAACATCGACAACTGCTGCAGATGTAAGCGCAAACACTTCGGCTGGATCGCGACCACCACGCCACTCGGGAACACGAACCGACTCTGCCCCGAGCATGTTGGTCAGGCGCTCGATGGCCCGCGAAGCCCACTCGTCGGCTTGGGTGCTGTCGCCCCACAGACCCAGCTGGCGGCCATCTCTAGCCCTTAGCCCTATTGGGGAAAGCCGGAATAGCACCACCCCGCTCGTGACTCCTCGGCCAGCTATCCAGGCTTCCATCTGCCAACGCAGTCGTTCGGCCATGGCAGCAGCAGTTAGCCCTTCGGGTTGATACCACACGCGATCGTTTTGCTCACCGTGATCGGTGTGCAACGAAATATGCAAGCGAACACAACTTGCACCGTGATTGCTCAAGTGCAGCACCAACTGATCTGCAACTTCACGCGCAGTAAGCACAACAACATTCACATCTTCTACTGGCACATCAAATCGATGTGTGCTTGCACGTTCTGGTGGAGGCGCAACAACAATTGGTGGATGTCTGTCAAGACCTCGCGCAAGTCGTTGCATTTCATTTCCAACAGGACCAAAACGTCCAACCAAAATGGATGGTTGAATTTCAGCAATGTTGCCAAGGTGGGCAAGGCCAAGGCGTTGCAACAACGACACCACACTGCGATCAATTTCAGCAAAGTCTGCAAGCACAGACACTGGCAGTACTGCCAAACACTGCGCGCTTTCATTTGGCGCAACAACACGTGGCGACCTAACTGACGCAGCACTGCGTGCAGCAATCATTGCAGTCAGCCTGCCGTCGGCGATGCCCACACCAAATGGAATGCGTTGGCCTTGCGCCAACTTCTGTAACGCAGTTTCGGCAATAACAGTGAGCCGCTGTGCCAGCGCGTCGTCGCCACCTACATAACGCGAAGGGCCCCGCGTAGCCAGCACAACAATTCCTGGCATGCTCACTTCAACAAGTGGAACCAGTTCGGCAATGGCATGCACCACAGACTCGAACATAAGTCGATCGCGCTCTGGGTTGTGTGCCGCAATATGCATATTTGGGCACGCTGCTTGGGCTTCGCGCTTGCGCATGCCCACCTGCACGCCCTGCTCGGCAGCGGCTGCCGTACGAGCAATAACCCGTTGTGCATGCAACACCGCCACTGCGTCAAACACCTGGCCACGAGCATGCAAGTCACACTGCGCGGCAACGGCCTGCCAGTCGGGGCACGCAACAACAGCAACGCGTGTTGATTGAGTATTCATTGCGAGCGTTAGCCAACAAAATGCAGCGAGTGTTGCCGTGCTTTAGGTACTCGCCTGCCGCTTACCGCAATCTGTACATCGCGACCTTGCACATAGCCTGCGCCTCGTTCAATGCCGTGCCACTGTGTTGTTGCGGTATTCATAATGACGTCGGGTTGAAACACTGATTGCACGGCCGACTGTTGCGTTGCGCCAATGAGCACCAATGCATTTCGCCGGGCTTGAATACGCGTTTGCACGCGACGGGCATC
>JBIKHN010000145.1:0-3674 GCA_044362135.1 Ilumatobacteraceae bacterium | reverse complement strand
GCGATCCTTGCGGATCGTGTCCTACTGCCCGCACTGGCGTTCAGTCTTCTCTTTCGTTTTCAAGGAGCAATCACCTTGTGTTACTCGAGTTAATGAACAGTTTTGCAACTGCAACATCACCCGGTAATAACACTTGGTTGCCGCATATGTGCTGATTCGTTGCTGAGCAACAAACCTGCCCATGAGGCGGAGTGCAAATCTAGCGGGGAGAAATGGCCTGCGTCAACCTCCCTGCAAAGAAAAACCCTTATTTCTTTTGGCTTTGCGGAGACCTCGGGCACGCCGTTAGGCGCGCCTCATAGCCTGCTTGGGTTTGCTGGTGTTTTTAGACCAAAGCCTTATGGCGTATGGGTTTTAGCCAGCAAAGTCGAGCAAATGATAGGCAGTTTTGCCCTTGCGGAGCAGCATCCAGCGCCCGTGGAGCAACGCCACCTTGTCCAGTTTGGCGTGTTCGTCCAGCTGTTCCCCGTTGGCACGCACGCTTCGCTGCTGCAATAACCGGCGAGCTTCGGAGTTCGAAGTGGCCAAGCCTGTGGTGACCAATACACCAACAGCATCATGTAACACCGCAGTACCCATTTGTGTCACTGCAACTTCTTGTGCGATCAAATTCAATGTTGCTTCACTGGCGAAAACTGGATTCGCACCGAACAACACATCGGCTGCTTGCTCTGCAGCATTAGCTGATTCTTCACCATGCAACATTGCTGTGATTTCATTGGCCAATGTTCGTTGCGCAACGCGTTTTTCTGGGCTGAGTCTTTGCTCGGTAAGAATCGCAGCAACTTCTTCCATTGGTCGCAATGAAAATTGCGGCAACATGCGTTCGATATCGATGTCTGAAATTTGCATCCAAAATTGACGGAACTGATAAGGCGATGTGCGTTTGGCATCTAGCCACACAGCACCGTCTGCAGTTTTTCCAAACTTTGTGCCGTCCGATTTTGTAACGAGCGGCCACGTAAGACCGAACGATTCACGCCCTAAACGCTTGCGAATGAGATCAATGCCTGCAGTGATATTGCCCCACTGATCGGAGCCGCCCATTTGCATTTCGCAATCGAGATGTTCACACAGGTGACGGAAATCGTTTGCTTGCAACAGCATGTAACTGAATTCGGTAAACGACAATCCATTGCCATCACTAATGCGTGACTTCACCGAGTCTTTCGCCATCATTTGATTGACCGTGATGTACTTGCCTACATCGCGTAAGAAATCGAGTACGGGAACATCTTTCGTCCACGTTGCGTTGTCGACTAACACTGCTTTGTTAGCGCCAGAATCGAAATCAAGAATGCGTTCGAGTTGCCCCTTGATGCACGACACGTTGTGAGCAAGTGTTTCTGAATCAAGCAAGTTGCGTTCTTCACTACGGCCAGATGGGTCTCCCACCATTCCGGTTGCTCCGCCAGCAAGCACCACAGGCCTGTGACCGAGCATCTGGAATCGACGCAGACTGATTTGGCCAAGCAGGTTGCCCACGTGCAGGGAATCTGATGTTGGGTCGAAACCAACGTAGGCAGACATCTGCGAGGAAGTGCTGCGCTTGGCGAGTTCGGATCGATCGGTGGAGTCGTGGATAAGTCCGCGCGATGCGAACTCTTGAACTACGTCACCAAATTGAGCCATAGATAGATGTTAGATCGCGAGCGATGTGCGAAGTGATGCAATTACCGAAGCAAAACGTGCTCGCTGGTCATCTGCTGCGAGTGGTCCTGCAGCGCCAGGAGACGAGCGAAGTTGCACTCCTACCCCAGCGCCAATGAGTTGCTGAGCGTCGGCATCAAAATCTGACGAAGCAGCAACAAGTTGTTGCAACGATTGCGAGCCCGACAATGCCTCTTGAACTAGTGCGCCGACAATTGCATGCGCTTGGCGAAATGGTGTTCCCTTACGCACGAGGTATTCGGCTAGATCAGTGGCTGATAGCGACTGCACATCGGCCGCGGCACGCATGCGGTCGGCATTGAATGTTGCCGTTTGAATCATTCCTGTCAGCGCTCCAACCGCCAACGAAACCTGGTCGTAAGAGTCAAACAACGGTTCTTTGTCTTCTTGCAAGTCGCGGTTATACGCAAGTGGCAAGCCCTTCAGAGTGGTGAGTAGACCAGTGAGGTTGCCGATGAGACGACCAGCTTTACCGCGCGCAAGTTCGGCAATGTCGGCGTTCTTTTTTTGCGGAAGCATTGAAGAACCAGTTGCATACCGATCATCGAGTGTGGCGAACCCAAACTCTTCAGAAGTCCACAGCACCCACTCTTCGCCAATGCGCGAGAGATGCGTTCCGATGAGCGCGAGGTCAAACAGTGCTTCGGCAACGAAGTCGCGATCCGAAACTGCGTCGAGCGAATTCGCAAAGCGATCTGCAAATCCCATTTCACGAGCAGTGAAGTCTGGGTCAAGTGGGAGCGATGATCCTGCGAGTGCGCCTGCACCTAATGGTGAAACGTCTGCGCGTTTGATGGTGTGGATCAGTCGATCGATGTCACGGGTAAATGCCCAAGCGTGTGCCATGAGGTGATGAGCAAGCAACACTGGCTGAGCACGTTGCACATGGGTGTAGCCAGGCAGATACACACCGTCTTTCCCCCACCCTGCCAGGTCGGCACGTTGCGTGAGCACCTCACAAAGCACAATCAGACGCTCTGCAAGGGTCGCCAGCTCTCGTTTGGTCCATAGTCGCAGAGCAGTGACACATTGATCGTTACGGCTTCGCCCAGTGTGCACCTTGCCACCAACCGGACCAGCGATTTGGGTGATGCGACGCTCAATTGATGTGTGAATGTCTTCTTCGCCATCTACGAAATCAAACGTTCCATCGAGAAACTCGGTGGCCACTTGCTGCAATGCGGTTTCAATTTGTGCAACTTCGGCAAGCGGCAAGATACCCGCGTGACCAAGACCTTTTACATGCGCCAGCGAACCAGCGATGTCGTCTTTCCACAGGCGCTTGTCGAACGACAAACTTTCAGTAAATGCCAAGAGTTCTTCGGCTGGCCCACTACTAAATCTGCCGTGCCACAGTGGCTGTGATTGATTGTTGCTCATTTCGAACCTTTTGTTTTCTGCAGACCTGCAAGCTTGCCAAGATGTGCGGCGAGCTTTTTCGCTCCGTAGTTTTGACTTGCTACACAGAACATGGTGTCGTCACCAGCAACCGTGCCGGCAAGTCCTTCAATTCGCGAACGATCAAGCGCGGACGCAACAACATGAGCACAACCGGGAGGCGTGCGGATAATGACGATGGGTTCACTGATCTGAATATCGGCAACCCATTCGGCAAGAACGCGACGAAGTTGCTCAAGCGGCGCAATACGATCAGGTTCAAACTCCGGAATGGCGTATGCGGTCTCACCGTGCGAAGTACGCACTTTGACTGCGCCAATATCCTCCAAGTCGCGTGACACAGTGGCCTGCGTTGCCACAATGCCCGACTTCTTCAGCAGAGTCACCAGCTGTGTATGGCTGGTGACATCGTGATCTGCAATCAATTGCGCAACTGCACCTTGGCGCTGAACTTTTGTGGTCATTGTTTCACTCCCATTAGAAACGCGAGCACTCCACGTGCCGCGTGCATTCGGTTATGCGCTTGCGGATAGATCTTGCTTTGTGGCCCGTCAATGACCGAAGGTGATACTTCTTGGCCACGATGTGCAGGCAAGCAATGCATA
>JBIKHN010000144.1:0-3728 GCA_044362135.1 Ilumatobacteraceae bacterium | reverse complement strand
TTCGTTCACCGCACTTGTTGTTATCGGTGACGGTGCAGGTCGCGTAGGTCTTGGTTACGGAAAGGCAAAGGAAGTTCCTTTGGCAATCCAAAAGGGAACCGAAGAAGCAAAGCGCAATTTGTTCAGCGTTGCTCTTGCTGGTTCAACCATCACTCACCAAATTTTGGGAATCAACGGAGCAGGTCGCGTATTGCTGAAGCCTGCTGCTCCTGGTACCGGAGTTATCGCTGGTGGCGCTGCTCGAATCATTCTTGAAGAAGCTGGCATTCATGACGTACTTGCGAAGTCGCTTGGTTCGTCAAACGCCATCAACGTTGCTCGTGCAACGATTAATGGTTTGAAGGAATTGCAGAGCCCAGACGAAGTTGCAAAGCGTCGCGGAATTCCAGCTGACTCATTTGTTCCAAAAGGTCTCCTTCGTGCGTTCAACGAGCGTAAGAAGTCAAACGGAGGTGCTCACTAGTCATGGCAGCATTCAAAAAACCAGGTCGCACTACTCGCGACCGTAAGCCAGCAGCCAAGAAGGCTGCAGCAGAACAGCGCGCAGCAGCCGCTGCGTTGAAGGCTGCATCTGGCAATACTTCAACCCGCAAAGCAAAGCGTGTGAAGGTAGAGCCAACTGGTGCAACTATCACTGTTACTCAGGTGCGTTCAGAAATCGGTAACAAGCCAAAGAACCGTGCAACATTGCGCGCTCTTGGATTGCGTCGAATTGGCCACACCAACACGTTGCCTGATCGTCCGGAAATTCGTGGCATGATCGCACGTGTTCCACACCTCATTGAAATCAAGGAAGGTAAGTAAGCCATGCGTGTAGATCAACTCGCCCCAGCAAAGGGATCAACGAAGAAGCCAAAGCGCGTCGGTCGTGGTATCGGCGGTAAAGGTGGAAAGACTGCAGGTCGCGGTACGAAGGGTCAATACGCTCGTAACACCGTAAAGCGAGGCTTTGAAGGCGGTCAGATGCCATTGAAGCAACGCGTACCAAAGTTGAAGGGTTTTAATAACCCGTTCCGTGTTGAGTACTACGCGGTAAACCTCGATGTCATCGAAGCTTTGGGTCTTGCTGAAGTAAATCCCAAGGTGCTCGTTGATAAGAGCGCAGCTCACAAGAACACCCTCATCAAGGTGCTTGGTCGTGGAAAAATCACCAAGGCTGTCAACGTTTCTGCACATGCAGTTTCAAAGACTGCTGAGCAGGCAATTGTCGCTGCCGGTGGCTCTGTGACCATCTTGCCATTGCCGCACAAGGGCCCACGTCCAGCCGCTAAGGGCAACCAGTTCACCAACCGATAGTGATGTCGCGCCGGTCCGCCGGCGCGTCTCAAGTACAGGAGCACCCACGATGTTGTCGAATGTGAAGAACATCTTCAAGGTGGAAGACCTACGTAACAAGGTGCTGTTCACCCTTGCCATGATCGCCATGTACCGCTTCGGCGCTGCACTTCGCGTTCCCGGTATTGATGCTCAGGCAGTACGCCAATTACGTGAAGCTTCAGACTCACAAGGTGCCCTCGGATTCTTGAACTTGTTTTCGGGTGGCGCGTTCGGAAGCTTCTCTATTTTTGCTTTGGGGATCATGCCGTACATCACGGCGAGCATCATCATGCAAGTGCTTGGCGTTGTTATTCCAAAGCTTGAGCAGTGGCAACAAGAGGGAGCAACGGGCCAGCGCAAGATCACGCAATGGACGCGCTATCTCGCCATTGGCATTGCACTTTTACAGGGTGCTGGACTCACATTTATTTTTGGCCAAGGAAATGGTTCGGCATTCTTGGGTGCAGCTGCAACAGCTCCAGATGTGGTGTTGCTGGATCCGTTCATGCCGCGCGCATTGTTGGTCATTCCATCACTTGTCGCGGGAACCGCATTGCTCATGTGGATTGGTGAGTTAATCAGCCAGCGTGGAATTGGCAACGGAATGTCGATGTTGATTTTTGCTTCAGTGGTCAGCGGTCTTCCATACAACTATTACTCGCTCTTGCAAAGCAAGAAAACCATCACGTTCATCGTGCTTGTCGCCGTTTCAATCGGAATTTTGTTTGCAGTAGTTCGTGTTGAACTTGGTAGTCGCCGAATTCCCGTGCAGTTTGCGAAACGAGTAGTGGGGCGCAAGCAATACGGTGGGCAGAACACATACATTCCTTTGAAAGTGAACCAGGCCGGAATCGTGCCGATCATTTTCGCAAGTTCTGTGCTCTTGTTGCCAGTTCTGTTGTCGAACATGCTCGGCAGCGGTGAAGGTTGGCGCGGTTCTATTGCCTCATTTGTAAACAATTATTTGGTGAACAGCCAAAACTTGTTGTACATCTCCGTTTTCTTCTTGTTGATCATTGCGTTTGCATATTTCTATAACTCCATTGCATTCGACCCGATTCGTCAGGCAGACCAACTGCGCAAACAGGGCGGATTCATTCCAGGAATTCGTCCAGGACCACAGACTGAAAGTTTCTTGGCAAAGACGGTAAACCGGATCACGCTTCCTGGAGCAATGTTCGTTGCATTCATCGCCATCTTGCCGTACATCATTTTGTGGGTAGGCGATGTGCAGTCATTCCCATTTGCTGGAACCACCGTGTTGATTGCAGTTGGTGTTGCACTTGAACTCATGCGCCAGATTGATAGTCAATTGATGCAGCGCAACTACGAGGGCTTCTTGAAGTGACGTTTCCTCTTTAGGAAACACATTTCAGGATTTTCACGAAAGAATCACCGCCATGTCGAATGCAATTCGCATCATCATGCTCGGCCGTCAAGGCGCAGGGAAAGGCACGCAATGCGTGCGCATCGCTTCCGAATTTGGCGCGCCTCATATTTCCACTGGTGAAATGCTTCGCGCTGCAGTGCGCAAAGATTCGCCACTTGGTCGTGCGGTGAAGGTCGTGTTGGACAAAGGCGAGCTCGTCAATGACGAACTGATGGTCAGCCTGGTTCAAGGTCGAATTGGTGAAGAAGATGCACGCATGAACGGCTTTATTTTGGATGGATTCCCTCGAACAGTTGCCCAGGCGCAGGCACTTGATCACATCAGCGAAGTTCGCCCAATTGACTTGGTCATTGATCTTGAGGTGAAGCGCGAGTTGGTGCTCAGCCGTTTGTCGGCGCGACGCGTCTGTGAGCAGTGCCAAGCCAATTATGTGGCTACTGGCAATGAAGCCAACCCGTGGATTTGTGAAAAGTGTGGCGGAGCGGTGGTGCAACGTGCCGACGACACCCCTGAAGCCATCAACCACCGCCTAGATCTATACGACGCCATGACTTCGCCGTTAGTGGCGTACTACAAAGACCAGAGCAAATTGGCTGTAGTGGACGGTCTTGGCACCCCCGATGAGGTGTTTGCCCGCCTCCGTAGGGCTGTCGCCGGCATTAAGAATCGCTCATCATGACCCTGCTGAATTCACCCATCTCCTTGTGTTTTGGGGTTTTGGGGCAGGGGAATGCGGCGGTAGCATAACCCTTCGCCTTTTGGAGGGATTTCCTTCCGACTGGCTCGTATGTCCGTGTGTTTGAGGAGAAAGCCCTGCCAAAAAACAAAGAAGATGCAATTGTGCTGGAAGGCACAATTACAGAGTCGCTGCCTAACGCAATGTTTCGCGTCGAACTCGAAAACGGACACACAGTGTTAGCTCATATTTCAGGAAAGATGCGAATGAATTACATCCGCATCTTGCCGGGGGACAAAGTCCAAGTTGAGCTAACGCCATATGACCTCACACGAGGTCGCATTA
>JBIKHN010000143.1:0-3750 GCA_044362135.1 Ilumatobacteraceae bacterium | reverse complement strand
GGCAAACCCGCATTGCGAAGTTCGACAATAAAGCCCGACATCAAGTCGAGAACTGGCATCTCATCAACTCACTTGTCGACCGACAGTTCCTTCGCCGCTTTGGCAATGTCCGTCTGGTATTTGAGAAGAATGTGCAATGTGTCTTTTGCTTCTTGAGCGTCGATGTGATCGATACCGAGCAAGATCAAGGTACGTGCCCAGTCAAGCGTTTCGCTCACCGATGGGGCCTTCTTCAAATCGAGCTGGCGGATGCTGCGAACGATGCGAGCAATCTGGTCGGCAAGGTTCTCGGTAATTCCTTCAACTTTGGTGAGCACGATCTCTTTTTCACGATCCATATCTGGATAGTCAATGTGCAAGAACAAACAACGGCGTTTCAACGCTTCAGACAATTCACGTGTGTTGTTCGAGGTGAGGAACACCATCGGAATTTGCTTTGCCGTAATGGTTCCAAGTTCTGGAATTGATACTTGGTACTCGGACAAAATCTCGAGCAACAATGCTTCAGTTTCAATTTCCACACGGTCTACTTCGTCAATCAACAACACCACTGGGTCGGTGCTGCTAATTGCTTCAAGCAATGGACGGGTAAGCAGGAACTCATCGCTGAAAATGTCGTCGTGGACTTCACTCCATGAATCGCTCGACTTGTCAGCCTGAATGCGTAACAACTGCTTCTTGTAGTTCCATTCGTACAGCGCCTTCGACTCATCGAGGCCTTCGTAGCACTGCAAACGAATCAACCGAGCGTTCAGCATTTCGGCCACGCTCTTTGCTAACTGGGTTTTACCCGTACCTGCTGGTCCTTCAACAAGGATCGGCTTGCCTAGTCGCTGGGCCAAATAGACCACGCTGGCGATTCCGTCATCGGCCAAATAGTTGACCTTTTTTAATCCGTCACGGACTTCTTGCACTGATTCAAAGCTCTTGCTCATTCGTGCAACCCTAGCGTTTAGGGCCCTTGCGCCTACGATGGAGATGCTCATGACCGGTCTTGCTCGATCGAACCTTGTAGTTGCCTCGGGAACAGCAGTTTCCCGTCTCACCGGTCTCATCCGAATTGTCATTTTCGGCATCATCGTTGGACAAACGTCACTCGCAGACGCGTTCGATAGTGCAAACAACTCACCAAATGCCATCTACGAGCTGCTCATCGGCGGCGTGCTGTCGGCAAGTCTTGTGGCACTGTTTGCCCAATTTGTAGAGCGTGATGACTTCGAATTCAAAGGCGTCAAAAGCCAAGACGCGATTATCAGCGTTTCCGCCATTGTGTTGGTCGCTGTCACCGCACTTGCCGTCTTACTTGCGCCAGTAATCTTTCATATCTTCTCAC
This sequence comes from Ilumatobacteraceae bacterium, assembly GCA_044362135.1. GTDB lineage: Bacteria > Actinomycetota > Acidimicrobiia > Acidimicrobiales > Ilumatobacteraceae > UBA3006. The sequence continues at coordinate 2,417 of JBIKHN010000143.1, read as the reverse complement.
TGCACCCTGCAGACGGAGTTGATGCCGAGGTCTTTCGCAGTGTCGGCACTTCGCTCACCCGCATTTTTGTGGTGCAGATTTTCTTCTACGGATTAAGCGCACTCACCTCGGCGCTACTCAATGCTCGCAAGTTATTTTTTGCTGCGGCATGGTCGCCGGCACTGGCCAACATTGTGACCATTGGATTCTTTTGTCTTCTGCCGCTCACGATGTCTGGCGACAACTTGTCCATCGATTCGGTGCAAAACGATCAAGCCGCAATTTGGGTTCTGGGTCTTGGCACCACACTTGGCATTGCTGTGATGGCTGCAATTCAAGGCGCAGCGGTGCTGAGACACGGCATGCGATTTACGTTTGCTCCGCAGTTCGCACACCCAGCTGTGAAGAAACTCGTCCAACTGTCTCTGTGGACTCTTGGTTATGTTGCCGCTAACCAAGTTGCGCTCGTGGTCATTAAAAATCTGGCATCACCTGGCAGCGGCGGTGTGGATGCGTATTCAAAAGCTTTCGTATTGCTGCAACTACCGCACGGCCTGCTCGCAGTTTCCATCGCCACCACGTTTGTTCCTGACCTTGCCCGCATGTTCCACCGTGGCGACCACCAACAGTTTTCAACAACCATGGCGAGCGGCATTCGACTGACCGCACTGCTCACTATTCCTGCATCGTGTGGACTGTGGGTCATGTCAAAGCCCGTCATCGGACTGCTTTTTCAACATGGCAACTTTTCGGCAACAGCAACTGAAAATACGGCTCGCGCACTTTCGGGTCTTGCAATTGGGCTTGCTGGTTTTTCAATTTACTTGTTTGTTCTCCGTGGCTTCTATGCGCGCAACGACACGCGAACTCCGTTCTTCATCAACGTTGGCGAGAATGCCATCAACATCGTGTTGGCAATAGTGCTTGTTGACAGGCACGGAGTGTTTGGTTTAGGACTGTCGTTCTCCATCGCGTATCTCGTTTCTGCGCTTATTGCCCTGCTCGTATTGGAGAGCACAGAAGTTGACATCAAACTGTCGGAACTGGCGTTCAACATTGTACGTATTGCGCTGGCCGCCGGAGCCATGACCTGTGCAGTGTGGTTTGCCATCCAGTACATCGGAAGTGACGCCGGACTTGGCGCACTCACGCGTGTATTAGCAGGCACATTGATTGGCGCTGCAACATACATGATTGCGCTCAGCGCACTTGGCGAAAAAACGATGCGCGATTATTTGTCGAGCAAAATGACTAAATCGTCACGATGAACGAGTTCTGGGTCTACCCCTTCAGGTAAATCGCTGCTTTGCAAGCCTGCGGCCGCACCAGCCTGCACCGCATCAATACCCACCATGCCGCGAGCGAATGAAACACCACGAACATCAACAATTTCTACGGTGTCACCTGCTGCAAAGTCTCCGCTTACTTCCACTACCCCAGCATGCAACAGCGAAGTATTGCGTGTAATCAATGCGTTCTTCGCGCCGTCGTCGACAACAACAGAACCAACATGCTGAGCAGCAAATGCGATCCACAGTTTTCGCGCAGAGAGGTTTCTGTTGTGCGGCAAAAATTGCGTTCCAACTCCCGCCTTTTGGTCAATGGCGTCCTGCAACACATTGGCCCTGCCTGCACTGGCAATCACTGTGCGCACACCCGACCACGAGGCAATGCGAGCAGCCGAAAGTTTTGACGCCATTCCGCCACTTCCGCGCGCCGTTCCTGCAGAGCCTGCGTTCACCGACAACAGTGGGTCGTCTGCTCCAACTTGCTCAACAAGTGTTGCCGAAGCATCAGTGCGTGGGTCTGCTGTGTACAAGCCACCAATGTCGGTGAGCAACACCAGGGCATCGGCGCCAACACTGTGCGCAACGAGTGCAGCAATGCGGTCGTTGTCGCCGAAGCGAATTTCGTCGCTGGCAATTGCGTCATTTTCGTTAATGATTGGCACACAACCAAGTTCGAGCAAGCGGCCAAGTGTTTGACGTGCATGCAGGTACTGAGTGCGGTCAATGAAGTCGTTTGGCACCAGCAATACCTGTGCGCCAATGAGCCCGCGCGCAGACAAGTATTCGTTGTAACGATTCATCAGCTGGCTTTGGCCAACCGCAGCGAGTGCCTGCAGCGTCTGTGTATCCGTTGGGCGCTGACTCATTCCAAGCGCTGCAACGCCACCAGCAACAGCCCCAGAGGTAACCACCAGCACCTCATGTGACTGCTTGCGCAACTGCGCAACCTGATCACACAGCGTTTCAATTGCGCGGTTATTGATTGCGCCATGTTCATCGGTTACCGACGAAGTTCCAATTTTGACAACGATTCGCATCATTAACTCTCTGGTGTGTACTCGAAACTAAACGTACCAATGTGCACAACGGTTCCTTCACTAGCACCAGCACGTGCAAGCAGCCGATGCACGCCAAGTGCCTTCAATCGCT
>JBIKHN010000142.1:0-3783 GCA_044362135.1 Ilumatobacteraceae bacterium | reverse complement strand
GGTGAAGCATTTGGTGCGCCCGGCTACGCACGCTTTAGTTTTGCGCTCGGCGACGCCGATTTGATTGAAGGCATGGAACGCCTCGCCGCGTTATTTGCATAACCACCGCGCACCTGCGCTAAGGTAACCACACTTCGGTAATAGCCGAAGGGCAAAACATTCAGCGAAGTCCGGTGAGATTCCGGCACTGTCCCGCAACGGTAATGCAGATATTTTCTGCAAGTCCGGTCGCCTAATGCGTAGCTACATCAACCGCTCTCGCAAGAAGAGCAAGGAGACCATATGAACAAGTTAACCAAGGCCGGCCTCGCCGGTCTTTTTCTTTCCCTCACTGCCGTTCTGGCAAGTTGCGGGTCGTCTAGTGAAACGTCAAGCGACACTGTTGCTGTTACTGCGGATGTATTTCCGGTAACAGTCGGCGATCTCACACTTGACGCTCAACCAACCAGAATCATTTCGTTGTCGCCAACCGCAACGGAGATGTTGTACTCAATTGGTGCGGGTTCGCAAGTTGTTGCTGTAGATGAATACTCCAACTACCCAGCAGAAGCGGTTGCACTCGGCACCCCGTTGTCTGGTTTCGAGCCAAACATTGAAGCAATTAGTGGTTACACACCAGACCTCGTCATCATTTCCTACGATCCAGGAAGTCTGGTTGAGCAGTTGAGCACGCTCGACATTCCAGTGTTCGTAGCTGGTGCCGCGATGAGCATTGAAAATGTGTACGAGCAGATTGAACAGCTTGGAGTGCTCACAGGAAACAGCCAGAAGGCAATTGAAGTGTCAAAGACTCTGCAGGCCGGAATTGAAGAAGCAGTGGCATCCGTGCAATTCAGCGAGCCACCACTGTCTTACTACTACGAACTCGACAACACGTACTACTCCGTAACATCGAACACCTTCATCGGTCAGATCTTCAATCTGTTCGGCATGCGCAATATCGCCGACAATGTTGAATCAGGAAATGACTACCCACAGCTTTCAGCAGAAGTTATTGTTTCCTCTGATCCAGACTTCATTTTCCTTGCCGACACCAAGTGTTGCGCACAAGATGCAACAACCGTTGCTGCACGTGATGGCTGGGGTGGACTCAAGGCTGTAACGGCAAACCAAGTTGTTGAACTTGACGACGATGTCGCATCGCGTTGGGGACCACGTGTTCTCGAGCTCATCACAGCAATTCGTGATGCAGTCGCATCTGCGAATTCGTAATCACATTCAGATTTCGAGCCCACGATCGTTATGACACCAACAACTTCTCTGGACACGGGCCGTAACCGTTACTGGTTTGTGTTTGGCGGGGTGCTGTTGCTTGTTGCAATGATCGTGGGCACGATGATCGGACCAGCAGGTCCGACGTGGTGGAGGATTCCGCTCGAATTTCTTAATCGCTTACCGTTCATCCGAATTGATAGTGGTGTTTCAGAACAAGATTGGAACATTGTGTGGTTGATTCGGACACCGCGTGTGGTGTTGGCAGCAATTGTTGGATCAATGTTGTCAATTTCGGGAGCGAGTTATCAGGGAGTATTCCGGAACCCTCTCGTTGATCCGTATTTACTTGGTGTGGCCGCTGGTGCGGGATTAGGGGCCACATTGGTGTTTGCGTTTCAGCGAGGGGCCACGGAAGATTGGATCGTTGATCCACTTCCTCTTGCTGCTTTCATCGGCGCGCTTGTTGCAGTGTTAGTTACCTATGTAGTGGGTACTGCGTTTGGAACTACGCAATCCACAACCACGCTGATTTTGGCTGGAGTCGCGGTTACTTCGTTGGCGACTTCTATTCAGGCGTTTATTCTGCAACGCAATACCGATGTGGTGCGTCAGGTGTATTCCTGGATTCTTGGACGGTTGTCGAGTGCGACATGGGGTGATGTGCGTTTAGTGCTTCCTTATGTATTGCTCAGCACAGGTGTGTTGCTGATGCATCGTCGATTACTTGATGTGCTTCGTGTCGGTGACGACGAAGCGAGTGCACTGGGCATCAATGTTCGTCGCGTTCGCTTAATTGTTGTGCTTGCCGCAACGCTCGGCACTTCAGCAGTGGTTGCGGTCAGTGGCCTCATCGGTTTTGTTGGCATCATCGTTCCACATGCCGTTCGCTTGCTTGCCGGAGCCAGTTATCGCAAGGTGCTTCCGCTCAGCGTGTTGCTCGGAGCAGCATTTCTCGTATTCGCAGACATTCCAAGCCGGGTGTTGGCGAACCCGGCCGAAACTCCAATTGGTGTCGTTACTGCATTCTTTGGTGCGCCATTCTTTTTGTACTTGCTTCGCACACGGAATACCTCAACATGACCGCGCTTGGATTTTGTGATGTTCGTGTGTCATATAACGGTGTTGAAGCCGTACAGAGTTTTAATGACTTGTTGCACTCGGGCGAGTGGTTGTGCCTCATTGGGCCAAATGGTGCAGGTAAATCGTCGGTGTTGCGAGCTGCTGCTGGGCTGGTTCCTTACTCGGGATCAATTGCAATTGATCAGAAAGAGATTCCGGCAACATCGGCTCGTTGGCGAGCGCAACATATTGCGTATGTTCCTCAATCACCACTGATACCTCTTGACATGAATGTGTTTGATTATGTGTTGCTTGGACGCAACCCATATGTTCGCCATTTCTCATGGGAGTCAAGGCACGACAAAGAAGTAGTAAGTGATGTGCTCAATCGCCTTGATTTGGCCACGTTTGCACGACGCTCCTTAGGCACGCTGTCGGGCGGTGAGGTGCAGCGTTTAGTGATTGCGCGCGCACTTGCACAAGAGGCACCTGTGCTGTTACTCGATGAACCAACGAGTGCGCTTGATATTGGGCATCAGCAGCAAGCGCTCGAACTGGTGGACAAATTGCGTCGCGAACAGGGGCTTACCGTCGTTTCTGCAATGCACGACCTCACGCTTGCTGGCATGTACGCCGACCGATTGGTGCTGATGCATCAAGGCGCTCGAGTGGCAGAGGGTTCGGCAAAAGAAGTGTTGCAGCCAAACATCCTTTCCGAGTTTTACGGCGTTTCTGCACGCGTCCATCATGAAGACGACGGCACGGTCGTGGTCATTCCGCAGCGCATCAGTACTCGCTAAGCAAGCCGCTACCTTTGTCGGTGATGGACGATTTTGGCCGCACGCTCAATATTCATGTTGCAGGCTGTGCAGAGTCACACCAACGGTTACTGCAGTCGCTTGATTCGTTGACCGACGATCAGTGCCGTGAACCATCGGCGCTTCCGGGGTGGACACGCGGTCATGTGCTTTCACACTTAGCTCGAAACGCAGAAAGCCACGTGCATGTTTTGCAGTGTGCAGCCCGTGGAGAAGTGGGTGAGCAGTATGTTGGCGGTGCAAAAGCCCGCAAAGAGGGAATTGAGTCGCACGCCAACGATTCGGCAGAGTCGTTAGTAAATGCAGTGCGCAGGAGCATCTACGCTCTGGAAGGGCAGTGGGCAGCAACTAACAGCGAAGGCTGGCAAGGACACGGAGTGAACAGTGCTGGCGCATCCATAGCCATGAGCGACATCGTGTTCTTAAGGTGGCGCGAGGTTGAAGTGCATCATGCCGACTTATCACTTGCGTTTACATTTGCGAATTGGAATTCCATATATGTGCGCTACGAACTTGATCGACAAGTCATGATGTGGCGTGCAAGCAAACCAATGGGGCTCACTTCTGTGCCAAAAATTGCACTGCAGCTTTCACCCAATGAACGACTTGCTTGGTTCTTAGGCCGAACCGAAGTTGAAGGTCTGCCAAAGCCACCTAGTTACTAGTATTTTGCTGTGAACAAGCGCGTGAA